>NZ_JBJGZD010000033.1:0-45464 GCF_054050335.1 Geodermatophilus sp. SYSU D00698
GGGGGCGCAGCGCGGGCCCCGGCCGCGGCCCCGGTCGGCGGCGCGGGCGCCCGCGGCGCGCCCCCCCCCCCCCCCCACCCCCCCCCCCCCCCCCCCCCCCCCCCCCCCCCCCCCCCACGGGAGCTGCGGTCGGGCGGCCCCGGCGCCCGCTGGGTCGGCACCGACGCCCTGAGGGAGCTGGAGCGGCGTACTCCGCGGTAGATCGTGAGCGCGGTCACTGGCACGATGCCGCCATGCGCGGCCTCATGCAGGACTTCCCTCTCACGATCGACGCGATCTTCCGGCACGTCGAGCAGCACTACGGCGACGGGACGATCGTCACCGGCAGCCCGACCGGACCGGTGCGCAGCACCTACGCCGAGTGGGCCGATCGGACCCGCCGGCTGGGCGGGGTCCTCGACACCCTCGGCGTCAGCGAGGACGGCCGGGTCGGCACCTTCGGCTGGAACAGCCAGCGGCACCTGGAGCTGTACTTCGCCGCGCCGGCCACCGGGCGGGTGCTGCACACCCTCAACATCCGGCTGTTCCCCGAGCAGCTGACCTACATCGCCAACCACGCCGAGGACGAGGTGGTCTTCGTCGACCGCACCGTCCTGCCGCTGTTCTGGCCGCTGGTCGACACGATGAAGACGGTCAGGCACGTCGTCGTCATGGACGACGGCGGCGACAACGAGATCCCCGACGACCCGCGCGTCCTGGACTACGAGACGCTGCTGGCCGAGGCGCAGCCGGTCGACTTCCACGTCGAGGACGAGAACCGCGCCGCCTCGATGTGCTACACGTCCGGCACCACCGGCAACCCCAAGGGCGTGGTCTACAGCCACCGCTCGACGTTCCTGCACACGATGGGCGTGATGCAGCCGAACGCCTTCGGCCTCGGCATCCAGGACGTCGCCATGCCGGTCGTGCCGATGTTCCACGCCAACGCCTGGGGCATCGCCCAGGCCGCCCCGGCCGCCGGCGCCTCGCTGGTCATGCCCGGGCCGATGATGCAGCCCGAGGCGCTGGCGAAGCTCATCGTCGAGGAGGGCGTCACCTTCACCGCCGGCGTCCCGACCATCTGGCAGGGCGTGCTGCCGCACCTGGCCGGCAAGCCGCACAAGCTGCGCGACATCGGCTGCGGCGGCTCCGCGGTGCCCAAGGCGCTGTCGGAGGCCTACCGCGAGCAGGTCGGGCTGCCGATCCTGCAGGCCTGGGGCATGACCGAGACCCACCCGGTCGCCTCCTCCGGGGTCCTGCCCAAGCGGTACGCCGACGCCGACGACGAGACCAAGGCGGCCCAGCGCGCCCGCGCCGGCATCCCGTTCCTCGGCGTCGAGGCGCGCATCGTCGACGCCGAGACCCTCGAGCCGCAGCCGTGGGACGACAAGGCCACCGGCGAGCTGCAGGTCCGCGGCCCGTGGTGCGCGAAGGACTACTACAACCCCGACGCCGGCGTCGTCCTGACCACCGACGACGGCTGGATGCGCACCGGCGACGTCGCGGCGATGGACCCCTTCGGCTCCATCCGCATCGCCGACCGCACCAAGGACCTCATCAAGTCCGGCGGCGAGTGGATCAGCTCGGTCGACCTCGAGAACGCGATCATGAGCCACCCGAAGGTCAAGGAGGCCGCGGTCGTCGGCATCCCGCACCCGAAGTGGGACGAGCGGCCGCTGGCCTGCGTCGTCCTCAAGGACGGCGAGGAGGCGACCGAGGAGGAGATCCTCGAGCACCTGAAGCCGCTGGTGGCCAAGTGGTGGATGCCCGACGCCGTCGAGTTCATCGACGAGGTGCCCAAGACCAGCGTCGGCAAGTTCTCGAAGAAGGACCTGCGCACCCGTTTCGCGGAGTACGCGCCAAGGTCCTGAGTCGGGGTCCTAGCGGACGAAGGGCGGCCGGCCGGTCTCGCTCACCAGGGGCCGGCCCGCCGCCTCCCACTCCCCCATGCCGCCGCCGACGTTCACCGCGTCGTAGCCGTTGAGGTTGAGCCACGCGGCGACCCGCGCCGAGCGCCCGCCGCTGCGGCAGACGACGTAGACCGGGTCGCCGTCGGGGACCTCGTCGAGCCGGGCCGGGACGTCGCCCATCGGGATGTGCGTGGCGCCCTCGGCGTGCCCTGCCACCCACTCGCCGTCCTCGCGGACGTCGAGGAGCACGGCGTCCTCGGGCACCTCGGCGGCGGACACGGTCGGGACCTGCTGGGGCATCATGCGCCCGATCCTCCCAGCCCCGGCGCAGGGACCCGGCCGCGCCGGGGGCTGGGAGGATCGGGCCGTGACGTCCGCTCCCCCCGCGCCCCCGGTCCGCGAGCCGGCCTGGTCGCTGTCGCGCTCGGCCATCTGGCTGTGGGTCACCCAGGGCGTCATCGGCACGCTCGTCTACGGCGTGCTCGTGGCGGCGCTCGTGCTGACCGTGCCGGCGTCGGTGGGCGGGCCGGTGCCGGTCCTGCGGTGGCTGCTGCCGGTGCTCCTGGTCGGGTACGCGGTGGTGGCGATCGGGGTGCGGCCCTGGATCCGCTACCGGGTGCACCGCTGGGAGGTCACCGCGGACGCGGTGCACACCCTCACCGGCTGGCTGAGCCGCACCTGGACGCTGGTGCCGGTCGCCCGGATCCAGACCGTCGACGTCACCCGCGGCGTGCTGCAGCAGCTCTACGGGCTGGCCAGCGTCGCGGTGCTGACCGCCTCGTCGCAGGGCACCGTCCGGGTGCCGCACCTGGAGGTCGCCGTCGCCGAGCGGGTGGCCGACGACCTGGCCCGCCGGGCCGAGCAGGTGCGGGACGAGGCCACGTGACGGACCCGGTCCTGACGGCGCCCGAGACGACCGCCCCTCGGCGCACCTCGCCGCTCGTCGTGCTCGTGCACACCGTCACCTTCCGCCAGGCCCGGCAGGTGGTGCCGGCGGCGATCCCCGTCGTCGCCGCGGTGGGCGTGGACGGGCCGGGGGTCGTCGTCGCGCTGGTCGTGGCGGTGACGGCGCTGTCGCTGCTGTTCGCCGCGCTGACGTGGTGGCGGACCACCTACCTCGACACCGCGTCCGCGGTGGTCGTCACGCGCGGCCTGCTCGCGCGGTCGGTGCGCACGGTGCCCAACGACCGGATCCGCGGCGTGGAGGTCGAGGCGCCGGCGCTGCACCGGCTGTTCGGGCTGGTCCGCGTCCGCGTCGACGCCGCGGCCGGCACGCTCACCGGCGGGGACGAGGAGGTCGTCGTCGACGGCGTCCCGCGGGCGGAGGGCGACCGGCTGCGGACCTCGGTGCTCACCCACCGGCGGGCCGCGGCGGTGTCCCCCGGCACGGACCCGTCCGCCCCGCCGCCGGCGGAGCCGGCCGAGCAGGAGCTGGCCCGGTTCGACCGGCGCTGGCTGCTGTACGCGCCGCTGGTCGCAAGCTACCTCGCCGTGCCGCTGGCCGCCGTCGGCGCGCTGTCGCGGCTGCTGCAGGAGCTGCCCCGGGACCTGCGCCCCGACCTGACCGGCCCCGACCTCACCGACGTCCGCGTCCTCGTCGTCACCGCGGTGGTCGCGGTGGTGCTGCTCGCGGTCGGGGCGGTCGCCGGGGCGGCGGTGGTCAACTGGGGCTTCCGGCTGGTGCGCCGCGGGGGCTCGCTGGTCGCCGTCCGCGGGCTGGTGACCCGGCGGCACACCGAGCTGGAGGTGGACCGGATCCGCGGCGGCACCCTCGCCGAGGGGCTGGGCATGCGGCTGGTGCGGGCCGCGCGGGTCAACGCCCTGGTCACCGGCCTGGGCGCGGCCAGCCGGCGCGGCCAGCTGTTCCCCCTGGGCCCGCGCGCGGAGGCGGTGCGGCTGCTCGGCCTGCTGGTCGACGACCCGGGCCCGCTGACGCCGCACCCGCCCGCCGCCCGCCGGCGGGCGGTGGTCCGCGCGGTCGGCACCGGGCTGCTGGTCGCCGCGGCCGGGGCCGCGCTGACGCTCCTCACCGGCTTCTGGGGCGTGCTCGCCGCCGGGATCGTGCTCACCGTGCTCGGCGTGCCGCTGGGCCTCGGCCGCTACGCCGCGCTCGGCCACGCCACCGGGCCCGGCTCGTTCAGCGTGCGCAGCGGGCTGCTGGTGCGCGAGCAGGCGGTGCTGCAGCGGCGGGCCGTCGTCGGCTGGCAGGTCCGGCAGACCTGGTTCCAGCGGCGCGCGGGCCTGGCCACCGTCGTGGCCTGCGTCGGCGCCGGCAACGGCGGCTACGCCGCGGTGGACATGGCCGCCGACGACGTCGCGGCCTTCACCGTCGCCGCGTCGGGACCGTGGGCCGCGGCGCCCGGCACGGGAGCGCCCCGCCCGACCGGCTGACCGGGGAGGTCGCTGGCCCGTCGGGGCCAGGTCACCGGAACGCGGGAGTGTCGATCATCCGCCCGGGTAGCCCGGCGCTCGATGACCGCCGCCACGCGGTACGCCCGCTCAGCGCAGGCCGCCGCCGGCCCCCTTGCCGAGGCCGACGCGGCCGGCCAGCGCGGCCGCCTCCACGCGGGTGGCCACCCCGAGGCTGCGCAGCAGCGAGGCGACCAGCCGCTTGGCGGTCCGCTCGGACACGTGCAGCGTGGTGGCGATGTCGACGGTGCTCGTGCCGTCGGCCACCAACCGCCACAGCCGGCGCTCGTCGCTGGTCAGCCGGTCGGCGACGGTCTGCTCGCCGGTGGGTGCGGCGTCGTCGAGCAGCTGGCGCAGCAGGGCCTCGGGGATGACCGACCAGCCGTCGAGCACCGACAACAGCGGGCGGACGAGGTGCTCCGGATCCGCGGACTTCGGCAGGAAGCCCGCCGCCCCCGCCCGCAGGGCCTCGAGCGCCGCGTCGGCCTCGGCCAGCCCGGACAGCGCCACCACGCGCACCGCCGGGTCGGCCCGCCGGATGGCCGCGATGGCGCGCACGCCGCCCGGGGGCGGCATGTGCAGGTCCACGACGGCGACGTCCGCGTGGTGGCGGCGCACCAGCGCGGCGGCCGCCGAGGCGTCGTCGGTGGTGGCCACCACGCGCACCCGGCCCTCACTCACACCGGGGAGCAGCAGGGACAGCCCCCGGCTGAACAACGGGTGGTCGTCCACCACGACCACGTCCACGTACGTCTGACGCCCAGCCCCGGCGTCGGTCGACCCCACGACTCTCCTCACCCGGCCCGATGCGTCCGCGCACCGGGCTCCCCGCACCCGGAGGTGCCCGTGACCCTGGCCCCCGACACACCCCGTACCGTCCGGTCCGGTTCCGGACGGCTGCTCACCGACCTGGCTCGCGTGGTGCGCGAGCACGTCGTCCGCGCCGCCCGCGGCCCGCGGCCGGGCCAGGAGCCGCCACCCACACCGGAGGGCGCGCTGCTGCGGGCGATGTGCCACGACATGCGCAGCCCGCTGGCCTCGCTGGAGGCGCTGCTCGGCTCGCTGGACCGCCAGCCCACCCAGCGCGAGGAGCTGCTGGAGCTGGCCCGCGCGCAGACCGCCCACCTGTCCTCGATGCTGCGCACCGCCGACGCCTCCGGCGGGGCGACGCGGCAGGCCCCGAGCGGCCGGCGGCTCGGCGACGTCGTCCGCGCGTCGGTGGCCGCCTCCGGGCTGCCGCTGCGGCAGCTCACCCTGGCGGTGCAGGAGTGCGCCGCCGGGGTGAACGTCGCCGACGCGCGCGTGCAGCGGATCCTCACCAACCTGCTGGAGAACGCCCACCGGCACGGCGACGGCGCCCCGGTGCTGCTCACGGCGGTCCACCGCGACCGCTGGGTCCGGCTGGCGCTCACCCAGGACGTGGCGCACCCGCAGCGGGTCGTGCAGTACCTGCGCCACGACTCGCCGCCGGTCGACCTCACGGGCCTGGGCCTGTGGTCGGTGCAGCGCCACGCGCACGACCTCGGGGGCGCCGTCGTCTGGGCCACCTCCGACGCCGGCCTCACCCTCTGCGTCCAGCTCCCCGACCGGTGAGGTCCCCCTCCTGACCGAGTCCCCTGACCTGAGCCGGCCCGCGAGGCGGCGCGAGGAGTGGGGCCCGGAGGCCGGACGACGTGGCACCGGAGGGCCACGGGACGGCACCGGCGGGCCACCCCGCGGGGGCAGATCCGGGGTGTCGCCGCAGCGGCGGCGGCGCGACGACGCAAGCCGAGTGAGGGAGAACCCGTGTTCACGCACACCCACGCCCTGCAGTACGAGGCCAAGCCCGACGGCCCCGACCCGGACTTCGCCCGCAAGATGCAGGAGATCCTGGGCGGTCAGTGGGGCGAGATGACCGTCGCCACGCAGTACCTGCTGCAGGGCTGGAACACCCGCCTGCCCGGCAAGTACAAGGACATGCTCCTCTCGATCGGCACCGAGGAGCTGGCCCACGTCGAGATGATCGTGACGATGATCGACCGGCTGCTCGACCACGCGCCGCTGAAGCCGGACTCGGCCGACCGCACCAAGGAGGCCGCGGCCGGCTACGGCCAGCACAACCCGCAGCACCTGATCCAGAACGGGCAGGGCGCGTCCTACATGGACTCGATGGGCAACCCGTGGTCCGGCGCGTACGTCACCGCCTCCGGCAACCTGATGGCCGACTTCTACTACAACGCCACCGCCGAGATGCAGGGCCGGCTGCAGGTGGCCCGGCTCTACAACATGACCGACGACCCGGGCGTCAAGGACATGCTGCGGTTCCTCATCACCCGCGACCACATGCACCAGCAGCAGTGGCTGGCCGCCGTCGAGCAGCTCAAGGAGGACGGTCTCGAGGGGCTGCCGGTGCCCGAGGCCTTCCCGCTGTCGGACGAGGTCGGCGACCTGGGCTACACCTTCATCCAGGCCTCCGACGGCCCCGAGGCCGCCAACGGCCGCTGGGCCTCCGGCCCCGCGCTCGACGGCACGGACAACCAGTTCCGTGCCGCGGCGATCGAGGCGACGGCCGACGCCCCGACGCTGGTCCCGGGCGACCCGCGGCTCTACGACACCCCGCAGACCGAGGCCCACACGCTGCTGCAGAAGGCCAAGGACCTGCTCAAGTGAGCCGCTGAACTCCCGATCACCGCGCCGTCGCCGCGCCGGCGGCCGGGCTCCCGCAGCCCGGCCGCCGGCCGGCGGGGCCGCGCCCCAGAACGGCAGTCCCCGGAGGTCCCCGTGCACCTGCCCACCCCCGCCGTCGTCCTGACGGCGGTCTACGCCGCGGCGCTCGCCGTCGCCGTGGCCGGCGCCGCCACCGGCTCGGTCCGCGAGGCCCTGGCCGGCCTGGTGGTCCTCGCCGCCGTCGTCACCCGCTGGGCGCTGCGGCGCTCCCGCCGCGCCGCTCCCTCCACCGCGGCGGCCGTCACCGCCGTCGACGCCGCGCTGCCCGACACCGCCCTCCCCGAGGCCGTGCCCGCCGCCCGCGCCGCCTGAACGCGCGAGGCGCGCGCCCCCGTCGGGGACGCGCGCCTCGGCAGGTGAGGTGCTGGAACGGCCCCCTGGCAGGGTCCCGCCCCGAGCGGAGCGAGGGGTGGGGGCCAGGAGGTCCTCTCAGTGGGCGACGGCCTTCTCCGCACCGATCCCGGTGAGCGAGCGGACCTCCAGCTCGGCGGTCTTGTCCAGGTCCGGCTTCTCCTTGGACAGGACCGTGCCCAGCCAGCCGAGGAAGAACGACAGCGGGATGGACACGATGCCGGGGTTGTTCAGCGGGAACCAGTGGAAGTCCACGTCCTGGAACAGCGACGGGGACAGCCCGGTGGCCGGGTTGACCGGCGCACCCGACACGACCGGCGAGAAGACGATCAGCACGATGCAGGCGATCAGGCCGCCGTACATCGACCACAGCGCGCCCTGGGTGGTGAACCGCTTCCAGAACAGCGTGTAGAGGATCGTCGGGAGGTTCGCCGACGCCGCGACGGCGAAGGCCAGGGCCACCAGGAAGGCGATGTTCAGCCCGGCCTGCAGGGCGAGGATGCCCAGGCCGATCGAGATCGCCCCGATGACGACGGCGGTGATGCGGGCGACCCGCACCTCGCCGTTGGGCGGCACGTTGCCCTTCTTGATGACCGACGCGTAGACGTCGTGCGCGAACGAGGCCGACGCGGTGATCGTCAGGCCGGCGACCACCGCGAGGATCGTCGCGAACGCGACGCCCGCGATGATGCCGAGCAGCACCGTGCCGCCGAGCTCGAAGGCCAGCAGCGGCGCGGCGGAGTTGACCGCACCGGGTGCGCCGAGGACGGTCTCCGCGCCGACCAGGGCGCCCGCGCCATAGCCGATGACCAGGCTGAACAGGTAGAAGATGCCGATCAGCCAGATCGCCCAGACCACCGAGCGACGGGCGTCCTTCGCCGTCGGCACGGTGTAGAAGCGCATGAGCACGTGCGGCAGGCCCGCCGTGCCGAGCACCAGGGCCAGGCCCAGCGAGACGAAGTCGAGCTTCGACGTGCTGGTCGCGCCGTACTGCGCGCCGGGCGCCAGGACGTCGCGGCCCTCGACCGCGTTGGCCTGCGCGCCGCCCAGCAGCGAGGACAGGTTGAAGCCGAACTCGCCGAGGACCCACAGGGTCATGACCAGCGCGCCGGCGATCAGCAGCGAGGCCTTGATGATCTGCACCCAGGTCGTGCCGCGCATGCCGCCGACCAGCACGTAGATGATCATCAGGGCGCCGACGAGGACCACGACCAGCGCCTGCGCGGCCTCACCGGTGACCCCCAGCAGGAGGGTCACCAGCCCGCCGGCGCCCGACATCTGGGCCAGCAGGTAGAACAGCGACACCGCGAGCGTGGAGATGGCCGCGGCGGTGCGCACCGGGCCCTGCCGCATCCGGAAGGCCAGGACGTCGGCCATGGTGAACCGGGCGGTGTTGCGCATGAGCTCGGCGACCAGCAGCAGCGCCACCAGCCAGGCGACGAGGAAGCCGATCGAGTACAGGAAGCCGTCGTAGCCGTAGACGGCGATGGCCCCGGCGATGCCGAGGAACGAGGCAGCCGACAGGTAGTCGCCCGCGATGGCCAGGCCGTTCTGGGTGCCGCTGATGTTGCGGCCCGCGGCGTAGTAGTCCGCCGCGCTCTTGTTGTTGCGGCTGGCCCGGAAGGTGATGACCAGCGTGACCAGCACGAACGCGCCGAAGATCGCGATGTTGAGCGCCGGCGTCCCGATGGTGGCGTCGGCGGCGAGCACGTCAACGGGCACGCGTGGCCCCCTTCCCGAGGTCGGTGGCGGCGCGGTGGCCGGCGGCGTACTCGTGGTGCTCGAGCCGCTCGCGCATCTCGTCGGCGATCGGGTCCGTGCGCCGGTTCGCGTGCGACACGTACACGTGGGTGATCACGAACGTCGACAGGAACTGGCCGAGCCCCAGCAGGAGCCCGAGGTTGACGTTGCCGAACACCCGGGTCGCCATGAAGTCCGGCGCGTAGGTGGAGAGCAGGACGTAGAGCAGGTACCAGGCCAGGAAGGCCACGGTCATCGGGAACGCGAAGGCCCGGAAGCGCCTGCGCAGTTCCGTGAACTCCGGCGAGTCCTGTGCCTGCCGGTACTCCTCCGGCGTCAGCAACCGCCGTTCGGCGGGTTCGGTCACGGCTGTGCCCCCTCGTGTCGACCTGTTCCGGACGTGTGACGGCGCTCACCATAGGTCGGCGACGGTTGAGTCGGAAATGATCGAGACTATCGGTGCGGAGCCGTGACCTGAGCTTCCGACCGCCGTAACGCCGCGGTAGTGCGCCGGCGGTGCACTGGACGGCATGACCGCGACGGCAGGCACGTCGACCGGACGGTCGACGGGGTGGTTCCCGGTGGCCCGCGCCACCGAGGTCGGGACGACGCCGGTGCCGGTGGGCGCCGGGGGACGCGCGTACGTCGTCGTCCGGCTGCGGCCCGGCGGGGAGGTCAGCGCCTTCCCGGCCCGGTGCCCGCACCGGCTGGTCCCGCTGGCGGCGGGTGCCGTCGTCGGGGGCCGGCTGCAGTGCCCGTACCACGGCTGGCGCTTCGACGCCGACGGCCGCTGCGTGGACGTCCCCTCCCTCGGGCCCGACGGCAGCCCGCCGCCGCGGGCGGACCTGCCGGTGCCGTGGGCGGTGGAGGAGCGGCACGGCTGGGTCTGGCTCGCGCCCGAGCGGACCGTCGTCGCCCTCCCGCCGGCCCCCGCCGCCGAGCCGGTGCCCGAGCCCGCTCCGGCCCCCGGGCCGCCGCCGGGGCCGGTGTTCGGCAACCTCGACCCGTCGCTGGAGCACGCCTGGCACCCGGTCGCGCTGTCCCGCGAGCTGCGGCCCGGCGGCTGGCTGCAGGTCCGGCTGCTCGGCCGCACGTGGGCGCTGTCCCGCGGCGCGGACGGCCTGTCGGCGGACCCGCCGGCGTGGGGCGTGCGCGAGCGGTTCGGCGTCGTCTGGCTGGCGCCGGCCGAGCCCCGCGACGTCCCGCTCGAGCTGCCCGAGGACGGCGACCGCCGCTTCGTCCGCGGCTGGCTGACGCCGGTCCGCTCGGCCGGCCCGGCCGGGCCGCTGGCCGACGCCCTCCTCGATCCCACGCACGGCCCGTTCGTGCACGGCGATCCCGAGGACGGCGCGCCGGCCCCCGAGGTGACGCCGGAGCCGGGCGGGTTCACGAGCGTGCGCGAGCAGGGCGCGACGGTGGCCACCGCCGTCCACCGCGCGCCGTTCCAGCTGCGGCGGCGGCTGGAGTCCCCGGCCTCCGGCGCGGCGACGACGACGCTGTTCCTCCTGCAGCCCGAGGACGCCGACTCCACCCGCGTCCACGCGTGCGTGCTGCTGCGCGCGGGGCACGGCGAGCCGCTGCCGGGGCCGGACGTGGTGGCCGCCGAGGTCGCCCGCACCCAGCGGGCGCTGGCCGAGGACCTCGAGCTGCAGGCACAGCTGGCCAGCACCGGGCTGCCGCTGTCGGCGCGCGACGAGCTGCACGTGCGCTCCGACCGGCACGGCCTGGCGCTGCGCCGCGCCCTGGCCGACTTCGCCGCCGGCCGCTGAGCACGATCAGGTGAGCTGATCGTGCCGCGTCCTGGCTCGGTGTCGACGGTGAGCCAGGACGCTCCGCGGTGGGCCAGGACGCTCCGCGGTGGGCCAGGACGGCGTCAGGCCGGCTCGAGCTCTTCGCCACAGGCGGGGCAGCGGGTGGGCGGGTCCTCGTCGGCCATGCGCCCGCACGCCGGGCACACCCGCGCCAGCCAGCACGCCGGGTCCCCGCCCTCGTCGTCCGGCCCGGCACCGCCGGCCGGGCCCGGCCGGACCTCCTCCTGGGACATCCCGCCTCCTCCTCGCCGTGGGGCCGACGGTACGGCGACCGGGACGGTGACGCGGGTCGCGGCGGCCGCCCGGGCGCGGCTGGGAACATGGACGTCGTGCCGTCGCCCGCCCTGCGCCGAGACCGAGCGCGCCGCACCGCCCTGACCGCCGCCGCCCTGGCCCTCCCCGCGGGCTGGCTGGCCCGCGCGCTGTGGGGGCTGCCCACGGCGATCGGTGCCGGCCGGCGGGAGATCCGGCCCACGGCGGCCGGCTCGCCGCAGTGGTCGCACGGGAAGTTCCACAACACGCTGCCCACGCCCACGCTGCCGCCGCCCAACGCCCGCCGCGGCCTGCTCCGGCAGTGGCACGACGACCGGCACGTCGGCCTGCCGGCCCGCCCGGTGCCGCTGGCCCGCCCGGAGGTCCCGGCCCAGGCCGGCGAGCTCGCCGTCACCTGGTTCGGGCACTCGAGCGTGCTGCTGGAGGTCGACGGCGCCCGCGTGCTGGTGGACCCGGTGTGGGGGCACCGCGTCTCGCCGTCGCCGGTGTTCGGCCCCACCCGGCTGCACGAGCCGCCGGCGCCGGTGGAGTCCCTCCCCCGCGTCGACGCCGTGCTCGTCTCGCACGACCACTACGACCACCTGGACCTGCCCACGGTGCGGGCGCTGGTCGAGCAGCAGGACGCGCCGTTCGTCGTCCCGCTCGGCGTGGGCGTGCACCTGCGGCACTGGGGCGTGCCGGAGGACCGCGTCGTCGAGCTGGACTGGGACGGCGCGACGACGGTCGGCGACCTGACGATCACCTGCACCGAGGCGCGGCACTTCTCCGGCCGCTACCTCACCCGCGACACCACGCTGTGGTCGTCGTGGGTGGTGGCCGGGCCGCGGCACCGCGTCTTCTTCGGCGGCGACACCGGCTACACCCCCGCCTTCGCGGGCATCGGCGCCCGGCTGGGCCGCTTCGACCTCACGCTGCTGCCGATCGGCGCCTACAACGAGGCCTGGGCGCACATCCACATGGACCCCGAGGAGGCGGTGCGCGCGCACGGCGACCTCGGCGGCGGGGTGCTGCTGCCGGTGCACTGGGCCACGTTCAACCTCGCCTTCCACCGCTGGGACGAGCCGGTGCAGCGGCTGCTCGCCGCTGCCGGGCGCTCGGACGTGCAGGTGCTCGTGCCGCGGCCTGGCCAGCGGGTCGACGTCCTGGCGCCGCCGCCGCTGGAGGACTGGTGGACCGCGGTCGGCTCGCCCGGGCCCGGCACGGGCGCGCACGACGCCGCCGGCGTGAGCGGCACCGTGCTCGCGCGGGTGCTCTCCCGGCTGATGGCCCTGCGGGCCGGCTGACGCCCAGGCGCTGCGGCGCACGACCGGCTCCGGGGGGGAGGAACACCGTCCCCTCGGCGGTCGCCCCGGTGAGCCGGGCGCGGGTGGGCACGGCCCGCACCGCCGCGCCGGCGATCCGCTCTCCCGGGTGCGTCGCCGTCGTCAGCCCGGTGACCCGACGGGGACGTCGTCGGACCCGGCGACCGCGACGTCGCCGGGGACCTGCCGGCCGTGCCGGTCCAGCACCGCCAGGGCGCCGGGGACGACCTCGTCGCAGCCGGCGAGGAGCGCGCCGGGTCCGGCCAGCGGGCGAGGACCTCCTCGGGCCCGGACCGGGGACCGCTCTCAGCGCAGCAGCTTGCTCATCCGCCGGTCGGCCAGCGGCTTGCCGCCGGTCTGGCAGGTCGGGCAGTACTGCAGCGAGGTGTCGGCGAAGCTGACCTCGCGGACGGTGTCGCCGCACACCGGGCACGGCAGGCCGGTGCGGGCGTGCACCTGCAGCCCCGACCGCTTCTCGCCCTTGAGCGTCGCCGCCGCCTGGCCGACCTGGCGCTCCAGCGCGTCGGTGAGCGTGGCCCGCAGCGCGTCGTACAGCCGGACCAGCTCGTCGTCGGAGAGCCTGTCGGCCATCTTGAACGGCGAGAGCCGGGCGGCGTGCAGGATCTCGTCGGAGTAGGCGTTGCCGACGCCGGCCAGCACGGTCTGGTCGGTGAGCGTGCCCTTGAGCTGCGCGTGCCGCCCGGCCAGCAGCGCGGCGAACTGCTCGCGGTCGACGACGAGGGCGTCGGGGCCGAGCCGGCCGATGCCGGGGACCTCCGACGGCGAGCGGACCAGGTGGACGGCGAGGCTCTTGCGGGTGCCCTGCTCGGTGAGGTCGAAGCCGTTGCCGTCGTCGAGGTGGACGCGCAGGGCGAGCGGCCCCTTGCCGGGCCTGGGCGGCGCGGTGGGCAGGCCGGTGCGCCAGTGCAGCCACCCGGCGCGGGCGAGGTGCACGACCAGGTGCAGCCCGGAGACGTCGAGGTCGAGGAACTTGCCGTGCCGGGCTGCGCCGGTGACCTCCAGCCCGGCCAGGGCCGACAGCGGCGGGTCGAACGTCTTGAGCGCCTGCAGCGCGGTCAGGTCGGCGCGCGCGACCACCCGGCCGACGGCGTTCTCGCGCAGGAACGCGGCCAGCGCCTCCACCTCGGGCAACTCGGGCACCCGGCCATGATCCCCGCCGTCGCCGCCTCCCGTCGTCCCCGGACGTGTGCACTCCCGCGGAAGTGCGCGGTGCCCGTCCGCGCGGCGCTCACCCGACGAACGACGTCCGGTCGGTGACCGTCGCGGTCGCGCCCGGCTCGGCGCGGGCGGCGTCGGCGACCGCGGCGGCCACCGCCTGCGTGACGGCGGGGTCGAACACGCTCGGGATGATGTAGTTGGCGTTGAGCTGGTCGTCGCGGACGATCGCCGCCAGCGCGTCGGCCGCCGCCAGCAGCATCCCGGTGCTGATCTCGGTGGCGCGGGCGTCCAGCAACCCCCGGAAGACGCCGGGGAAGGCCAGCACGTTGTTGATCTGGTTGGGCAGGTCCGACCGGCCCGAGGCGACGACGGCGGCGTGCTGCCGGGCCCGGACCGGGTCGACCTCCGGCGTCGGGTTGGCCATCGGGAAGACCACCGCCCGCTCGGCCATGGCGGCCAGCGCCTCCACCGGCAGCACGTTGCCGGCGCTCACCCCGATGAACACGTCGGCGCCGGCCAGCGCGTCGGGCAGCTCGCCCCGCACGCCCGCGGGGTTGGTGCGCCGCGCGAGGTCGGCCTTGGCCGGGGACAGCCGCTCGTCGTCCGGCGAGAGGATCCCCTCGCGGTCCCACACGAGCACCTGCCCGGCGCCGGCGGCGAGCAGCAGGTGCACGATCGCCGTCCCGGCGGCGCCGGCCCCGGCGACGACGATCCGCACGTCGGCGAGCCGCTTGTCCACCACGCGCAGGGCGTTGCGCAGCGCGGCCAGCGCCACGATCGCCGTCCCGTGCTGGTCGTCGTGGAAGACCGGGACGTCGAGCCGCTCGCGCAGCCGGGCCTCGATCTCGAAGCAGCGCGGCGCGGCGATGTCCTCGAGGTTGATGCCGCCGAAGCCGGGCGCGATGAGCTCGACGGTGCGCACGATCTCGTCGACGTCCTGGGTGTCCAGGCAGATCGGCCAGGCGTCGATGTCGGCGAACCGCTTGAACAGCGCCGCCTTGCCCTCCATCACCGGCAGGGCGGCGCCGGGCCCGAGGTCGCCCAGGCCCAGGACGGCCGACCCGTCGGTGACGACGGCGACGGTGTTGCCCTTGATGGTCAGCCGGCGCACGTCCTCGGGGTGCTCGGCCAGCGCCAGGCACACCCGCGCCACCCCGGGCGTGTAGGCCATCGACAGGTCGTCGCGGGTCTTGAGCGGCACCTTGGACGCCACCTCGAGCTTGCCGCCGAGGTGCAGCAGGAACGTGCGGTCGCTGACCTTGCGGACGGCCACCCCGGGCACGGCGCCGAGCGCGGTGACCATCTCCTCGGAGTGCGCGGCGTCGGCGGCCGAGCAGGTCACGTCGACGGTCAGCCCGTCGGGCCGGGAGTCGACGACGTCGATGGCGGTCACCGCGCCGCCGGCCTCGCCCACCGCCGTCGCGATCCGGCCGATGCTCGCCGGGTCGCCGTCGGCGGTCAGCCGCACGGTGATCGAGTAGGAGGCCGAGGTGACCGGCCCGCGCGGGACGGCGGCCGGCTCGCCGAGGGCGGTCGGGTCCGCTGCTGTGTCGCTGCTCACACCCCGATCGTGACACCGCCGGGCGCGCGCCGCGTCAGCCGCCGGGAACCGGCTCCAGCACGACCTCCAGGCCGCCGTCGGCGGCGGCCGCCACCAGCGCGGCCCCGTCGAGGGGCGGCGGGCCGAGCAGCGTGGCCAGGGCGGCCTGCGGCCCGGCCGGGACGGCGACGACGACCACCCGCGCCGCGGCGTCCCCGCCGCCCACCGACCAGGGCACGCCCCGCGGGCAGACGACCGCCGAGCCGGGCGGGCGCGGCCGCGCCGGCGCGGAGCCGACCGCGACCAGCGGGCGGCCGGCGGTGACGACGAGCACCACGTCGGCGCCGCGGGCCACGAGCCGGCGCGGCGGGCAGCCGGGCGGGACGGTCACCGCCTCGGCGGCGGGAGGGCCGGGCAGGGGGACGGCGTCGAGCGGCTCCATGCCCCGCACGGTGCGCCCGCGCGCTGGTGGGCCGCTGGTCCCGCCCCCGCCAGCGGCCGACCAGTCCCCGACCAGCACCGGCTCCGACGGTGGGCGCCGATCGAGACCGACCTCCCCTGGAGCCGCCATGAGCACCGCCCCGTCCCTGTCCGCCCCGTCCCCGTCCCCGTCCGCGCCGCCGGCCGCGCCGCCGGCCGCGCCCGCGGCCCGGCCGTCGCCGTGGCGGGAGATCGGCGTCTTCCTCGGCGCCACCGCCGGCCTGCTCACCCTGACGACCGCCGTCGCGGCGGCCGCGGACGCCGACGTCGCGCACGTCGACCAGGAGCCGCCGCTGGTCCAGGCGCTGCTGTTCGGCCAGGCCCTGATCCCCCTGGTGGCCGCCGTCCTCGCCCGGCTGGTCACCACCGGGACGCTGCGCCGGCCCGGCTGGGGCTTCCGCCGGACGTCGTGGCGCAGCCTCGGCACCGCCTGGCTGTGGGCCCTGCTGCCGACGCTGGCCGCCGGCGGCCTGCTGTGGGCCACCGGGCTGGCCGGCTTCGCCTCCGAGGGGCTGACGCCGACGGTGGCGCTCGGCCTGACGGTGCTGGTCCTGCCCTACGTCGCCCTCGCGCTCGCCGAGGACGTCGGCTGGCGCGGCCTGCTGGTGCAGCGCCTGGCCGAGGTCGCCGGCCCGCGCACCGTCGTCCTGGTCAGCGGGCTGGCCTGGTCGCTGTTCCACTGGCCGCTGGTGCTCTTCCTCGGCGGCGCGCCCGCCGGGATCCCGGTGCCGTTCGCGCTGCTGTGCCTGACCGTGGGCACCACCTCGCTGGGCGCCGCGCTCGCCTCGATGCAGCTGCGCTGGGGCATCTGGCCCGGCGTGCTGGCGCACGCGGTGCTCAACGCGCTGCTCTACCACGTGCTCGCGCCGCTGACCGCCGACAGCGGGCCCACCGAGTGGTTCTCCACGGAGACCGGCGCCGCGGGGGCCGTCACGCTGCTGCTCGCCGCGCTCGGCTGGTGGCGGGTCGCGCCGCTGCGCCGGTCCCCCGACGGCGGCACGCGAGCCGCCTGAGCCCGGGAGGGCCCGGACCACCTACCCTCCCCGGCCGTGGACCTGCGGCTGGACGTGCTCGGGCCGACGCGGCTGCTCCGCGACGGCGCCGCGGTGGACCTCGGCGGGCGCCGGCCCGCCGAGGTCCTCGCGCTGCTGGCCGCCGCCGAGGGCCGGACCGTGCCGGCGGCCGCGCTGGCCGACCGGCTGTGGCGCGGCAGCCCGCCGGCCACCGCGACGACGACCCTGCAGGGCCACGTCAGCCGCCTGCGCCGGCTGCTGGACCCCGGCCGCGGCGCCCGGGACGCCGCCGTGCTGGTCACCCGCGGGGACGGCTACGCGCTGGTCCTGCCGCGCACCGCCGTCGACGCGCACGCCTTCGCCGACCTGGTCACCGCCGGCACCGCCGCCGACGACCGGGAGGCCGCCCGGCTGCTCACCGAGGCGCTGGCGCTGTGGCAGGACCGGCCCTACGCCGACGTCGCCGACGTGGAGGGCGTCGTCCCGGCGGTGGCGCGGCTGGAGGAGCTGCGGCTGGTCGCCGTCGAGCGGCTGGCCGAGGCCCGGCTGGCGCTGGGCGCGGGCGCGGAGCTGGTGCCCGACCTCACCGCGGCGGCCGCCGTCGCCCCGCTGCGGGAGCACACCGCGGCGCTGCTGGCCCGGGCGCTGTACCGGGCCGGGCGGCAGGGTGACGCGCTGGACGTGCTGCGCCGCACGCGGGAGCGGGTCGCCGACGAGCTGGGCCTGGACGCCTCGGCCGAGCTGCGCGACGTCGAGGCCGCCGTCCTGCGGCAGGACGCGGCGCTGGCCGGCCCGGCGCGGACCCCGGCACCCGCCGCCGTGCCCGCGCCGCGGGCCGAGCCGGCCGGGGACGGCTTCGTCGGCCGGCCCGGCGAGCTCGCCGCGCTGGCGGCGGCGTGGGCGGCCGCGGGCGCGGGCCGCGGCACCGCCGTCGTCGTCACCGGCGAGCCGGGCATCGGCAAAACCCGGCTGGTCGAGGCGTTCGCCGCCCGCGCCGGGGCCGCCGTCCGCTGGGGGCGGTGCGCCGAGATCGGCGGCGCACCGCCGTACTGGCCCTGGCAGCAGGTGCTCGGCGGACTGCCCGAGGCGGCGCTCGGCGCGGACACCGGCGCCCGCTTCGCCCTCGGCCTGGACACCGCCCGCCGGCTGCACGCCCTCACCGCCGAGCGGCCGCTGCTCGTCGTCCTCGACGACCTGCAGTGGGCCGACCGCGACTCCCTGCACGTGCTCGAGGTGGTCCTGTCCCAGCTGCACGGCAGCCGGCTGCTGCTGGCGGTGACCTGCCGCGAGGAGGCCACCGCCGACCCGGTGCTCGCCCGCGTGCTGGGCCTGGCCGCCCGGCTGCCCGGCGCGCGGCGGCTGCGGCTGGCCGGGCTGGCCGCCGACGAGGTCGCCGACCTGGTCACCGGGCTGCGCGGGGACGCCCCGGCCGGCGCCGTCGTCGCCGCGCTGGCCGAGCGCACCGGCGGCAACCCGTTCTTCGTCACCGAGCTGGCCGCGCTGCCGCCGTCGGCCGGGGAGGCCGTGCCGGCCGGGGTCCGCGACGTCGTCCGGCTGCGGCTGGCCGCGCTGCCCGCGCCCGCGCGCGACGCGCTGGCCGCGGCCGCCGTCGCGGGCCGGGACGTGCCGGTCGGCCTGCTGGCCGCCGTCGTGTCCGGCGACGACGGCGGGGTGACGACGGCGCTGTCCGCGGGCCTGCTGGTCGAGACCTCCCCCGGCCGGGTGCGCGTGGCGCACGACCTGGTGCGCGAGGTGCTGCTGACCGACCTCGGGCCGGTCGAGCGGGCGCGCGTGCACGGCCGGACGGCCGACGTCCTGGAGGCCGGGCCCGCGGCGGCGACCGCGGCCGGCGCCATCGCGGTGCACCGCAGCGAGGCCGCGGCGGGCGGGCCGGACCCGGTGGCCGCCCGCGCGTGCCTCCGGGCCGCCCGCGAGGCGCTGGACCGGGCCGGCGTGGAGGAGTCCGCCGCGCTGGCCGACCGGGGGCTCGCGCACGTCCCGCCCGGGGAGGCGGCACTGGCGGCGGACCTGCACCTGCTGCGCGGCCGGGCGCTGCGCCGGCTGGGGCTGCTGGAGGAGAGCGGCGCGGCGCTGCGCGCGGCGGCGGACCTCGCCCGCGGGATCGGCGACGCGCCGCGGCTGGCCCGCGCCGCCGTCGCCTCCGCCGGCGGCGGGCTGGGTGGCTACTGGGCGTCGGTCGGCGCGCCGGCGGCCACCGACGTCGCGCTGCTGGAGGAGGCCGCGGCCGGCGCCGACGCGCTGCCGCCGGAGCTGGCCTCGGCCGTCCTCGCCGCGCTGGCTGTGCAGCGGTCCTCCACCGGCGAGGCGGGCGGCCGGGAGCTGGCCGACCGCGCGCTCGCCGCGGCCGGCGACGTCCCGTCCGCGCGGCCGCGGGCGCGGGTGGCCCGGTTCGTGGCCGACTGGACGCCGGCGCACGCGGCGCAGCGGGTGGAGCTGGCCCGGGCGCTGTTGCGCGAGTCGGCCGGCGACCCCGCCGCCGAGGCCACCGCCCTGCACCTGCTGCGCTGCGCGCTCACCGAGACCGTGCAGGCCGACGAGGCCGCGGCGGTGTCCCGCCGGTTCACCGAGCTGGCCACCCGGCGCGGCGACGGCGACCTGCTGCAGCTGGACGCCTGGTGGTCCGCGGGGCTCGCGCTGGCCCGCGGCGACGCCGACGGCGCCCGCCGGCTGGCCGACGCCGCCGTCCGCGAGGCGCCGACCACCTCCCCGGCCGCCGCCGACGTCACCCGGATGTCGCGGCAGACGATCGAGGGCATCGCCGCCTGGCACGAGCGCCGGATGGGCGCGCTGGTGCCCGAGGTGGTCGACCTCGCCGCGACCGTCGACGCCGGGTTCCTGTCGGTCCTCGCGCTGGCCCACGCCCAGGCCGGGCGGCGGGAGCAGGCGCACGCCGTCGTCGCGCGGTGGCTCGCGTTCCCCGCGCACGGCGCCCGCGAGCCGGTGCGGGCGGTGCTGCTCGCCGACGCCGCCCTGGAGCTGCGCGACCGCGACCTCGCCGCCGCGCAGCTGCCGGCGCTGGAGAGCTACGGCGACACCGTGGTGGTGCTGTGGGCGGGCACGACCGTCCTCGGTCCGACCGCGCTCTACCGCGGCGGCGTGCTCGGGCTGCTCGGCCGGCCGGGCGCGGCGGCGGAGCTGCGGCGGGCGCTGGAGATCTGCGACGCGTTCGGCTTCGCGCCGTTCGCCGCCCGTGCCCGCGCGCTGCTGGCCGAGCACGGCTGACCCACCGTGCACGTCCGCGGACGCGCCCGGTGGGGTCAGTCCCGGCCGCGCAGCCGGAACGGCCGGTCGGCGGCGAGCGGCTCCCGCGCCCAGGCCACCAGGCCCGCGACGTCGATCCCGTGCGGCGGCGCGGTCGCGTAGGGCGCCACGTTGCCCGCGCCGCGCTCGACCAGCCGGGCGGCGCCGCGCCCGTTGCCGCGGGCGGCGTGGGTCAGCCCGACGGCGAGCTGCGCCAGCCCGCGCCACAGCTGCCGCTCGTGCTCGGGCGCGGCCTTCCACGCGTCCTCCAGCACCTCGTGGGCGTGGAACGGGCGCCCGGCGTCGAGCAGCCGCTGCGCCTCGGTCAGCGCCTCGTCCGGCGTGCGCGGCACCCCCTCCGGCGCGCGCTCCTCGCCCACCGCGCCGCGGGGCAGCGGGCGGCCGAGGGCGTCGCGCGGCCGGGCGTTGCGGGCCCGCCCCGCGGTGTCCCGGTCCCGGGGGGCATCCACCGGACGATCCTCGCGCGAACACCGGACGACGGCGCGGTGCGTCCTCCGGCCCCGGGGGTTGTCACAGGCGCCGTGTAGTGCATGGATGTCAGCCGAGGACGGCCCCTGCGCGAGGCCGCCCCCGCACCGACCCGCGGTCGTTCGCGACCGGTCCGGACCTGGAGGGGGTGGGCCCCGTGGGCCCTGCCGTCGAGGAGCGCACCGCGCTCGACCTCGAGACCGCCGTCGCCACCGTCGCCGCCACCGCGCTGCGGCCCGGTCCGGTCGGCCGGGTCGGCCTGGAGCTCGAGGCGCACCTGGTCGACCTCGACGCCCCGGCCGCCCGGGTGCCCTGGGACCGGGTGTGCGCCGCGGTGGCCGGGGTGCCGCCGCTGCCCGGCGGCAGCCGGGTGACCCTGGAGCCCGGTGGGCAGGTCGAGCTGTCCGGGCCGCCGCTGCCCGGCGCCGCGGCCGCGGTGGCCGCGCTGCGCGCCGACCGCGCCGTCCTCGCCGCCGCGCTGGCCCCGCGCCGGCTCGGGCTGGCGCCGGTGGGCGCCGACCCGCTGCGCCGCCCGGCCCGGGTGAGCCCCGCGCCGCGCTACCGCGCGATGGAGCGGCACTTCACCGCCGTCGGCTGCGGCCCGGCCGGGACGGCGATGATGACCGCGACCGCGTCGCTGCAGGTCAACCTGGACGCCGGCCCGCGCAGCGGGTGGAGCCGCCGCGTGGCGCTGGCCCACCAGCTCGGCCCGGTGTTGGTCGCCGTCTCGGCGTGCTCGCCGCTGCTCGGCGGGCGGGTCACCGGCTGGCGCTCGTCGCGGCAGCAGGTGTGGGGCGCCCTCGACCAGGCGCGCTGCGGCCCCATCCTCGGCGGCGCCGACCCGGCCGGCGAGTGGGCGGCGTACGCGCTGGCCGCGCCGGTGATGCTGGTCCGCGACCCGGACACCGGCGACGCCGAGCCGGTGCTGACCCGCACCTGCTTCGCCGACTGGGTGACCGGCGCGGTCCCGCTGGGCGGGCGCCGGCCCACCCCGGCCGACCTGGACTACCACCTGTCCACGCTGTTCCCGCCGGTGCGGCTGCGCGGCTACCTGGAGATCCGCTACCTCGACGCCGCCCCCGAGCCGTGGTGGCCGGCGCTGGCCGCGGTCACCGCGGCGCTGCTCGACGACCCCGCCGCCGCCGACGCCGCCGCCGAGGCGACCGCGCCGGTCGCCGGCGCCTGGACCCGCGCCGCCCGCGAGGGGCTGGCCGACCCGGAGCTGCGCGCCGCCGCGGTGCGCTGCCTGGCCGCCGCGCTGCCCGCCGTCGACCCGGACCTGCGTGACGACGTCGCCGCGCTCGCCGGGCTGGCCGGGCGCGGCCGCGGCCCCGGCGACGTCCTGGCCGGCGCCGCCGGCGCCGGCGGCCCCGCGGCCGCCCTGGCCGCCGCCACCGAGACCGCCCCGCAGACCGCCACCGGGACCGCCCCCGTCGACCCGGAGGTGCACCCGTGAGCACGACGCACGAGCGGCTCGCCCGCGAACTGGAGACCGCCCGGCAGCGGACGCTGCTGCTCACCGACCTCGACGAGCCCGAGCTGCTGCGCCAGCACAGCCCGCTGATGAGCCCGCTGGTGTGGGACCTCGCGCACGTCGGCCAGCAGGAGGACCTGTGGCTGCTGCGCCACGGCGACGCCCGCCGCGCCGGCCTGCTCCCGCCCGCCGTCGAGGCGCTCTACGACGCCTTCACCCACCCGCGCGCGGTCCGGGACCGGCTGCCGCTGCTGCCGCCGGTGGAGGCGCGCTCGTTCGTCGCCGAGGTGCGCGGCCGGGTGCTCGACCGGATCGGGCGCGCCGGGCCGGACGACGACCCGTTCGACGTCGCGATGGTCGTCAGCCACGAGGCCCAGCACACCGAGACGATGCTGCAGACCCTCGGGCTGCGCGTCGGTCCGCCGGTGCTGGGCACGGGCGGCCCGCTGCCGGCCGGCCGGCCCGGGGTGGCCGGGACGTCGGTGCCCGTGCCCGCCGGGCCGTTCGTGATGGGCGTGGACGCCGCCGACGAGCCGTTCGCGCTGGACAACGAGCGCGGCGCGCACGTGGTCGACGTGCCCGCCTTCCGCATCGGCCGGGTGCCGGTGACCAACGCCGAGTACGCGGCGTTCGTCGCCGACGGCGGCTACGACACCCCCGGCTGGTGGTCGCCGCGGGGCTGGGCGCACCGGCAGGAGGCCGGGCTCGAGCGGCCGCTGTACTGGGGCCCGGGCGGCACCCGCACCCGCTTCGGCGTGCTCGAGGACGTCCCGCCCGACGAGCCGGTCCAGCACGTCACGTTCTTCGAGGCCGAGGCGTACGCGGCGTGGGCCGGCGCCCGGCTGCCCACCGAGGCGGAGTGGGAGAAGGCCGCCGCGTGGGACCCGGCGACCGGCCGCCGGCGCCGCTGGCCCTGGGGCGACGGCGGCCCGACGCCGGCGCTGGCCAACCTGGGCGGGTCGGCGCTGCGCCCGGCGCCGGTGGGCGCCTACCCGGCGGGTGCGTCGGCGTACGGCGTGGAGCAGGCGGTCGGCGACGTCTGGGAGTGGACGTCGTCGGGCTTCGAGGCCTATCCCGGGTTCACGCCGATGCTCTACGCCGACTACTCGGCGCCCTTCTTCGGCGGCGACTACCGGGTGCTGCGCGGCGGCTCGTGGGCGGTGGACCCCTCCATCCTGCGGCCGTCGTTCCGCAACTGGGACCACCCGGTGCGGCGGCAGGTGTTCAGCGGCATCCGGCTGGCGTGGGACGTCGACGAGGCGGGTGCCTGACCGTGTGCCGTCACCTCGCCTGGCTGGGGCGGCCGCGGTCGGTGGCCTCGCTGGTCCTCGAGCCGCCGTCGTCGCTGCTGGTGCAGTCCTGGGCGCCGCGGCGGCAGCGGTACGGCACCGTGAACGCCGACGGCTGGGGCGTCGGCTTCTTCGCCCCCGGTCGGGCGGAGCCGGTGCGGTGGCGCTCGGCGCGGCCGCTGTGGGCCGACCCGTCGTTCGCCTCGGTGGCGCCGGTGCTGGAGTCCGGGTGCGTGGTGGCCGCGGTCCGCTCGGCGACGGTGGGCATGCCGCTGGAGGAGAGCGCCGCGGCGCCGTTCACCGACGGCCGCTGGCTGCTGTCGCACAACGGCCGGGTCGACCGCGCGGTGCTCCCGCCGGTGCGCGACGCCGAGTCGACGGTGGACAGCGCGCTGCTGGCCGCGCTCGTGTTCTCCCGCGGCCCGGACCGGCTCGGCGACACCGTGCGCGAGGTGGCCGCCGCCGACCCCGCCGCCCGGCTCAACCTGCTCGCCGCCGACGGCACCCGGCTGCTGGCCACGACCTGGGGCGACACGCTCTCCGCCCTGGTCACCGCCGAGGGGACGGCGGTGGCCAGCGAGCCCTGGGACGACGACCCCGCGTGGACCGACGTGCCCGACCGCTCGCTGGTCGAGGTGACCCCGGACGGCCTGACCGTCACCCCGCTGACCTGACCCGCCCGCGAGCCGAGGAGACCCGTGACGACGACCCGCCACCTCGCCCCCGCCGACGTCGCGGCCGCGCTGCGCGCCGACGCCCTCGCCGGGCTGACCGCGACGCCGAAGGCGCTGCCGCCGCGCTGGTTCTACGACGCCCGCGGCAGCGAGCTGTTCGACGAGATCACCCGGCTGCCCGAGTACTACCCGACCCGCGCCGAGCGGGCGGTGCTGGCCGCGCACGCCGGGGAGGTCGCCGCGGCCTCCGGCGCCGGGGTGCTCGTCGAGCTGGGCAGCGGCACGTCGGAGAAGACCCGCCTGCTGCTGGACGCGCTGACCCGGGCCGGCACGCTGCGGCGGTTCGTCCCCTGCGACGTCGACCCGTCGGTGCTCGCCGCCGCCGCGGAGGCGGTCACCGCCGAGTACCCGGGCATCGCCGTCGACCCCGTCGTCGGGGACTTCACCGCGCACCTGGGCCTGCTGCCCCGCGGCGGGCGGCGGCTGGTGGCCTTCCTCGGCTCGACGATCGGCAACCTCGAACCCGGCCCGCGGGCGGCGTTCCTGGCCGAGCTGGCCGGCACGCTCGCGCCGGGCGACTCCTTCCTGCTCGGCACCGACCTGGTCAAGGACCCCGGCCGGCTGGTCCGCGCCTACGACGACGCCGCCGGCGTCACCGCGGAGTTCAACCGCAACGTGCTGCGGGTGCTGGACCGCGAGCTCGGCGCCGACTTCGACCCGGCGGCGTTCGACCACGTCGCGGTGTGGGACCCGGCGGACGAGTGGATCGAGATGCGGCTGCGCGCGCGGACCGCGCAGGTGGTCACCGTGCCGGCGCTGGGCCTGACCGTGCGCTTCGCCGCGGGCGAGGAGATGCGCACCGAGGTGTCGGCGAAGTTCCGCCGGGAGGGCGTCGAGGCCGAGCTGGCGGCGGCCGGCCTGCGGACGACGCACTGGTGGACCGACCCGGACGGCGACTTCGCCGTCTCGCTGTCCACCCCCGGCTGAGGTCCCTGCATCCGGACCTGCGGGGACGCCGGAAGAGGAGGTGTCAGCACCCCGACACCGGAGGACCCCGTGACCCGGACCCGCACCCTCGGCCTCGCCACCGTCGCCGGAGCCGGCGCGCTCGTCGCGCTGGGCGCCACGCCGGCCGCAGCGGCCGACACCGCCACCGTCTCCGTGCTGCACGCCGTCCCGGACACCCCGGTCGACGTGTACGCCAACGGCGAGCGGCTGGTCGACGACTTCCAGCCCGGCACGCTCACCGACCCGCTGTCGCTGCCGGCGGGCTCCTACGACCTGGCGCTGTTCCCCGCCGACGCCGCCGACGGCTCGGGCACGCCGCTGCTGTCCGCGGACGGCGTCGCGGTGCCTGCCGGCGCGAACGCCACCGTGGTCGCGCACCTGACCGCGGAGGGGCAGCCGGCGCTCACCCCGTTCGTCAACGACACCGCCGCGGTCCCCCCGGGCCAGGGCCGGGTCGTGGTCCGGCACGTGGCGGCCGCCCCGGCGGTCGACGTCCGCGCCGGCGGCCAGGTGGTCGCGCCGGACCTCGCCAACCCCGACGAGGCGTCGCTCGAGGTGCCGGCCGGCACGGTCAGCGCCGACGTCGTCCTGGCCGGCACCTCCACCGTGGCGCTCGGCCCGGCCGACCTCGCGGTGACCGAGGGCGCCACGACGGTCGTCTACGCGTGGGGCTCGCAGGACGCCGGCTTCGAGCTCGCCGTCCAGACGATCGGCGGCGGGCACTCGGCGCCGTCCGGGGTCCCCGGCGGCAGTGCCGGCCTGGCCGACGACGACGGCCTGCCGCTGCCGCTGCTCGGCCTGTCCGCCCTCGGCCTGGCCGGCGCCGGCGTGGCCGCCCGCCGGCTGGCCACGGCGCGGGCCTGACGTGCGACCCGCCGCCGCCGGCGTGGCCCTGGGCCTGGCCCTCGCCGTGGGCGTGCCCACCGCGTGGGAGCTGACCCGGCCCCCGGCGGCGGCGGGCGCGCCGGTCGAGCAGGTGCTCGGCACACCGGCCGCTCCCCCTCCGGCGCCGGGTCCGGCCGTCCGCGACGCCGCCCCGGTGCCCGTGCCCGCCGTCGTCCCGCCGGTGCGGGTGCAGGTGCCGGCGCTCGGCGTCGACGCGCCGGTCGACCCCACCGGGGTGGCGGCCGACGGGAAGATGGCGCTGCCCGACGACGTCGCCCGGGCCGGCTGGTACCGGTTCGGCCCGGCACCCGGGGCGCCCGGCTCCGCGGTCCTCGCCGGCCACGTCGACGACGCCGAGCAGGGCCTGGGCGCGCTCGCCCCGCTGCGCTCGGCCGAGCCGGGGCAGGAGGTGTTCGTCACCGACGTCGCCGGCGCGACGACGCGGTGGCGGGTGGTCGCGCGCGAGCTGCTCCACAAGCAGGCGCTGCCGGTGGACCTGCTCTTCACGCGCGAGGGGCCGCCGCGGCTGACGCTGGTCACCTGCGGCGGACCGTTCCTCCCCGACGTCGGCGGCTACCGCGACAACGTCGTCGTGGTGGCGGAGCCGGCGCCATGACGGTCGAAGGACCTCCCTGCCCCTCACCGCTCGCACGCCCGCTGCGGGCCCCCGCGGGGAGGCCACCCCGGACCGGCCGGACGGGCCCTAGGGTCGGTGCGGTGGACAGCCAGGCCGAGCGGGCGCCCTCGGGCGCGGCCGAGCCGGACGACGCCGAGGTCGCCCGGCGCTTCGCCGCGGGCGAGGAGCAGGCGCTGGCCTGGGCCTACGAGCGGTGGGCGGCGCTGGTGCACGGCATGGCGGTGCGCGCGTTCGGCCCCGGGCCCGACGCCGAGGACGTCACCCAGCAGACCTTCGTCTCCGCCTGGACCGGCCGGACCGGCTACCGCGCCGGCCAGGGCCCGCTGCCGGGCTGGCTGGTCGGCATCTGCCGCCACAAGATCGCCGACACGTGGGCGCGGCGGGACCGCCAGCGGCGCGCCGCCGAGGCCGCGCTGGCCGAGGCGCAGGCCGCACCGCCCGGCGGACAGGCCCCGGTGGACAGCACGGTCGCCGACCGGGTGCTGCTGCTCGGCGAGCTGGACCGCCTCGGCCAGCCGCAGCGCGGCATCATCGAGCTCGCCTTCTTCGCCGACCTCACGCACGCGCAGATCGCCGAGCGCACCGGCCTGCCGCTGGGGACGGTCAAGAGCCACATCCGGCGCACCCTCGAGCGCCTGCGCGACCGGTTGGAGGTGGACGGTGCCGCACTGCACGCCTGAGGACCTCGCGCTGGCCGCGCTCGGCGAGCCGCTCGCCGACGACGACGCCGCGCACCTGGCCGGCTGCGCGGTTTGCGGCGCCGAGGTGGCGCGGCTGCGCCGGGCCGTCGACGTGCTGGCCGTGCCGGAGCTCGCGGCGCCCGGCCCGCCGGTCGCGCCGCCGCCGTCGCTGTGGGCGGGGATCGCCGCGGCCACCGGCGTGGGTGTGGCCCCGCGCCCGGGCGTCGTCGCGGCGTCGGCGCCCCCGGCCGGTCCGGTGCCCGACGTCGTCCCGGTGGCGCCGCCCGTCCCCGGGACCCCGCCGGCGCCCGAGGAGGCGGTGCCCCACGAGCCGGACGAGCCGATCCCGCCGGTCGCGCCGGTCGTGCCGGTCGTGCCGCTGCGGCCACGGCGGTCGCGGCTGGCGCTCGCCGCCGCGGCGGCGCTGGTGGCCGGGCTGGCCATCGGCGCCGGGGCGGTCGCGCTCGGCAGCCGGGACGACGCCGGCGAGCCGGTCGCCGCGACCGTGCTCGACCCGCTGGAGGGCAGTGACGCCTCCGGACGCGCCGAGGTGGTCGAGCGGGCCGACGGCACCCGGGTGCTCCAGGTCGAGCTCACCGCCGGCGCGCCGGAGGAGGGCTACTACGAGGCGTGGCTGCTGACCGAGTCGGTGTCCGGGCTGGTCCCGCTCGGCGTCGTCCGCGCGGGCACCGAGGAGTTCGAGCTGCCCGCGGGCCTGGACCTGGCCGAGTACCCGGTCGTCGACGTCTCGGTGGAGCCGCTCGACGGCGACCCGGCCCACTCCGGGGTCTCCATCGTCCGCGGGCAGCTGTCCTAGCGTCAGGGAGTGACCGCGCTCGACCTGCTGCTCCCCCACGACGACCTCGCCGACTCCTGGCGCGCCGCCCGCCCCCGCCCGGCGGGCCGGCACCTGGACTCGGCGGCCTGCAGCCGGCAGAGCAACCGGGTGCTCGAGGCGGTCGCGCACCACGCCCGGCACGAGGCGGAGCTCGGCGGCTACGTGGCCGAGGCGACCGCGGGCGACCTGCTCCAGCAGGGCCGCAGCGTCATCGGCGGGCTGGTCGGCATGGCCGCCGCCGACGTCGTCTTCGTGGAGTCCGCGCAGGCCGCGCTCACCGCGCTGCTGGCCGCCTGGCGGCTGCCGGCCGGCGCGCGGGTGGCCTGCCCGCCCGGGGAGTACGCGCCGAACGCCGCCCTGCTGCGCGCCGCGGGGCTGGTGCCCGAGCCGATGGCCGTCGACGGCGACGGGCGGGTCGACGTCGCCGCGCTCGAGCGGTCGCTGGCCGCCGGCCCGCCGCGGTTCGTGCACCTCACGCACGTGGCCAGCCACCGCGGCGTCGTCCAGCCGGCGGCCGAGGTCGCGGCGCTGTGCCGGGCGCACGGCGTACCGCTGGTGCTCGACGCCGCCCAGTCGCTCGGGCACGTCGACGTCGACCTCGGCGCCGACGTCGTCTACTCGACCTCGCGCAAGTGGCTGGCCGGCCCGCGCGGGGTCGGTGTCCTGTGCGCGCGGCCGGCGGTGGCCGCGGAGCTGGTCCCGGCGCTGCCCGCACCGGCCGACCTGCCGCCCCTGCGCGCGCTGGAGAGCGGTGAGGCGCACGTTGCCGGCCGGGTCGGGCTGGTCCTCGCCGTCGGGGAGCACCTGGCCGCCGGCCCGCACCGGGTGCGCGAGCGGCTGGCCGCGCTGGGCCGGGCGGCGCGGCGGGTCCTCGACGGCGCCGGCGGCTGGCGGGTGGTGGAGCCGCTCGTCGAGCCGACCGCGACCACGACGCTGCGCCCGCCGGACGGCGTCGACGTCGTCGCCACCCGCGCGCGGCTGCTCACCGAGCACGGCATCGTGACCACGGCGGTCGAGCCCGGTCGCGCGCCGGCGGAGCTGACCGGCTGGGTGCTGCGGGTGTCCCCGCACGTCGACGGCACCCTCGACGACCTCGAGGCCCTCGCCGCCGCCCTCTAGTCCGCCTGCACCCGCTCGCTCACCCGGCGGTGGACGGCGAGCTGCTCGTCGAGGCCGGGGTGCACGGGCACGCCGTCCTCCACCACGAACCGCCCGCCGACGACGGTGTGCCGCGCGGCCACCGGCCCGCAGCGCAGCCACGCCTCCACCGGGTCGCTCAGCGCACCCGCGAACGCCGGCCCGGTGAGCGGCCAGACGGCCAGGTCGCCGCACGCGCCCACCGACAGCTCGCCGATCTCGCCGGTGCGCCCGAGGCACGCCGCGCCGCCGCGGGTGGCGATCTCCAGCGCGTCGCGGGCGCCGAACGACCCGGCGCCGTGCCGCAGCTTGCCCTGCAGCATCGCCGTCCGGGCCTCCAGCCAGAGCGACGCCGCGTCCGCCGACGCCGACCCGTCCACGCCCAGCCCCACCGGCGCCCCGGCCGCCCGCAGCTCGGCCACGGGCGACAGGCCGCTGCCCAGCACCATGTTCGACGACGGGCAGTGCGCCGCCCCGACCCGCGCGGCGCCGAGCCGGGTCACCTCCTCGGCCGAGGGCCACACCACGTGCGCCAGCCACACCCGGTCGGTCATCCAGCCGACGTCGGCCAGGTAGTCGACCGGTCGGCGGCCGAAGCGCTCGAGGCAGTAGGCGTCCTCGTCCTGCGTCTCGGCGAGGTGGGTGTGCAGCCGGACGTCGAGCCGCTGGGCCAGCTCCGCCGTCCGCGTCATCAGCCCCGTCGACACGCTGAACGGTGAGCACGGCGCGAGCGCGATGCGGGTCAGCGCGTGCGGGGAGCGGTCGTGGTGGGCGTCCACCAGGCGCTGCGACTCGGCCAGGACCTCGTCGTCGTCCTGGACGACGGAGTCCGGCGGCAGCCCGCCGTCCTTCACCGACAGCGACATCGACCCGCGGGTGAAGTGCGACCGCACGCCGAGGTCCTGCGCCGCGCGCACCTCGGCGCCGATCAGGTCCCCGCCACCGCGCGGGTGCACGTAGAGGTGGTCGGTCGAGGTGGTGCAGCCGGCCAGCGCGAGCTCGGTGAGCCCGACGTAGGCCGACACGTACGCGGCCTCCTCGTCCAGCCGCGCCCACAGCGGGTAGAGGGTGACCAGCCACTCGAAGAGCCCGCCGGTCAGCGCGGGCGCGAACGAGCGGGTGAGGTTCTGGTACAGGTGGTGGTGGGTGTTGACCAGCCCGGGCGTCACCAGGCAGCCACGCGCGTCGACCGTGCGGGCCGCGACCGGCCGCGGGTCCCCGGGCCCGCCGACCCCGCTCACCACCCCGCCGGTCACGGCGACCCAGCCGCCGGCGATCTCCCGCCGGCCGTCGTCGACGGTGGCGAGCAGGTCGGCATCGTGGACGAGCAGGTCGGCAGAGGGCACCAGCAGGTCGGCGGTCGTCTCCACCCGCGGCATCCTGCCGACCCCGTGTGAACACGGCGAGTCGCCACGTGCCGTCGCGCAACCCGGCCGGAACGAACCGGGGCTACCGTGACCGTCCCCCGGGAACCCGGCCCGCCTGATCCGACCAGGAGCGACGATGGACTTCCTGCAGCCCACGACGTGGGCGGAGGCGCTGGAGGCGAAGGCCGCCCACCGCGACGCCGTGCCCATCGCCGGGGGCACCGACGTCATGGTCGCGATCAACTTCGGCCGGCTGCGCCCGTCGCTGCTGCTGGACCTCACGCGGGTCGCCCAGCTGCAGACCTGGGAGCCCGACGACGGTGCCGTGCGGCTGGGCGCCGGCGTCCCCTACGCCCGGGTCATCGCCGAGCTCGGCGACCGGCTGCCGGGGCTGGCGATGGCCGCCCGCACCATCGGCTCGCCGCAGATCCGCAACCGGGGCACCGTCGGCGGCAACCTGGCCACCGCCTCCCCGGCCGGCGACGCGCACCCCGCGCTGCTGGCCGCCGGCGCCGAGGTCGAGGTGGCGTCGGTCCGCGGCACCCGCCGGATCCCGGTCGCCGAGTTCTACACCGGCGTCAAGCGCTCCGCGCTGGCCGACGACGAGCTGATCGCCGCCGTCCGGATCACCCCGCCCGCCGGCCCGCAGCAGTACAGCAAGATCGGCACGCGCAACGCGATGGTCATCGCCGTCGCCGCGTTCGGGCTGGCGCTGCACCCCGACCGCCGCGCCGTCGGCACCGGCATCGGGTCGGCGGCGCCCACGCCGCGCCGCGCCCCCGCCGCCGAGGAGTTCCTCGCCGGGGAGCTCGACGGCCTGTGGGAGTCCCGCGCCGAGCTGCCGCCGGCCACCGCCGCCCGCTTCGGCGAGCTGGTGGCCGGGGCGGCGGCGCCCATCGACGACGTCCGCGGCACCGCCCGCTACCGCGTCCACGCACTCTCGGTCATGGCCCGGCGCACGCTGACCTGGGCCTGGGCCGACTACCGGAAGGGGGTCCCGACGTGCGCCTGACCTGCACCGTCAACGGCACGCCGCAGCAGGTGGACGACGTCTGGGAGGGCGAGAGCCTGCTGTACGTGCTGCGTGAGCGGATGGGCCTGCCCGGCTCGAAGAACGCCTGCGAGCAGGGCGAGTGCGGCTCGTGCACCGTCTACCTCGACGGGCGGCCGGTGTGCGCCTGCCTGGTCGCCGCCGGGCAGGCGCAGGGCCGGGAGGTCGGCACCGTCGAGGGGCTGGCGGGCGAGGACGGGCTGCACCCGGTCCAGGAGGCGTTCCTCGAGGCCGGCGCCGTCCAGTGCGGCTTCTGCACGCCCGGGCTGCTGGTGGCCACCGACGACCTGGTCCGCCGCGCCCGCGACGAGGGCCGCAGGCCCGCCGACGCCGAGATCCGCGAGGCGCTGGCCGGGAACCTCTGCCGCTGCACCGGCTACGAGAAGATCCTGGACGCCGTCCGGCTCGCGGCCGACCGCATGGCAGGTGATGCGCGATGAGCACCCCCACCCGCGCCCCGAGCGGCGCCCCCTCGCACCTGACCGGCCCCGGCAGCGGCGGCGGCGGGGTCGGCACCGACGCGCAGCGCCCCGACGGCGTCCTCAAGGTCCGCGGCGAGTTCGCCTACGCCAGCGACCTGTGGACCGACGACATGCTGTGGGGCGTCACGCTGCGCAGCCCCCACCCCTACGCCCGGATCCGCTCGATCGACGTCGGCCCGGCGCTGGCCGTCCCCGGCGTGCACGCCGTCCTCACCTCCGACGACGTCCCCGGCGAGAAGGTCTACGGCCTCGAGCTGGCCGACCAGCCGGTGCTCGCCCTCGACGTCGTCCGCTACCAGGGCGAGCCGGTGGCGCTGGTCGCCGCCGACCACCCCGACACCGCCCGGCGCGCCGCGGCGCGGATCGTCGTCGACTACGACGTCTGGGAGCCGGTCACCGACGCCCGCGCGGCGCTGGGCCACCCCACCTGGAACCAGGTGCACGACGCGCCGGCCGAGGTCACCGAGCTCAGCCGGGAGAGCGCGCACCTGCACCCGCACGGCAACCTGGTGCGCCACCTCAAGGTCCGCAAGGGCGACCCCGCGCCCACCGCGGACGTCGTCGTGGTCGGCGAGTACGAGGTCGGCATGCAGGACCAGGCGTTCCTGGGCCCGGAGTCCGGGCTGGCGGTGCCCGCCGAGGACGGCGGCGTCGACCTGTACGTGGCCACCCAGTGGCTGCACGTGGACCAGCGCCAGGTCTGCGCGGCGCTGGGCATGCCGCCGGAGCGGGTGCGGCTGACCCTGGCCGGCGTCGGCGGCGCGTTCGGCGGCCGCGAGGACCTGTCGATGCACGTGCACGCCTGCCTGCTCGCGCTGCACACCGGCCGGCCGGTGAAGATGTCCTACAACCGCGAGGAGTCCTTCTTCGGCCACGTGCACCGCCACCCGGCGACCATGCGCTACGAGCACGGCGCCACCCGCGACGGCGACCTGGTCTACGTGAAGGCGGAGATCCACTTCGACGGCGGCGCCTACGCCTCCAGCACGCCGGCGGTCGTGGGCAACGGCGGCACGATGGGCATCGGCCCCTACGTCGTCCCCAACGTGCACGTCGACTGCTACGGCGCGTACACCAACAACCCGCCGTGCGGCGCCATGCGCGGGTTCGGGTCGGTGCAGACCGCCTTCGCCTACGAGGCGCAGATGGACGCGCTCGCCGCCGAGCTCGGCATGGACCCGGTCGAGCTGCGCTGCCGCAACGCGATGGCGCAGGGCTCGGAGACGCCCACCGGCCAGGTGGTCGACAGCCCCGCGCCCGTTGCGGAGCTGCTGCGCCGGCTGGAGGCCATGCCGCTGCCCCCGGCGCCCGCCACCGGCGACGACGTCGACCTGCGGCACATGCCCGGCGGGGTCTCCAACACCACCCACGGCGAGGGGGTGCGCCGCGGCGTCGGGTACGCCGTCGCCTACAAGAACGTGGCCTTCTCCGAGGGCTTCGACGACTACTCGACCGCGCGGGTGCGGCTGGAGGTGGTCGGCGGCGAGGCGGTGGCGACCGTGCACACCGCGGCGGCCGAGGTCGGCCAGGGCCTGGTCACCGTCGAGCAGCAGATCGCCCGCACCGAGCTCGGCGTGGACGCCGTCGTCCTCCACCCGAAGGACACCGGCGTCGGGTCGGCCGGGTCCAGCTCGGCGTCCCGGCAGACCTACGTCACCGGCGGCGCGGTCAAGGCCGCGTGCGAGGCGGTCCGCGGCCGGGTGCTGGAGCTCGCGCGGTCCGCCGTCGGCCGGCCGGTGGCCGACCTGCGGCTGGACGGCGGGAAGGTCGTGTCCGACCTCGAGGGCGTGGCGCTCCCGCTGGCCGACGTGCTCGGCGACGAGGCGGTCGAGGAGACCGTCGAGTGGCGGCACCGGCCGACCCAGGCGATCGACCCCGAGACCGGCCAGGGCTTCGCGCACGTGCAGTACGCCTTCTCCGCACACCGGGCCGTGGTCGACGTCGACACCGAGCTGGGCCTGGTGAAGGTCGTGGAGATGGCCTGCACGCAGGACGTCGGCAAGGCGATCAACCCGCAGGCCGTCGTCGGGCAGATCCAGGGCGGCACCGCGCAGGGGCTGGGCCTGGCGGTGATGGAGGAGATCCTGGTCCGCGACGGCCGGGTGCAGAACCCGTCGTTCACCGACTACCTCATCCCGACCGTGCTCGACATGCCGCCGATGCGCATCGAGGTGCTGGAGTACGCCGACCCGCACGCGCCCTACGGCCTGCGCGGCGTCGGCGAGGCGCCCAACATCTCCTCCGGCCCCGCGGTGCTCGCCGCGATCCGCCGGGCGACCGGCCTGCCGCTGCGCCGCGTGCCCGTCCGCCCGGAGCACGTCACCCGGACCTGATCCCCGCCAGCCGGTCCAGCGCGGCCAGCACGCGGTCCTGCAGGGCCGGGTCCTCCAGGGCGCGCGGCGTCCGCGCGGGACGACGGCCGGCGGTGTAGCCGCCGGGCCAGTCGCCGGCCGCGGCCAGCGCCACCCGGGCGCCGCCGTCCTCGACGTCGCCCGGCGCGCCCGGGGAGGCCAGCTTGGTGCGCACCCAGCCCGGGTCGACCGCGCCCACCCGCAGGTGCGGCAGGCGCCGGGCCCAGCCGAGGGACAGGACGACGTCGAGCGCCTTGGAGTCGGCGTAGGCGCGCCCCGTTTCCCGCGGGCCGCCGAGATCGTCCGGGTCGACGCGGCCCGAGCCGACCATGCCGCTGCCGAGGAAGACCAGCCGCTCCCGGACCCGCTCGTGCGCCAGGGCGGTGAGCAGGTGCGGGGCGAGCGCGTTGACGGCGAACGCGAGCTCGTGGCCCTGCGCGCTGACCGGCGCGCCGTCCGGCGGCCACACGCCGGCGTTGTGCACGAGCACGTCCAGCTCCCCGAGCTGGCCGGCGAGCGAACGCACCTGGTGGAGGTCGGCCAGGTCGCCGGTGACCAGCCGGACGGCGCCGAGCCGGCCGAGCTCCTCGGCGACCGGGGCGCCGCGGGCCTCGCTGCGCGCGTGCAGGACGACGGTGTGCCCGTCGCCCAGCAGCCGCCGCGCGGCCGCCCGGCCGATGGCGTCGGTGGAGCCGGTGATCGCGATCGTCGCCACGGACCGGCCCTACCCGCGCGCCGTCGCCTCCCACCGCTGCCGCAGGGCGGCGCGGCCGGCCTCGGTCGGGCGGCCCCACAGCCGCAGCCGGGCCATGCCGCCGTCGGGGAAGACGTCCAGCCGCACCGCGGTCACCGCGGCGTCGCCGGGGAGCACGAACCGGTGCCGGGTGTCGGGCTGCAGCGGCGTGCGGGGCAGCAGCTCCACCTCGGCGCCGTCCGCCGTCCGGCCGGTCAGGGACGCCGCGCCGGGCGCGTTGCCGAGGAACCACGAGGTGTCGAGCTCGGCGAGGGTCACCGTGCCCTCGCAGGCCAGCGCCACGTCGACCCAGTCGTTGCCGTCGTCGCGGCGGCGGGCGTTCTCCCAGCCCTCGCCCATCGAGCGGGCCTCGCCGCGGCCGGTGAGCTGGTGCGGGCTGCCGTAGTAGGCGTTGCTCACCCCGGTCACCCGGCCGCCGTTCTCCAGCGCGGCGAGGTCGCACGGGCCGGCGTCGAGCAGGCGCGGGTCGGGCACCACCTCGCCGTGCACCCGCAGCCGCGCGACGCCGCCGTCGGGGTGGATGGACAGCCGCACGTGCGTCACCCGCGGCCCCGGCTCGACGGCGAAGCGGTTCACCGTCCCGCCGGCCAGGTCCGACAGCGGCAGCAGCGGGGACCAGACGGCGTCGGCCAGCGCGGACGCCGGTGGGTGCCCCTCGACGGAGGCGCCCTCCAGCGCGGCCCGCGGCGGGTAGTTGCCGAGGAAGAACGCGGTGTCGACGACGACCGCGTGCACCACGCCCGGCATGCCGAGGCGCACGACCGCCCAGTCGTGCCCGGGCTCGCGCCGCCGGCGGGTCTCCCAGCCGTCGTACTCCTTGCCGCGGGCGCCGAAGTCGTCGCGCGCCCGCGCCGGACCGGGCAGGACCAGGTTCTCCTTGCCGGCGAAGAACTCGTCGTTGGCCGCCACCACGGCACCGCCCTGGGTGCGGACGGCGAGGTCGGGCAGGTCGAACGGGTCGCTCACGGGACTCCTCGGGGTTCGGCGGGGGTCACTGTCGCACGGGCGGGGTAGGGGGCCGGGGTCCGCGAGAGATCCGAGGAGGACCCGTGTCCGAACCCACCGACGACCTGCGCGAGCGCGCCCGCGAGCACGTCCGGCAGATGCCCGCCGAGACCGCGCTGGGCAACGCCGACCCCGCCGGCGGCTCCACCGACGACCCGAAGATCATGGACCAGGCCGCCCGCGAGGAGGGCGAGCAGCAGTCCTGACCGGTTCCGCCGATCGCGCGCGGATGGCGGGTCTCGTCAGCGGTCCCCTCGGCCCAGCAGCCGGCCGAGGGGGCTGCCGTCGGCCTCCCGTCCGCCGAGCCAGGTCCGCCGGACGACGCCGGTGAGCTCGCGCCCTGCGTACGGGGTCACGGGGTTGCGGTGCTCGAGCCGGCCCACGGTGAACCGCTCGTCCGGCGCGAAGGCCACCAGGTCGGCGTCCCTCCCGACGGCGATCGCGCCCTTGCCCGGCAGCCCGGCCAGCCGCGCCGGCGCCGCCGACATCCAGCCCACCACCTCCGCCAGCGGCACCCCGCGGGCCCGCGCGCCGGTCCACACCGCCGGCAGCGCCACCTGCAGCCCCGCGATGCCGCCCCACGCCAGGCCGAAGTCGCCGACGTCGAGCCGCTTGAGCTCCGGCGTGCAGGGCGAGTGGTCGCTGACCACCATGTCGACGTCGCCGACCGCCAGCGCGCCCCACAGCGCCTCCCGGTGCGCCGCCTCACGGATCGGCGGGCAGCACTTGTACGCGGTGCCGCCGTCGGGCACCTCCTCGGCGGCGAACGTCAGGTAGTGCGGGCAGGTCTCCGCGGTTATCCGCACGCCGGACGCCCGCGCGGCGCGCAGCAGGGGCAGCGCGTCGCCGTCGGCCAGGTGGACGACGTGGCTGCGCGCGCCGGTGTCCCGCGCGGCGGCGACCAGGCGGCCGATCGCCGTCTCCTCCGCCGCGGGCGGGCGGGAGGCGAGGAACGCCGCGTAGCTGGGGCCGGCGGGCTCCGGCGCCGCGCCGATCACCGCCTCGTCCTCGGCGTGCGCGATCAGCAGCCCGTCGAACGACGCCAGCTCGGCCAGCGCGGCGCGCAGCCCGGCGTCGTCCAGCGGCGGGAACTCCGGGACGCCGGAGTCGAGCAGGAAGCACTTGAACCCGACGGCGCCGGCCTCGTGCATCGGCCGCAGCTCGCCGGTGTTGCCGGGCACCGCGCCGCCCCAGAAGGCGACGTCGACGGCGACCTGCCCGGCCGCCACCTCCCGCTTGACCCGCAGCGCCTCGACCGTGGTGGTGGCCGGCACGGAGTTCAGCGGCATGTCCACGATCGTGGTGATCCCGCCGGCGGCCGCGGCCCGGGTGGCGCTGGCGAAGCCCTCCCACTCGGTGCGGCCGGGCTCGTTGACGTGCACGTGGCTGTCGACCAGCCCGGGCAGCAGCACCTCGTCGTCGGCGAGGGTGACCGCGCCGGCCGGGACGTCGTCGAAGCCGGTGACCGCGGTGACCACGCCGTCGGCGGTGTGCACCGCGGCGGCGCGCTCGCCGCCGGGCAGCACCACCCGCCGCGCCCGGACGACGACGCTCACGCCACCGCCTCCACCGCGCGCACCACGGAGTGCAGCTCGGCGCCCCACGCGGTGGCCACCCACCCGTTCTCCAGCGGCAGGCGGACGGCGTCGTCGGCGGTCAGCACCCCGGCAGCCTGCCCCACGTGCACCGTGGACGCGTAGGCGCGCGGCGCGACCGGCGGCAGGCAGGCCGGTGCCCCCGGCCCCAGGCCGACGGTCGTGTGCACCAGCGGGCGCCCGTCGACGACCACCCGCGTCGTGCCGGTCCACCGGCCGGGCTCCTCGCCGGTGCGGCCGAGCAGCACCTGCTCGGTGGCGGTGAGCACGGCGCCCGGTGTGAGCGTCGCGGTCAGCCCGGCCCGGTGGTGCGCGCCGCGGGCGACCACGGTCGGCTCCATCCGCAGGTCGAGTTCCCCGGCCACCTCGGCGACGACGCGCTGAGCCGAGGGCCGGTCGCCGTCGCGGGCGGGCAGCGCGACGGCGGCGGCCACCGAGCGCACCGCCAGCACGGCGCCCTCCTCGACCACCAGCCGGATCTCGGCGTCGTCGCCGCCGAGCGGGCCGAACGCCGTCGCCACCAGGTGGACGGCGGACGGACCGGTCCGGCGCACCGCCAGCTGCCCGCAGCTGCGGACCACCGGCAGCACCGTGCGCCCGCCGGGCCCGCGCCGCGCGACGACCTCGACCCGCGTCCTCACGCCCGCTGCAGCCGGCGGGCCCGCACCTGCTCGCGCACCCACTCGGCCACCTCCGTGGCGGCCGGGTCCTCCCGCAGCGAGACGAGCAGGGTCGGCTTGTCCCCGCGCACCACCGCGGAGTCGCGCCGCATGACGTCGAGGTCGGCGCCCACCAGCGGCGCGAGGTCGGTCTTGTTCACCACGAGGAGGTCGCTCGCGGTGACCCCGGGCCCGCCCTTGCGCGGCACCTTGTCCCCGCCGGCGACGTCGACGACGAAGACCTGCACGTCGACGAGCCCGTAGCTGAAGCTCGCCGTCAGGTTGTCCCCGCCGGACTCGACGAGCACCAGCTCCAGCCCGGGGTGGCGCGCCTCGAGCAGCTCGACGGCGTCGAGGTTGGCGGTGATGTCGTCGCGGATCGCGGTGTGCGGGCAGCAGCCGGTCTGCACCGCCTCGATCCGGTCGTCGGGGAGGACGGCGTTGCGGCGCAGGAAGTCGGCGTCCTCGGTCGTGTAGATGTCGTTGGTGACGACGGCGAGGTCGTACTCCGCGCCGAGCGTGCGGCACAGCGCGGCGGCCAGCGCGGTCTTCCCCGAGCCGACCGGGCCGCCGAGCCCGACGCGCAGCGGCCCGCCGTGCCGGTGCGGGACCTCCGCGTCGACGTAGTCCTGGACGTTGTGGTCAGGAGGCAAAGAAGCGGTCCCCTCTCGTAGCGTGCACCTCGGCCAGCAGGTCGAGGAGCGGGTCGGTGTCGGCCGGGAGTCCCTCCCGGACCGCCGCGTCGGCGACGGCGTCGATCTCCGGCGCGAGCCGCGCGGTGACGGCGGCGACGGTGAGCGGGTCCATGGCGAGCAGCCGCTGGGCCGCCGTCGCCGGGCCGCTGACCGACAGGTAGGCGGCGGCCGCGGCCGCGTCCCGGGGCGTGAGCCCGCCCGCGGCCGCGGCGACGCCGAGCGCGACCGGGTGGTGCGGCGCGGCGGGCAGCGCGTCCCACAGCGGCGAGGGCCAGGCGCGGCGGCCCACCCGCACCAGCCCGCGGCCCTGCTGCCGGGAGGCGGCCCGCAGCGCCGGCGACGGCGTCCGCGCGTCGGCTTCCGCATCGAGCGCCGCCAGGTCTCCTCCCACGGAGGAGGCCGACGCCAGCCCCGCGGCGACCCGACCGGCGGTCTGCAGCCGGCGCAGCAGGAAGGCCGCCAGCGACGCCGGGTCCCGCACCAGCCCGGCCGCGACCGCCTGCTCCACCCCGCCGGAGTGCGCGTGCCCGCCCGCGGGGAGCCGCGAGTCGGCCAGCGTGAGCAGAGCTGAAGACATGGGAGGAGGTGTCCTCTAGAACAGGAAGTACCGCTGCGCCATCGGCAGCTCGCGCACCGGCTCGGGCTCCCACACCTCGCCGTCCACGGTCACCGTGAAGGTGTCCGGGTCGACGCGGATCTCCGGCAGCGCGGTGTTCTCCGGCATGTCGGCCTTGGTCAGCCGGGTGGTGTCGGTGACCGCGGTCAGCCGCCGGTCGATGGCCAGCCGGTCGCCGAGCCCGGCCTCCAGCGCGGCGGGCGCGACGAAGTGCACCGAGGTCAGCGCCGGCACCTTCCCGTACGCGCCGAACATCGGCCGCGGGAGCTGCGGCTGCGGCGTCGGGATGGAGGCGTTGGCGTCGCCCATCTGCGCCCACGCGACCATGCCGCCCTTGAGCACCGCGTGCGGGCGGACGCCGAAGAACCGCGGGTCCCACAGCACCAGGTCGGCGAGCTTGCCCGGCTCCACCGAGCCCACCTCGCCGTCGATCCCGTGCGCCACCGCCGGGCAGATCGTGTACTTCGCGACGTACCGGCGGGCGCGGGCGTTGTCCGCGGCGCCGTCACCGGCCAGCGACCCGCGCCTGCGCTTCATCACGTGCGCCGTCTGCCAGGTGCGCAGGACCACCTCGCCCACCCGGCCCATCGCCTGCGCGTCGGATCCGATCATCGAGATGGCGCCGATGTCGTGCAGCAGGTCCTCGGCGGCGATCGTCGTCGGCCGGATCCGGCTCTCGGCGAAGGCCAGGTCCTCCGGCACGGAGGAGTCCAGGTGGTGGCAGACCATGAGCATGTCGAGGTGCTCGTCGAGGGTGTTCACCGTGTGCGGCCGGGTCGGGTTGGTCGACGACGGCAGCACGTTCGGGTGCCCGGCCACCGTGATGATGTCCGGCGCGTGACCGCCCCCGGCCCCCTCGGTGTGGTACGCGTGGATCGACCGCCCGGCGATCGCGGCCAGGGTGTCCTCGACGAAGCCGGCCTCGTTCAGCGTGTCCGAGTGCAGAGCCACGGGGACGCCGTTGCGCCCGGCCACGGTCAGGCAGGCGTCGATCGCCGCGGGCGTCGAGCCCCAGTCCTCGTGCAGCTTGAACCCGCTCGCCCCGCCGCGGAGCTGCTCCTCCATCGACTCGTGCGAGACGGTGTTGCCCTTGCCCAGCAGCGCGACGTTGACCGGCCACGGGTCCATCGCCTCGAGCATCCGGGCCAGGTACCAGTCGCCCGGGGTGATCGTGGTGGCCTTCGAGCCCTCCGCCGGGCCGGTGCCGCCGCCGATGAGCGTGGTGACGCCCGAGCCGAGCGCCGTCGGCACGATCTGCGGGCAGATGAAGTGGACGTGGCAGTCGATGCCGCCGGCGGTGAGGATCCGCCCGTTGCCGGCCATCACCTCCGTGCCGGGGCCGATGACCAGGTCCGGGTGGACGCCGTCCATCGTGTCGGGGTTGCCGGCCTTGCCCAGCGCCACGATCCGCCCGTCGCGGACGCCGACGTCGGCCTTGACGACCCCCCAGTGGTCCAGGACGACGGCGCCGGTGATGACCAGGTCGGGCGCGCCCTCGGCCCGGGTGGCGCGGCCCTGCCCCATCGACTCGCGGATGACCTTGCCGCCGCCGAACACCGCCTCCTCACCGGCCCGGCCGGGGCCGCCGCAGCGGTCCTCCTCGACCTCGATCAGCAGGTCGGTGTCGGCCAGCCGGATCCGGTCGCCGGTGGTCGGCCCGTACAGCTGGGCGTAGCGCTCACGGGACAGCTGCACCATCAGCCGAGCCCTCCCTCCGCGGTCAGGCCGGGGACGACGCGCGCGCCGGCCAGCGGCACCAGCGTCACGGTGCGGGTGATGCCGGGCTCGAACCGGACGGCGGTGCCGGCGGCGACGTCGAGCCGGTGGCCGTGCGCGGCGGCGCGGTCGAACCGCAGCGCCCGGTTGGTCTGCGCGAAGTGGACGTGCGAGCCCACCTGCACCGGCCGGTCGCCGGTGTTGGTCACCTCGAATTCGGTCCGCGGGGCTCCGGGCAGCGTCTCGATGACGCCCTCGGCCGGGATCACCTCGCCGGGGATCACGGGATGGGGTGGTGGACCGTGACCAGCTTGGTCCCGTCCGGGAAGGTCGCCTCCACCTGCACCTCCTCCAGCAGCTCGGGGACGCCGTCCATGACGTCGTCGCGGGTGAGGACCGTGCGGCCCGACTGCATGAGCTCGGCGACCAGGACGCCGTCGCGGGCGCCCTCCAGCACGTGGTCGGTGACGATCGCCGTCGCCTCCGGGAGGTTCAGCAGCAGCCCCCTCGCGCGCCGTCGGCGGGCGAGGTCGGCGGCGTAGGAGAGCAGCAGGCGCTCCTGCTCGTGCGGGGAGAGGTGCACGCGGGGTCCTCCGGGGTCGGCGGAGCCCGGACGCTAGTTCCCCGATGTGTCGCGGCGGTTACCGGAGCGGGCGGAAGAACTCCCGGACGTCGGCCACCAGCTCCGCCGGCCGCTCCATCGCCGCGAAGTGCCCGCCGCTGTCGTGCTCGCGCCAGGCCCGCAGGTCGGTCAGCTGCCGCTCGGCCCACGCGCGGGGCGGCACGAAGATCTCGCCGGGGAACATCGACACGCCGCTGGGGACGTCGACCCGCGGCGTCCGCTCCCCCGGCGCCCGCGCCATCTCCCAGTACATCCGCGCCGACGACGTCGCCGTGCCGGTGAACCAGTACACCGAGACGTCGTCGAGCAGCCGGTCGACGCCGAGCACCCCGACCGGGTCGCCGCCGGTGTCGGTCCAGGCGTGGAACTTCTCGAGGATCCACGCGCACTGGCCGGCCGGGGAGTCGGTGAGGCCGTAGCCGAGCGTCTGCGGCCGGGTGCGGTGCTGGTGGCTGTAGGCCGAGCCGTCGTCGCGGAAGGCCCGCATCCGGTCCAGCGCCCGCTGCTCGCGCTCGCCGAAGTCGCTCCGGCCCTCCGGCGGGAGGGTCACCACCATGTTCAGGTGCACGCCGACCACCCGGTCGGGGTGCCGCGCGCCCAGGTTGGCCGACACGAACGACCCGATGTCCCCGCCCTGGGCGCCGAAGCGCTCGTGCCCGAGCCGGCGCATCAGCTCCGCCCAGGCGTCGGCGGTCCTCGCCGGCCCCCAGCCGGGTGCGGCCGGCTTCCCGCTCCACCCGTAGCCGGGCAGCGACGGGACGACGACGGTGAAGGCGTCGCGCGGGTCCTCGGGGTCGGTCAGCGGGCCGATCACCTCGAGGAACTCGACCACCGAGCCGGGCCAGCCGTGGGTGAGGACCAGCGGCAGGGCGTCCGGGTGCGGCGAGCGGACGTGCAGGGCGTGCACCGGCAACCCGTCGATCTCGGTGACCACCTGCGGGAACGCGTTGATCCGAGCCTGCCGGGCCGGCCAGTCGTACTCCTGGGCCCAGTACCGGCAGACCTCCTGCAGCACGTCCAGCGGGACGCCCTGGGTCCAGCCCTCCGCCGTCGGCGGGTCCGGCCAGCGGGTGCTCCGGAGCCGGCGGCGCAGGTCCTCCACCGCGTCCCCCGGCACGTCGACGGTGAAGGGCCTGACGACGTCGTCCACGAGCGCGACCGTAGCCGGGGTCGACGCCGTCGACGAGCCGGTTCTACGGTTCATTACATGAGTAATGGACCCAGGGACCTCGGGGACCCGGGTAGTGGCCGGCGCCCCCGGTGAACGAGGACGCCGGCCCGATCTTCCGGCAGGTCGCCGCGCAGATCGAGAACGCGATCGTGGACGGCACCCTCGCCGAGGAGAGCCAGGCGCCCTCGTCCAACGAGCTCAGCGCCTTCCACCGCATCAACCCCGCCACCGCGGCCAAGGGCCTCAACCAGCTGGTGGCCGACGGGGTCCTCTACAAGAGACGAGGAGTCGGGATGTTCGTCGCCACGGGCGCCCGCGAGCAGCTGCTCGAGCGCCGCCGCAGCGAGTTCGCCGACCAGTACGTCCGCCCCCTGATGACCGAGGCCCACAAGCTCGGCATCTCCACCCGCGAGCTGGCCACCATGATCGACCGCTGGGAGGACGAGCGGTGAGCGACGCCGCCACGCTCACCGACGTGACGATGCGGTACCGGGAGCACACGGCTCTCGACGGCGTCACCGCCGGCTTCGCCACCGCCGGCTTCGCCACCGACGGCATCACCGGCCTGCTCGGCCGCAACGGGCCCGCAAGACCACGCTCATGCAACTGCTCGCCGGGCACCGGGTGCCCACCAGCGGCCGGGTGCGGGTACCGGGCGCCGACCCCTACGAGGACGACGCCGTCCTGCAGCAGGTCTGCTTCGTCGAGGAGAGCCAGCGCTACCCCGACCACTTCCGGGTGCGCGACGCGCTCTCCGCGGCCGCCACCCTCTTCCCCACCTGGGACGAGGACCTGGCCCGCGCACTGGTCGCCGACTTCGACCTGCCGGCGCGCCGGCCGGTCGTCAAGCTGTCCCGCGGCATGGCCTCGGCCGTCGGCATCACCATCGGCCTGGCCTCCCGGGCGCCGGTCACGTTCTTCGACGAGCCGTACCTGGGTCTCGACGCCGTCGCCCGGCAGCTCTTCTACGACCGGCTGATCGCCGACTACGCGGAACAGCCCCGCACGATCGTGCTGTCCACGCACCTCATCGAGGAGATCAGCGGCCTGCTCGAGCACGTGGTGCTCCTCGACGCCGGCCGGGTGCTCCTGGACGACGACGCCGAGCGCCTGCGCGCCTCGGCCCTCACCGTCACCGGGCCTGCCGCGCGGGTGGCGGCCCTGGCGCAGGAGCACGAGCTCCTCACCACCGACGCCCTCGGCGGGTCCGCCCGCGCGGTCGTGCGGCTGCGCCGGCCGGTGGACCCCGGGGACCTGGCCGCGACCGGGCTGACGGTCGAGCCCACCTCACTGCAGCAGCTCGTCGTCGCGCTCAGCACGCGTTCCGCCGGGACGCCATCCGCGGCGGCGGCCCGCACCGCCCGCTCGTCCACGCCCTTCGAGGGAGCCACCCGATGAACCGTGTCCTCGCGGCCGCCCGGCTGCACTCGATGAACCCGGTGCTGACCGTCGGGATCCCCTGGGGTCGTGTCGCTCAGCTTCGCGATCAACCTGGCGGTCTGGTCGCTTAGCGACGCCGGCACCCAACCGGGAGGGGGGCATCACCGGAGGCGTCGCCTCGCTCTACATCACGGTGCTGGTGGTCTTCGTCCAGTCGGTCACCCAGGTGCTGCCGTTCGCGATGGACATGAGCCTCAGCCGGCGCACGTCCTACCTGGGGACTGCCCTTGCCGCGGTGGCCGCGGCACTCGCCTACGGTGTCGCGCTGTCGGTCCTGACGTCGATCGAGGACGCGACCGGCGGCTGGGGGATGAGGCTGAACTTCTGGGCGCCGGGGCGATTCGACGTCGACGACGCCGGCCTGCAGGTGCTCGTGTCCGGCGCCCCGATGCCGGCCGCCGCCTTCCTGGGCGTGGCGATCGGCGTCGTCATGACGCGCTGGGGCCAGTTCGGCATCTGGGGACTGGTCATCGGCGCCATGCTGGTCTTCGGCGGCCTCGCGGTCCTGGTCTCCTGGCGGGGCTGGTGGGGCGACGTCCGCACCTGGCTCGTCGACGAGTCCGTGCTCACCCTCGCCGTCGCCATCCCGGTGGCCCTGGCAGCCGTGACGGCGGTCCTCTCCTTCACCGGCCTCCGCCGCATCGTCCCCTGACAGCCGACGACGGCATTCCATCCACAGCCCCGGTTCCGTCGTGACGGAAGCGGGGCCGTGCCGCATTCCTCCGGGTCCGCGACATCGACATCACCCCGGGAATGCCGAAAGGGCCCCCACCGGGTGGTGGGGGCCCTTTCGGTGAAGAGTTGTCCGGCGGCGTCCTACTCTCCCACCCCGTCTCCGGGGCAGTACCATCGGCGCTGAGAGGCTTAGCTTCCGGG
>NZ_JBJGZD010000034.1:0-44699 GCF_054050335.1 Geodermatophilus sp. SYSU D00698
GACCACCCCCCCCCACCCCCCCCCGCCCCCCCCCCCCCCCCCCCCCCCCCCCCCCCCCCCCCCCCCCCCCCCCCCCCCCCCCCCCCCCCCCACGTCGGTGCAGGCCGGGGCTGCGCTTGCCGACCTGCCGCAGCGCCCAGCTCGCGCCCTTGCGGACGATCGGCCGGTCGTCGTCGGCCCGCTCGGCGACCGCGCGCAGGAACGGCTCGAACCGGTCGTCGACCGCGCCCTTGTCCGCCACCGCCAGCCCGGCCATGACGGCGAACCCGGCGCGCTTGACGAACTCCTCCGGCCGCCCGCTCCACACCAGCGCCCGGCCCCAGGCGAACGGGGTGTGCCGCACGAGGTTCTGGCAGACCTGGTCGCACAGGTCCCACGAGTCGAACCCGGCCGCCCACGCGTCGAGCTGCGCGGCGTCCACCGCGGCCGGCTCCTCGACCATGCCGGCCAGGATCCGGGCCTCGTGGACGCCGGAGTCCCACAGCCCGGCGGCCAGCGCGTGGTCGCGGCCCAGCTCCCTCGCCAGCGTGCGCAGCTCGGCGACCGTGACGCCGAGGGTCTGCGCGCCGCCGACGCCGTGACGGGCCATGCCGGCCAGCCGCGACGGGTCGGCCAGCTCCCGGAGCCGGCCGAGCACCTCCGCGGTCGCGGCCACTACCGGGTCAGGACGACGGGCAGCTCGGCCAGGCCGCGGATGACGAACTCCGGACGGCGCCGCGCCGGGCGGGCGAGCTGCAGGTCGCTGGTGCGCCCCAGCAGCGCGCCGAAGGAGGCCTGCAGCTCCACGCGGGCCAGGGGCGCCCCGATGCAGAAGTGCACGCCCGCGCCGAAGGAGACGTGCGGGTTGTCGCTGCGGCCGACGTCGAGGGTGTCGGGGGCGGCGAAGACGGCGGGGTCGCGGTTGGCGGCACCCAGCAGCGCGGCGACCTTCTCCCCCTCCTGCACGGTGACGCCGCCGACCTCGACGTCGGCGGTCGCGGTGCGCTCGAACAGCTGCAGCGGCGAGTCGAACCGCATGAGCTCCTCGACCGCCGTCGGCAGGAGCGTCGGGTCGGTCCGCAGCCGCGCCAGCTGGTCGGGGTGCTCGAGCAGCGCGAGCAGGCCGTTGCCGCTGACGTTGACCGTCGCCTCGTGGCCGGCGTTGAGCAGCAGGATGCACGTGGTGACCAGCTCGTCCTCGGTGAGCCGGTCGCCGTCGGCGTCGCGCACGGTGACCAGGTGCGACAGCAGGTCCTCGCCGGGGGCGCGGCGGCGCTCGGTGGCCAGGTCGCGCAAGTAGGCGACGAACTCCGCGGCGGCGCGCTCGGCGGCGTCCTCGACCGCCGTGGTCCGGCCGTACTCGTACATCTTCACGATCGCGTTGGACCAGGGGCGCAGCAGCGGCCGGTCCGCCGCCGGGACGCCGAGCAGCTCCGCGATGACCGCCACCGGCAGCTCCCCGGCCATCCCCGAGAGGACGTCGACGGGCTCGCTGCCGCCGGAGCGCTCCACCAGCCCGTCGACCAGCTCGCCGGCCAGGTGCTCGACCCACGGCCGCAGCCGCTCGACGTGCCCGCGGGCGAAGGCCGCGCTGACCAGCCGGCGCAGCCGGGTGTGGTCGGGCGGCTCCATCTCGAGGACGGCGTTGCGGTGGATGAGGTTGAACTGCCCGAACCGCTCCTCCGGCTCCCGGTCCCGCCAGATCCGGCCCAGCCGGCGGTCGCGCAGCACGGCGTTGCTCTCGGCGTGGGTGAACGCCAGCCACAGCCGCAGGCCCTCGTGCCACTGGACCGGGGCGACGGCGCGGGCGGCGGCGAAGGCGGGGTAGGGGTCGGCGACGACGGCCGGGTCGGTGAGGTCGAGCGGTGCCGCCAGGGAGGTCACGACGCCGAAGCCTATGGCCCGCGGGACCCCGTCCCGGCCCCACATACCCTGGGCCGCATGGCCCGTTCCGCGACCCGCCGCCGTCCCGCGCCCGCCGCCGTCGAGGGCGGGACCAACCCGAAGGCCCCGTGCCCGTGCGGCTCGGGCCGCCGGTACAAGCACTGCCACGGCTCGGGCTACGCACCCCCGGTGACCCGCCCCTTCGAGGGCCTGCCCGGCGAGCCGGACTGGGTGGCGCTGCGCGAGCTGGTGCCCGCCGCCACCGCGCCGCTGCGGACCACCGACGGCCGCGACGTGACCCTCGCCAGCGTGCTGCCCGGCGGTGCGCCGGCGCTGGTCCGCAGCAACGGCGAGATCCTGCTCGGCGTCCAGCTGCAGGCATCCTCCGACGACGTCAGCAGGGACATCGGCACGGCGCTCGCCGCCGCGCTGGACTCGCCGGCGGGCGCGCCGGTCGACCCGGGCCCGATCGGCGCGGCCGGCTCGGCCGGGCCGCGGCTGCAGGAGCTGCTCGACCCCGCCGTCCCGCTCGAGGTCACCGTGCACCCCGACTTCGGCTTCTGGCTGGAGGGCACCGACCCGAACCCCGCCGCGCAGGCCGGGCTGGAGCGGGCCAACGAGGCGGTGCTGCCGACCGAGCGGCTGGAGGGCCTGGGGGCCGCCTACTGGGTGCGGCCGGGCAACGAGCGGGCGCACCTGCGCTGGGTGCGGCCCGAGGCCGAGGAGCCGCTGCTCGACGCGCTGGCCCGGCTCTCGGCGTCCGAGCAGCTGCTGCTGGGCGAGGGGACCCGGTACGCCGGCGCCTTCCGCGCGCACGGCCTCGTCGTCCCGGTGTGGGACCTGCCGGCCGACACCCCCGCGCAGGAGTGGGCCGGCCCCGCGGCCGGGTTCGCCACCCGCCTGGAGCAGGCGCTGACGGTGACCGATCCGCTGACCGCCGACGAGCGCCGCGCCCGCGCCGGCCTGCTCTCCCGCCAGATCACGCTCCGGTAGGGCCTCCTCCCGCCGCCGCTCGTGCTCTGCCCACTCCCGTGGGCAGAGCACGAGCGCGCTCAGAGGTGCGTGATGAGGTGCCGGAAGAAGACCGCGCCCCGGTGCAGGGCGGCGACGCTGATCCGCTCGTCGGCGGCGTGCAGCGCGTCGAGCTCGCCGCGGGACAGGTCGAAGGGCATGAACCGGTAGACGCTGTCGCTGATCTGCGCGAAGTGCCGGGCGTCGCTGGCCTGCACCATCAGGTACGGCGCGACGGCGGCCCCCGGGTACACCGCCCGCACCGCGGCCCCGAGCGCCGCGTAGGCCTCGGTGTCGGTCCGCGAGACCGGTGAGGGGTCGCTGCCCGACAGCACCCGGACCTCGACGCGGTCGTCCGCGACCACCCGGCGCAGCCGCTCGACCGTCGACTGCACGGTCTCGCCCAGCGCGATCCGGATGTTCAGGTGCGCCCGCGCCCGGGTGGCCAGCACGTTGCGCGCGCTGCTGCCCTCGAGCTCGGTCACCGCCACCGTCGTCCGCACCAGCGCGTTGGCCTCGCGGCTCGCCCGGGCCAGCGCCGTCGCGAGCAGCGGCCGCAGCGGGCGGGCGTGCGCGAACAGCGCGCGGTGGGCGCCGGGGGCGTGCCGGCCCGCGGCGTCGACCATCGCCAGCACGACGTCGTGCAGCCGGGCCGGGAACGGCGCGGCGTCCAGCCGGAGGATCGCGCGGGCCAGGCGGGCCGGGGCACCGCCCGACGTCGGCGAGGACGCGTGCCCGCCGGGGTCGGTGGTGACCAGCTCGCAGTCGAGCAGCCCCTTCTCGGCCAGCCCGACGACGGCGATCTGCCCCGGCACGCCCGGGAAGACGCCGGTCACCACGGCACCGCCCTCGTCGACCACCGCCCACGGCTGGATGCACCGCTCGCGGAACACGGCCACCGCCTCCTGGGCGCCGACGCCGAGGACCTCCTCGTCGTTGCCGGAGAAGACGTACACGTCGCGTGCCGGGGTGTGTCCCCCGGCGGCCAGGGACTCGACCGCCTCGAGGACCGCCACCAGCGAGCCCTTGTCGTCGACGGCGCCCCGGCCGTGCACCCAGCCGTCCTCGACCGCGCCGGAGAACGGGTCGCGGGTCCAGTCCTGGCCGGTCACCGGGACGACGTCGTGGTGGGCCATGAGCACCAGCGGCGGTGCGTCGGTGCCGCTGCGCCAGCGGTACAGCAGCGACCCGCCGGGCAGCAGCTCGCGCTCGAGCGCCCGGTGCGTGTGCGGGTAGAGCTCGGCCAGGCGCTCGCGGAACCGCTCGAACGCCGCGGCGTCGGCCTGCCCGGGGTCGCGCGAGGAGACGGTGGGGACGCGGATCAGCTCGGCCAGCCGGGCCGCGGCGGCGTCGGGGTCCAGACCCGAGGCGTCCGCCGGCTCGACCGGCGCGGGGACCGGCCGGAAGCGGGCGACCCGCCGCGCGGCCGCGGCGCCGGCGGCGGCCGCGGCACCGAGCAGGAGCGGGGCGGTCCTCACGCGACCTCCCGCACGCCCACGGCCTCGGGCCGGTCGGAGAAGGCCAGGCGCGGCACGAAGACCAGCGACAGCGCGGCCAGCCACGCCGTCACCCCGCAGACCACCCAGACCGTGACGTAGCCCGACAGCGACCCGGCGGTGCCCTCGGACCCGTCGGCGGCGGCCGGCGCGCCGGCGGCCAGGGCGACGGCGAAGACGGCGGAGGCGAAGCTGCCGCCGAGCACCTTGGTCGTGTTGGTCAACCCGGTCGCGACGCCGGTGCGACCGGCGGGCGCCGCTGCCGCCGCGGCCGCGGGCAGCGCCGCCACCAGCGCCCCCGAGCCGAGACCGGCGACCACCATCGCCCCGAGGACCTGCGGCAGCGTGGCGTGCAGCGGGACCAGCAGCAGGTAGCCCAGGCCGGTGAGCGTGGCGGCGCCGATCAGCGTGACCCTGGGCGTGGTGGCCGCGGAGACCCGGGAGAACGAGCTCGCGCCGACCAGCATCGAGACGACGTAGCCGCCGATGACGATCGACACCTGGCTGGTCGACAGGCCCAGGCCGTAGCCGTAGGTGTCGGGGTCGGTGCGGGCGAACGTCGACAGCGGCCCCTGCGCGCCGAGCACGCTCACCCCGAACAGCCCGGCGGTGAGCTGCACCGGCCACGTGCTGGGGGAGCGCAGCACGCGGAAGTCGACCAGCGGGTCCGCGCGGCGCAGCTCGTACCGGACGAACGGCACGACCAGCAGCACACCGGCCGCGGTCACCAGCCAGGGCCACACCTCGCCGGCGCCGTTGACCCGGACGAAGCTCAGCCCGCCCGTGATCACCAGCAGCACCACGCTGAGCAGGGCGACCCCGGGGACGTCGACGTCGCCGGCCCGGCGGTCGGTGCTCTCGGGCACGCGGGTGAGCACGACGGCGCAGACGCCGGCCACCAGCAGGCCCGGCAGCAGCAGCACCAGCCAGAACCGCCCGGCGAGCGCGTCGCCGACCTGCCCGCCGCCGAGCGCGCCCACGATCGCGCCGGCCTGGAGCGCGGCGACGACCAGCCCCGTCGCCCGGCGGGTGCGGGCGGCCGCGTCGGCCTGCCCGCGCGACCGCGAGTGGATGAGCGCCACCTGCAGCGGCAGCCAGGCGGCGTAGACGCCCTGCACCGCCCAGGCCACCAGGAAGACGCCGAAGTCCTGCGCGAACGCCAGCACGACGGTGGCCGCCGCGACCACCGCCGCCGAGGTCCACAGCATCCGGCGGTGGCCGTGGAGGTCGCCCAGCTTGGCCAGCACCGGGACCGCGATCGCCGACGTCATCAGCTGGGCGGCCTCGAGCCAGTTGACGTCGGCGTCGTGGATGCCCAGGTGGCGGGCGACGTCGGTGAGCAGCGGGACGTAGTAGCCCTGCAGCACCCCGCTGGTGAACTCGACGAAGACGAGCCAGCCGACCAGCCCCCCGCCGAGCCCCGCGATGCGGCCGCCGCGCCGCCGCGTCCGCGTGCCGGTCACGCCCTGCTGCCCCTCACGGCGGGTCCTCCCGTCCGGACCTCCGGGGAGGAGACCCGGTACGGCACCGTACGGACCTCGCGGCCGGTCCGGGAGGGGTCACAGCGGATCGCGCCACACGGGACACGACATGCACCGCGGCCCCCCGCGTCCGCTGCCGAGCTCCGAGCCCGCGATCCGCACCACCTCGATGCCGGCGGCCTCGAGTGCGGCGTTGGTGACGGTGTTGCGCTCGTAGGCCACCGCCAGCCGCGGGGCCAGCGCGAGGGTGTTGTTGCCGTCGTCCCACTGCTCGCGCTCGGCGGTGACCGGGTCCAGGCCGGTGTCGATCACCCGCAGCCGGTCGATGCCCATCGCCTCGGCCGCGGCGACCACGAACGGCGCCGGGCCGCGGACGACGAGGTCGGTGGTGTCGGCGTCGTCGGGCGGGGTGTCGGCGGTGACCGTCCAGGCGACGAGGGTGTCCGCCACCGCGGGGTACATGACCATCGCGTCGACGTCGACCATCGTGGCGATGGTGTCCAGGTGCATGGTGGCCCGCTCCTGGGCGATCGGGACGACGAGCACCGTGTGCGCCAGCCCCCGCGCGAACACCCGGCGCGCGAGCCGCTCGGCGCCGCCCGGCGTCGTCCGCTCGCCCACGCCCACGGCCACCACGCCGGGGGCCAGCAGCAGGACGTCGCCGCCCTCGAGGTGCTCGAGCGAGGAGTCGTAGAGCTGCTCGGCGCCGGCGAAGCGCGGGTGGTACGTGGCGACGGCGCGGAGGATCGTGCTCTCCCGGTGCCGGGCCGGCATCGCCAGCGACGTGACGGCGACCTGGTCGCCGACCCACACCGACGAGTCCCGGGTGAACAGCAGGTTGGGCAGCGGCGGGACGACGAAGTCGTGCCGGTCCATCAGCTCGTAGGCCAGGCCCCGCCCGCCGCGCAGCTCGTGGTGCGCCACGCCGGCGATGAGCGCGCCGGCGAGGTCGTCCGCCGCGAGGCCGGACAGGTGGCCGGCGGCCGTGCGCTGGAGGGTGGCGCCCAGGCGCGGGTCGTCGACGGCGGCGGCCACGAGCTCCTCGCGGGCCGTCGGGTGGTCCAGGACGTCGGTCAGCAGCCGGTCCAGGTGGAGCACCTCGACGCCGCGGTCGGTGAGGGCGGCGGCGAACGCGTCGTGCTCCTCCTGCGCGCGGGCCACCCACGGGACGCCGTCGAAGAGCAGCTGGTCGTTGTTGCGCGGCGTGAGCCGGCGCAGCTCGGCGCCCGGCCGGTGCAGGACCACCGTCCGCAGGGGGCCGACCTCGCTGGTCACGCCGAGGGGACTGGGGGCCGCGGTGGTCACGGGGGGAGAGGCTGGCACAGTGGCCCGGCCGGCGCACGGCACCGCCACAGGAGGAGGCACCGCGTGGACCTGTTCGACCTCACCGGGAAGGTCGCCGTCGTCACCGGCGGCACCCGCGGCATCGGCCTGATGATGGCGCGCGGCCTGCTGCAGGCCGGGGCGTCGGTCTACGTCAGCTCGCGCAAGCCCGAGGCCGGTGAGCAGGCGGTGGCGGAGCTGTCGGCGTTCGGGAGGGTGGAGTCGATCCCCGCCGACATCAGCACCGAGGCCGAGTGCGTCCGGCTGGCCGAGGAGGTCGGCCGCCGCGAGGAGCGCGTGCACGTGCTGGTCAACAACGCCGGCGCCACCTGGGGCGAGCCGCTCGAGACCTTCCCCGCCTCGGCGTGGGACAAGGTCCTCGACCTCAACGTCAAGGCGCCGTTCTTCCTGACCCGGGCGGTGCTGCCGCTGCTCGAGGCCGCGGCCACCGACGACGACCCGGCCCGCGTGGTCAACGTCGGCAGCATCGACGGGCTGCACGTGCCGGTCCTGCCGACCTACTCGTACTCCTCCAGCAAGGCCGCGGTGCACCAGCTCACCCGGCACCTGGCCAAGGAGCTGGGGCCCAGGCGGATCACCGTGAACGCCGTCGCGCCGGGGCCGTTCGAGTCGAAGATGATGGCCGCCACCCTGGCCGCCCGCGGCGACGAGATCGCCGCCAGCTCGCCGCTGGGCCGCATCGGCCGCCCCGACGACATGGCCGGCGTCGTCGTCTACCTGGCCAGCCGGGCCGGGGCGTACGTGACCGGTGCCGTCATCCCCGTCGACGGTGGCCGGGCCACCACCCTCTAACCGGTCGCCAGGTCCCGGCGGGCGAAGCCCGTGGAGCCGGCGACGAGCAGGACGGCGGCGACCCCGGTCAGCACCAGCACCGGGGTTGCGGTCCAGGGCTCCAGCGGCATCAGGGGCACCCAGCCGAACGGGGAGAGGCCACCGACCCAGCCCGGCCAGCCGAACGACCCGGCGAACAGGGTGAGGACGAGGGAGACGCCGACGGCGGTCCACGCCAGCGCGGTCGCCGCCCGGGGGAGCAGCCCGAACAGCGCCACCGCGGTGCCCGCGAGCACCCAGACCGCCGGCACGTACGCCACGGCGGCACCCACCATCCGGCCCAGGGCGGCCGCCTCGCCGGTCTGCGCCACCCGCACGACGCCCGTGGTGAGACCGGACGCCGTCAGGGCCAGCCCCGAGCCCGCCAGGGCGACGGCGACGTGGCTGCCCAGCCACCGGGACCGGCTGGTGGCCGTCGCCAGCACCGGCTCGGCGCGCTGGCCGGACTCCTCGCCGCGGGCGCGCAGCACCGACGAGACCGCGTAGGCGCCGGCCAGCAGTGCCGTGACGCCGAACGTGGTGCCGAGGTAGGCGTCCACCAGCTCGCCGACGTCCGGGTCGCCGAAGACGGCCAGGGCCTGCTCGTTGCCGGCGACCAGCGTCTCGACGGACTCCGCGAGGGCGCCCTGGACCACCCCCAGCAGGGCCAGGCCCAGCGTCCACGCGACGAACGCCCCCCGCTGCAGGCGGACGGCGAGGCCGAGCGGCGAGCGCAGCGACCACGGGGCGTGCGCCGGGCCCGGCCGCGGCTGGACGAAGCCGGCGCCCAGGTCGCGGCGGTCGAGCAGGGCGAACCCGGCCAGGACCAGCGCCACGGCGACGACCGCGCACAGCACCAGCGGTGCGACGGCGTCGTCGGAGAACGGGTGGGTGGCCTGGGCCCAGCCGATCGGCGAGGTCCAGACCACCCGGCTGCCCTCGACGTCGCCGAGCGCACGGAGCACGAAGGACACCGCGAACAGCCCACCGACCAGGCCGTGGACCGCCCGGGTGTGTCCGGTCACCTGCACGGCCACGGCGGTGATCCCGGTGAACACCAGCCCGCACGCCCCGAACGAGGCGCCGAGGAACAGGGAGCCGACGGCCGGCAGTCCGGTCGCCGTGGCGGCGGTCCAGACGGCGACGGTGAGCACCGCACACGCCAGCGACGACAGGAGGACGGCGGCCAGCAGCGGCGCGTGCCGGCCGACGCGCGCCGACCGGACCAGCTCGGTCCGGCCGGCCTCCTCGTCCGCCCGGGTGTGCCGTGTGACGGTGGACGTCGCCATCAGCGCGGCGACCAGCATCACGGTCGCGGAGATCTCGAAGGCGACCGCCCCGGCCACCGTGCCGAGCCCCACGGGCGGGCCGGCCAGGGCGATCGTCGCCGCGTTGCTGCCCACGGATGCGCGGTAGGCGGCCAGGGCCTCGGCGGTGTCGTAGAGCGACTGGCTCGAGACCGACTGCAGCGCCACCAGGAACGTGCCGGCGGCGATCCACACCGGCAGCCGCACCCGGTCACGGCGCAGCGCGAACCGGAGGAGCGTGCCGGTGCCCGTGGTGGTCGACGGCCGGGTCCCGGTCACCGGCGGCACCGGCCGGGCGGGGGCCTCCGACAGCCGGGTGCTCACGACCGCACCGCCTCGGGCCCGGAGGGGACGCCGTTCTCCGCCAGCTCGTCGCCGTAGTGCCGCAGGAAGAGCTCCTCGAGCGTGGGCGGCGTGCTGGTCAGGGCCACGACACCGAGCGTGGTCAGGTACCTGAGGGTGCCGTCCAGCGCGTCGGTGTCGACGTCGAAGCGGACCCGGCCGTCCTCGTGCCGCAGGTCGTGGACGCCCGGCAGCGCCGCCAGGCCGCTCGCCGGGCGAGCGGTCTCGGCGACGACGGACGTGCGGGTCAGGTGCCGCAACTGGTCGAGGCTGCCGCTCTGCACCGTCCGGCCGTGCCGGATGATGCTGACCCGGTCGCACAGGGCCTCGGCCTCGGCCAGGATGTGGCTGGAGAGGAGCGCCGTGCGGCCCTCGGCGCGGACCTCGCGGATGCACTCCTGGAACACCGCCTCCATGAGCGGGTCGAGTCCGGACGTCGGCTCGTCGAGCACCAGCAGGTCGGCGTCGGATGCCAGCGCGGCCACCAGGGCGACCTTCTGCCGGTTGCCCTTCGAGTACGTGCGGGCCTTCTTGCGCGGGTCGAGGTCGAACCGGTCGAGCAGCTCGGCGCGACGTCGTGGGTCGAGCCCGCCGCGCAGCCGCCCGATCAGGTCGATGGCCTCGCCGCCGGAGATGGTCGGCCACAGGGTCACGTCCCCGGGCACGTAGGCCAGGCGCCGGTGCAGGGCCACGGCGTCGCGCCACGGGTCGCCGCCGAGCAGGCGGACCCGGCCGGCGTCGGGACGCAGCAGGCCGAGCAGCACCCGGAGGGTCGTGGACTTGCCGGACCCGTTCGGGCCGAGGAAGCCGTGCACCTCACCGGTGCCGACCTCGAGGTCGAGCCCGTCCAGGGCGCGCATGGCGCCGAAGGTCTTGACCAGTCCCGCGATGGTGATCGCCGCCATGGCCGTGAACTTACAGAACTTTCACTATTTCGTGAACAGTATTGAGCGCCAGGAGGCCCAGTACGATGGGCGGCGTGGCGGTTGCGGACGACCTGGACGCCGAGCGGGCGACCCTCCTGCGGTTCGTGGAGCGGTTCGCGCTCGTGCTGCGCGAGTCGGGCATGCAGCCGATGCAGGCGCGGGTCATGGCCTACGCGCTCGCCGACGACGCCGACCGCTACACCGCCGCCGAGCTCGCGGAGGGCCTGCAGGTCAGCCCGGCGGCGATCAGCGGGGCCGTCCGGCAGCTGGTCCAGGTCGGCTTCCTGGTGCGCGAGCGTGAGCCCGGTACGCGCAGCGACCTGTACGTGCTGGACGACGCCAACCTCTGGACCCGTGCCGTCACCGCGGAGCTGCAGACGCTCCGGCGGTTCGAGGACGTCGCGGCGTCCGGCATCGAACTGCTCGGCGCCGACCGGCCCGGTGGCCGGCGGCTCGCCGAGACGCGCGACTTCCTGGCGTTCCTGCGCGAGGTCCTCGCCGACGCCGTCGCCCGCTGGCCCCGGGAACGGGAACGGCGGGGCGCCGGGTCGGACTAGGCGGGACGCTCCTCGACCGGTGGGTGCACGGCAGGGCGCGGCGCCGGGGGCTCGGAGCGCCGGCGCCGCGGCGGCCGGTGCGCCTGCTCGGCGGGCACCCGGGCCAGGTGGGACTCGGCCAGCGCCACCTGGTGCGGCGAGCCGACCCTCCGGCCCTGCTCGCGGGCGCCGGTCCACCAGTCGCGGGCGGCCACCGTGTCGCCGGTGCGCTCGGCGATCCGGCCCAGCAGCTCGTCGTAGGCGCCCAGGCTGAACGCCGGCGTGCCCAGCACCGCCTGCCGCCCGCGGAAGGGCAGCAGCTGCACGGTGGCCACGGTCAGCTCGGGCTCGTCGCCCAGGTGCAGCGCGGCCTCGGCCTGCAGCAGCACCGCGACGTCGCTGGCCCAGTCGCGGATCTGGGTGCGGCCCCAGCGGGCGCGCAGCCGCCGGGCCACCGCGAGGTCGCCGGACTCCGCGGCGGCCACCACGGCCATGAGCTGCAGCAGCGGGTTGCCCTCGTCGCCGGTCTCCACGAGCAGGTCGATCGCCTCGGGCAGCCGGTGGTCGCCGCGGCGCAGCGCGAACAGGTGCGCGGCGTAGGCGTGCCGCGAGTGCGGCGTCACCCGGCGGTAGAGCGCGTGCGCCTCGGTGGTCAGGTCCTCGGCGCGGGCGGCGTCCCCGGCCAGCCAGGCGGCGCCGGCCTGCTGCCACAGCACGTGCGGGCGCACCTCCGGGCCCGACAGCGAGAACGCCAGCCGCCGCCCGGCCTCCAGGTCGGCCTCGAAACCGGCGCGGTCGGTGAGGTGCAGCCGGATCGCCGCGCGGTGCAGCCGGGCGTAGAACTCGGTGCGCCGCGGCAGCCCGCGCCCGGCCAGGGCCAGCGCCTCGTCGGTCGCGGCCAGCCGCAGCTCGGCGGCACCGGGCCGGCCCCACACCGCGAGCGAGTAGTTGTTCAGCGTCCGGCCCAGCAGCTCCGGGTCGCCGACGCCGCGGGCCAGCGCCACCGCCCGCTCGGCGTACCGCACGCCGCGCTGCAGGTCCTCGCTGAAGGCCAGCTCGACGCCGAGGGTGCCCAGCAGCCGCGCGGTCAGCCGGTCCCGCTCGGCCTCGGTCGCGTCCGGGGCGATCTCGTCGCGGTGCTCGAGCAGGTCCTCCAGCAGGGCGACCATCTCGGCGTCGACGACGCCGTGCGGCCGCCAGTTCCACAGCGTGACCTCGCCCCACACCGCGGCCGACTCCAGCTGGCAGCGCGGGTCGCCGAGCTCGCGGGCCAGCGCGATCGCCTCGCCGACCACCTGCTGGGCCTCGGTGCGCTCGCCGCTGCGCAGCAGGTCGTTGCCCAGCGCGGTGAGCAGGTCGTGCCGGGTGCGGGCCGCGCCGGGCTGCGCCGGGTCGACCAGCCGCAGCGCGCGGCGGGTGTGCACCGCGGCCTCGCCGTCGGCCAGGCGGGTCCGGGCGTTGGCCGCCGCGGCGGTCGACCACCGCAGCCCGGCGGCGGGGCCGGCCACCGGCGCGGCCTCGACGAAGTGGTGCGCCAGCCGCTCGACCACGGCGTCGTCGGGGCGGCCGCCGGCCACCTGCCGCTCCAGCGCCTCGCCGAGCCGGGCGTGCAGGCGGGCCCGGCGCAGCGCGGGGAGGTCGTCGGCGAGGACCTCCTGCACCAGCGCGTGCGTGAACCGCCAGCTCCACGGCGTGCCGCCCTCGACGACCAGGCCCGCGGCGACCGCGGCGTCCAGGGCCGCCAGCGCGGCCTCGGCCGGCTCCCCGGCGGCCTCGAGCAGGTCGAGGGTGACCTCCCGGCCGGCGACGGCGGCGAGCTCGAGCACCGGGCGGGCGCCGGCGGGCAGCCGGGCCAGGCGGGTCCGCAGCACCTCGCCCACCGACGGCGGCACCGGCACCGCGTGCAGGTCGCGGTCGCCGCGCATCCAGCGGGACAGCTCGACGACGAAGAACGGGTTGCCCGCCGTGCGGTCGTGCACCGTGGCGGCCAGGCCCGGGTCGCCGGCAGAGCCCAGCTGCGCGGCCAGCAGCGAGCCGACGTCCTCGGTGTCCAGGCCCTGCAGGGTGATCGTGGTGGCGGCCGGCTCGCGGGCCAGCCGGGCCAGGCAGTCCGCGACCGCCTCGGGCAGGTCCTCCCCGACGCTGCGCACGGTCACGACGACCAGCAGCGGCACCCGCGGCAGGTGCCGGGCCAGCAGGGTCAGCAGCTGCACCGACGTGGTGTCGGCGCCCTGCAGGTCGTCGAGGACGACCATCGCCGGCCGCTGCCGGGCGGCGGCGGTGAGCCTGCCGCGCAGCTCCTGGAACAGCCGGAACCGGGCGGCGTCGGCGTCGTCGCCGTCGTCCCCGGCGGGCGCGGGCGGCTCCTGGCCCAGCTGCTCGAGCGCCTGCGTCCACGGCCACAGGGCCGGGGCGCCGGCGTCGTCGGCGCAGCGGCTCTCGGCGACCGCCCACCCCGCGGCCCGGATGGTGTCCGCGACCGCCTCGGCCAGCCGGGTCTTGCCGATGCCGGCCTCGCCGGCCAGCACGACGACGGCGGGCCGCCCGGCGGCGACCTGCTCGGCGGCCGCCCGCAGCCGGGCCAGCTCGGCGCGGCGGCCGACCAGCGTCTCGTCGCCGGGGACCGCCAGCGCGGTGGGCGCCGGCGGCGGGACCACCGACAGCACCGGCCGGGGTACCCGTGAGGCGAGCTTGGGGTCCTGCCGGAGCACCGCCTGCTCGAGGTCGCGCAGCTCGGGGCCGGGGTCGATGCCCAGCTCGTCGCGCAGCAGCTCGGTGCAGCGGCGCAGCGCGTCCAGCGCGTCGGCCTGCCGGTCGGCGGCGTAGAGGGCGGTGACGAGCCGGGCCCACAGCCGCTCGCGCAGCGGGTGCTCGGCGACCAGGCGCTGCAGGTCGGCGACGGCGGCGTCGGCGCGGCCGACGGCCAGCAGCGCGTCGCACCGGCGCTCGCGGGCGCGCACGTGCAGCTCGGTGAGGCGCAGCCGGTCGGTGGCCGCGCCCGGCCCGTCCCCCAGCTCGGCCAGCGGCTCGCCCCGCCACAGCTCGAGCGCGCGGTCCAGCGCGGCGACCCCGCCGGCGGGGTCGCCGGCCTCGACGGCGCGGTCGCCCTCCTCGACCAGGTGGGCGAAGCGCAGGCTGTCGAGGTCCTCGGCGCCGGCCTGCACCAGGTAGCCCGGTGCCCGGGTGAGCAGCACCGTCGGCGCCTCACGCGGCCCGCGCTGGGGCTCGAGCACCCGGCGCAGGTGCGAGACGTAGGCCTGCAGGGTCCCGGTGACCGTGGGCGGCGGCTCGTCGCCCCACAGGGTGGTGACGATGCGGTCGATCGGGACCACCCGGCCGGCCTCGGCCAGCAGCAGGGTCAGCAGCGCGCGGGGCTTGGCCCCGCCGACGTCGACGGGGCGGTCGTCGGGACCGGTGACCTCGAGGGGACCGAGGACGCGGAACCGCACGATCGGGCATCGTGACAGGTCGCGCGCCGCCTGGGGAGGGGTTCGTGCGCCTCAAGTCGGGCGCAAGTGGCGGTCAAGGCGGGGCGGCCACGGTGGTCCCCGGCCATCCCCCCTGCCCCGAGGACCGACATGAGCCTGACCGAGACCCCCGCCGCCGCCCCGCTCCCGCGCACACCGCTCGACGACGCCGTGCCCGCCGCCCTCGACCCCGCCGCCGTCGCGGAGCTGCGCGGCCGGGTGCACGGGCCGGTCTACGTGGCGGGCGACGACGGCATGGCGGCCGAGGTCGCGGCCTGGAACCTCGCCGTCACCCATACGCCCGCCGTCGCGGTGGGTGCCACCTGCGCCGCCGACGTCGCGGCCGCCGTCTCCTTCGCCGCCGCGCACGGCCTGCCGGTCGCCGTCCAGGCCACCGGCCACGGCCCGGTCCGCAACGCCGACGGCGCGCTGATGATCACCACCCGCCGCATGCAGGGCGTCGCCGTCGACCCGGCCCGCCGCACCGCGCGGGTCGAGGCGGGCGTCAAGTGGCAGAAGGTCGTCGCGGCCGCCGCCGAGCACGGGCTGGCCGGGCTGTGCGGCTCGTCGTCCGACGTCGGGGTGGTCGGCTACACCCTCGGCGGCGGGCTCGGGCCGCTGGGCCGCCGGCACGGGTTCGCCGCCGACGCCGTCGTGAGCGTGGAGATCGTCACCGCCGACGGCGTGCTGCGCACCGTCTGCGCCGAGACCGAGCCCGAGCTGTTCTGGGCGGTGCGCGGCGGCAAGGGCAACTTCGGCGTCGTCACCGCGCTGGAGTTCGAGCTGTTCCCCGTGCCGGCGCTGGTCGCCGGCGGGCTGTTCTTCGCCGGCAGGGACGCGGCCGCGGTGCTGCACGCCTACCGCGCCTGGGCGCCGACGCTGCCCGAGGAGGTCGGCACCTCGGTCGCCGTGCTGCGGCTGCCCCCGGTGGAGGAGCTGCCGCCGCCGCTGCGCGGGCAGACCGTCGTCCACCTGCGCTACGTCTACGCCGGCGAGGACCCCGAGCTCGGGACCGCGCTGGTGGCCCCGATGCAGGCCGCGGGGGAGGTGCTGCTCGGCGGCGTCGGGCCGATGCCGGCCACGGCCCTGGACGCGGTGCACATGGACCCGACCGACCCGATGCCCGGCTGGGAGAAGGGGATGCTGCTCGCCGAGCTGACCGGGGAGACCGTGGACGCGTTCCTCGCCGCCGCCGGCCCCGACGTGCAGGTGCCGCTGGTCATGGCCGAGATCCGCCAGATGGGCGGTGCGCTCGCCCGCCCGGCGCGGGTGCCCGACGCCGTCCCGGGCCGCGGCGCCGCCTGGTCGGTGTTCGTGATCGGCCCGATGGTGCCGGAGCTGGCCGAGGTGGTGCCCGCGGCCGGCCGCGGCGTGCTGGCCGCGCTGGCGCCGTGGGCCGCGCGCGGCGGGATGGTCAACTTCCTCGGCGACGTCAGCGGTCCCGAGGAGGTCCTCGCCGCCTGGGACCCGGCCTCGGCCGAGCGGCTGCTGGCCGTCAAGCGGGCGGTCGACCCCGACGACGTCTTCTCCACCGGGTACGCGCTGCGGGGCCGGGGTGCCTGAGCAGCCGCCCCACCCGCGGCCGCCGGCCTGGCTGCGGCGGCGGATGGGGATCCCGCCGGCCCTGCCCCCGCCGGGCTGGACCCCGCCGCCGACGAGCACGATCAGGTGAGCTGATCCTGCGGCGTCCTGGCTCACCACCCACGGTGAGCCAGGACGCGCGGCGGTGAGCTCAGCCGGTCATCCGCGGCGTCAGTCGGGCAGGAGGACCCCGGGGTTGCAGATGCCCTGGGGGTCCAGCCGGGCCTTGACCGCACGCAGCACCTCGACGCCGAGCGGGCCGACCTCGCGCTCCAGCCAGGGGCGGTGGTCGGCACCGACGGCGTGGTGGTGGGTGAGCGTGCCGCCGGCGGCCAGCAGCGCCTCGGTCGCCGCCCGCTTGGCGGTCAGCCACTGCTGCAGCGGCAGGTCGTCGTCGCGGTCGGCGAGCACGGTGACGTACAGCGAGGCGCCCGTGGCGTAGCCGTGGGACACGTGCGTCATCAGCAGCGGCCGCTTGCCGGGCCGGCCCAGCGACCGCTGCAGCGCGGTGCGGACGGCGTCGTAGACGGCCGGCAGCGCGGTCCAGGTGGCCGCCGTCTCCAGCGTCTCGACCAGCAGGCCCGCGTCCATGAGCCGGTCGCGCAGGTAGGGGGCGGCGAACCGGTGCCGGCGCCACGACTCGCCCACCCGGCGGCCGATCCGCGCCGCGCCGTGCTCGCGCAGCACCGGGAGCACCGCCCGGCGGCGGGCCCGCACCACCTGCGGCAGGCCCTCCCAGCCGACGACGAGCAGGCAGCCCCCGCCGCGGCGGCGGGCCCGCAGGACGCCGCGCAGCAGCCGGGCGCCGGTGCCGCCGGCGTTGAGCAGGGTGGCGCGGGTCTCGTCGGGGTCGGAGAGGCGGACGACGTCGGGCAGCAGGTCGTGCCGCGCCAGCCGCTGCAGCCCGGCGAGCCCGTCGGCCCAGGTGCGGAACGACCAGCCCTCGTACAGCCGGGCCCGCGGCGCCGGGCGCACCCGCAGCCGCAGCCCGGTGATGATCCCGAGCGCGCCCTCCGAGCCCAGCGCCAGGCCGAGCAGGTCGGGTCCGGCCGCCGACGCCGGCGGGTGGCCGAGCTCCAGCACCCCTGACGGCGTGGCCAGGGTCAGGCCCGCGACGAGGTCGTCGAAGCGGCCGACGCCGGTGGAGGACTGCCCGGCCGAGCGGGTCGCCGCGTAGCCGCCGAGCGTGGCGTACTCCCAGCTCTGCGGCAGGTGGCCCAGCGTCAGCCCGCGGGCCCCGAGCGCCTCCTCCATCGCCGGGCCGCGCATGCCGGGGCCGGCGGTGACCAGCGACGAGGCGACGTCGACGTCGGTCAGCGCCGCCATCCGGGACAGGTCGACCGACAGCGAGGGCCGGTCGTCGGGGTCCATCCCCGACAGTCCGCCGACGACGCTGGTGCCCCCGCCGAACGGGACGACGACGACCCCGTGCTCGGCGCACAGCGCCAGCAGCGCCGCGGTCTGCTCCGTGCTGCCGGGCAGGACGACGGCGTCGGGCGCGTCGGAGGCGTCGCCCTCCCGCCGGCGCAGCAGGTCCAGGTAGCTCTTGCCGCCGGCCCGGCGCAGGCGCGCCTCCCGGTCGGTGCGCACGTGGTCGGCGCCGAGGAGCGCGACCAGCGCGTCGTGGACGTCGGCCGGCAGCCGCGAGGGCGCCAGCCGGACGTCGGCGACGGCGACCGGCGGGGTCGGCCGCGGCTCCCAGCCCAGCTCCCTGGCCAGGTGGCGGCGCGCGGCCTTGGGCAGCGCGGTGGCGAGGTCGGGGTCGCGGGTGAGCTCGAGGGAGCCCTCCGCCGCGTCCCCCGGTTCGGCCACCGTGGCCACCCGGGAGCTGCCGGGCCCCCACCCCTGGACGGTCAGTTCCGGCTGCTCGGACACGGCTACAGTCTGCCGGTGCTCCGACCGGGACCCCGCACGTGACCGGCGGGCCCGACCTCACCCCGGAGCGCCGCGCGGCCGACCTCGAGGCCCTGGCCGGCGGTGTCGACGTCGTCGTCGTGGGCGGGGGCGTGACCGGCACCGGGGTGGCCCTCGACGCCGCCGCCCGCGGGTTGTCCGTGGCGCTGCTCGAGCGCACCGACCTCGCCGCCGGCACCAGCCGGTGGTCGAGCAAGCTGGTGCACGGCGGCCTGCGCTACCTGGCGCACGGCGAGGTCGGCCTGGCGCGGGAGAGCGCCCGCGAGCGCGCCGTCCTCATGCGCACCACCGCGCCGCACCTGGTCCGGGCGCTGCCGTTCCTCGTGCCCGACGCCGCCGGCCGCGACGTCAGCGCCGTCGGCGCACTGGGCGGCCGGCTGGGGGACGCGGTGCGCCGGTCGGTGCGCGGCGGGCGCGGCTCGCTGCCCGGCACCCGCCGCGCCGGCGCCGCGGAGGTCGCCCGGCTGACGCCCGCGGTGCGCCCCGGCCGCGGCGGCGCGGTGTTCTGGGACGGTCAGCTCACCGACGACGCCCGGCTCGTCGTCGCCCTGGCCCGCACCGCGGCCGCGCACGGCGCGCGGGTGCTCACCGGCGCCCGGGTGACCGCCGTCGACGGGGGCGAGGTGGCGGTGGAGGCCGACGGCGCGGCGCTGACCGTGCGGGCGGGCGCGGTGGTGAACGCGACCGGCGTGTGGGCGCAGGCGCTGGCGCCGGGCATCCGGCTGGCGCCCTCGCGCGGCTCGCACCTCGTCGTCCGCGCCGGCCGGCTCGGCGACCCGGTCGCGGCGCTCACCGTGCCGCTGCCCGGCTCGCGCTCGCGGTACGTGTTCGCGCTGCCGCAGCCGGGCGGGCTGGTGTACCTGGGGCTCACCGACGAGCCGGTGCCCGGCCCGGTCCCCGACGAGGACCCGGTGCCGGCCGACGCCGAGGTGCGGCAGCTGCTCGACACCGTGAACCGGGTGCTGGCCGTGCCGCTGACCGGGGACGACGTCGTCGGCTCCTACGCCGGGCTGCGGCCGCTGGTGCTGCCCGGGTCGGCGGGGGCGGGGCCGGGCGACGCCACCGCGGACCTCTCGCGGCGGCACCTGCTGCGGTGGGACGGACCGGTCCTGTCGGTCGTCGGCGGCAAGCTGACCACCTACCGGGCGATGGCCGCCGAGGCCGTCGACGCCGTCGTCGCGCGGCTGGGCCGGGGCGCGCGCCGCTCGCCGACCGCCCGGCTGCCGCTGGTCGGGGCGGCGTCCCCGGCCGAGCTGGCGCGGGTGGCCGCCCCGGCGCGGCTGGTCACCCGGTACGGCACCGAGGCGCCGCGGGTGGCCGCGCTGGGGACCGAGCCGGTGGTCGGGGGCCGTCCGGAGACGGTGGGGGAGCTGCGGTTCGGCGCGCTGGCCGAGGGGGCCCGGAGCGTGGCCGACCTGCTCGACCGGCGGGTGCGCCTCGGCCTGGTCCCCGCCGACCGCGCCGCCGCCGTGCCCGTCGCGGAGTCCGTCCTGGCCGGTGCATAGGAGGCGGTCCGCACGGGTGCGGCCCCCGGCGTGGGGGGAGCGTCCTGTGCCGCCGGTCGCGCGGGTGCGCGCCGGGCGGTAGGACGGGGAGCGGGACCCGGCCGGGTGCCCCAGACAGCCCTCCGAGACCGCGAGGACCCGCCGTGAGCGCCCCCAGACTCGACGTCGCCCCCTGGACGGTCCGCGAGCCGCACGTGGACACCGGGACGCTCGACGTCGCCGAGTCCCTGTTCAGCCTGTCCAACGGCTACGTCGGCATCCGGGGCACGCTCGACGAGGTCGAGCCGTTCGGCATGCGCGGCACCTACCTGTCCGGGGTCTACGAGACCCACCCGCTGTCCTATCCCGAGGGCGGCTACGGGCAGCCCGGTGAGGGGCAGGCGCTGCTCACCGTCACCGACGGCACGCCGCTGCGCCTCCTGGTCGACGGCATCCCGCTCGACGTGCGGGAGGTCCGGCCGGAGGTCCACGAGCGCACGCTGGACCTGCGCGCCGGCACGCTCGACCGGCTCGTGCGCTGGACGACGCCGCGCGGGACGACGATGGAGGTCACCTCGCGGCGGCTGGTCTCGCTGGCGGAGCGGTCGATCTGCGCCGTCCGGTACGAGGTCCGCGCGCTGGACGGGCCGGCGCACGTCGTCGTGCGGTCCGAGCTGGCCGGCGGGGCGGTGACGCCCACGGGCGTGGACAACGACGACCCGCGCGTCGCGGAGTGCCTCGACAACGCCTTCGAGCCGCTGGTGCACGCCTCCGCGGCGACCGGCGGCACCCTCGCGGCCCGCACCCGGCGGTCGGGCATCACGGTCGCGGCCGCGGTCGACCACGTGGTCGACCGCGGGCACGTCAGCTCCGACGCCGACGAGCACCGCGTCGTCACCACGGTCGCCGCCGACCTGGCCGCCGGCGGGGCCCTCGCGATCACCAAGGTGGTCGCGCACACCTGGTCGCTCGACGCGTGGGCGGGTTCCCTCGTCGGCCAGGCGTCCGCGGCGCTGGCCTCCGCCCTCGACCTGGGGTGGGAGGGCCTGCTGGCGGCGCAGCGCGGCGTGCTCGACGAGTTCTGGGCCACGGCCGACGTCGAGGTCGACGGCGACCCCGAGCTCCAGCAGGCGCTGCGCTACAGCGTCTTCCAGCTGTTCTGCTCCGCCGCCTGCATCTCCGGCGCCCCCGTCGGGGCCAAGGGCCTGACCGGCATGGGCTACAGCGGCCACACCTTCTGGGACGTCGAGGGGTTCGTGCTGCCGGCCCTGACCCTGCTGCGCCCGGACACGGCGGCCCGCCTGCTGCGGTGGCGGGCGGAGACGATCGGCTCCGCCCGCGAGCGCGCCCGGACGCTGGGCCGGGCGGGCGCGGCGTTCGCGTGGCGCACCATCAGCGGGCCCGAGGTGTCGGCGTACTGGCCGGCGAGCACGGCGGCGATGCACGTCAACGCCGACGTCGCCCGCGCCTTCTGGCTGTACGAGAACGCCACGGGCGCCGACCTCGACGACGTCGGCGGCCTGCCGGTGCTGGTGGAGACGGCGCGGCTGTGGATGTCGCTGGGGCACGAGGACGCGGCCGGGGCGTGGCACCTGTTCGGCACGACCGGTCCGGACGAGTACACCGGCGTCGTCGACGACAACGTCTTCACCAACCTCATGGCGCGGGCCAACCTGCGGCGCGCGGCCGACGCCTGCCGCAGGTACGAGGCGCGGGCCGCGGAGCTCGGCGTGGACCACACCGAGACCGCCGCCTGGCGGGCCACGGCCGACGCGGTCCACGTGCCGTGGGACGAGGGGCTGGGCGTGCACCCCATGAACGCCAACTTCACGTCGTACGAGGAGTGGCCCTTCGAGGAGCAGTGCGACGCCTACCCGGTGCAGGAGCACAACCACTACGCCACGTTCTACCGGCGGCAGGTGCTCAAGCAGGCCGACCTCGTCCAGGCGCTGTGGTGGTGCCGCGACGAGTTCACCGACGAGGAGGTGGCGCGCGACCTCGAGTACTACGAGGCGCGCACCGTGCGGGACTCCTCCCTGTCGGCCGCGGTGCAGGCGGTGGTGTGCGCGCAGGCGCAGCACCCCGACCTCGCCCTGCGCTACCTGCGTGAGTGCGCGCTCGTGGACCTGCGCGACGTCCGGCAGGGGACGGCCCAGGGGCTGCACCTGGCCTCGGTGGCCGGGGCCTGGCTGGCGCTCACCGCGGGTCTGGGGGGTCTGCGGGAGGACCACGGGGACCTCGAGATCGCGCCGCTGCTGCCGTCGTCGCTGTCCCGCACGGCGTGGCACGTCACCTGGCGCGGCAGCGTGCTCCGCGTCGAGACGACGCAGCAGGGCACCACGCTCACGCTGGTGCGCGGGGAGGGGCCGATGACCGTCGTCGTCGACGGCGCCGCGCAGGCGGTCACGACCACCCCGCTGCGCGTGCCCCTGCGCGCGCCCACGCCGCTGCTCAGCGAGCCGCGGCAGCCGGCCGGGCGCGAGCCGCGGACCTGACACCCCGTCCGCCGCATCCCGTCCAGTGAGATGACCGTTCCGCTGTGCGGGACGAACGGAGCAGGATGCCGGCGTGGACACCTACACGCACGGGCACGCCGAACCGGTCCTGCAGTCACACCGCTGGCGCACCGCGGAGAACTCCGCCGCGTACCTGCTGCCGCACCTGCACCCCGGGCTCGACCTGCTCGACGTCGGGTGCGGGCCGGGCACGATCACGGTCGACCTGGCCCGCCGGGTCGCGCCCGGCCGGGTGCTCGGCCTCGACGTCTCGGCCGACCCGCTCGGCGAGGCCCGGGACCTCGCCGGGCGGGAGGGCGTCGCGGTGACCTTCGCCGTCGGCGACGTGTACGCCCTCGACCTGCCCGACGACGCGGTCGACGTCGTGCACGCCCACCAGGTGCTGCAGCACCTCACCGACCCGGTGGCGGCGCTGCGCGAGATGGCCCGTGTCTGCCGCCCCGGCGGGCTGCTCGCCGTCCGGGACGTGGACTACGCCGCCACGTGCTGGTTCCCCGCCGACGCCGGCCTGGACCGGTGGCTGGAGCTCTACCACTCGGTCGCCCGCGCCAACGGCGCCGAGCCCGACGCCGGCCGGCGGCTGCTGTCCTGGGCGCACGCCGCGGGCCTGCGCGACACCACCGCGACGACCGGCTCCTGGTGCTACGCCTCACCGGCCGAGCGGGAGTGGTGGGGCCGCTCGTGGGCCGGCCGCGCGACGGCGTCGGCGTTCGCGGAGCAGGCCCTGGGGTACGGCCTGGCCACGCGGGACGAGCTCGAGGAGCTCGCCGCCGCGTGGCTGCGCTGGGCCGCCGCGGACGACGGCTGGCTCGCCATGCTGCACGGCGAGCTGCTGGTCCGCGTCTGAGCCCCGGGGGTGGCAGGGGACGGCCGTCCCTGCCGCCCCTCGGGCTCAGCCCTGGCGGGCGGCGTTGGCCTGCACGGCGGTGCTCACCCACTGCGCCAGGCCCGGCGCGACCCGCTCGTAGGTGGCCGTGAACCGCTCGTCCTCGACGTACATCCGGCCCAGCGCCGCGTGCATCTCCGGCGGGCAGTCGTAGAAGTTCCGCGTGACCTGCTGCCGGTGCTCCTCGGCGAGGTCCATCGCCTGCGGCGAGCCGGGCGCGACGCCGGCCCGCAGCGCCTCGGCCATCCGCCGCACCAGGTCCTCGCCCTCGGCCTTGATCCGGAGCCAGTCCTCCTTGGTGTAGGCCGCGGTCCGCCGCTTGGACTGGGCGTAGGCGTCGGTGTCGCCCCACCGCTCCTGCACCTCGGCCTCGTACTGCTCCGGGTCGTGCTCGCCGAACACCTCGAACCGCTCCTCCGGGGTCAGTGCGATCCCCATCTGCCTCGCCTCCATCTCCTTCTCGACGGCCGCGACCATCGCCTGTGTCCGCTCCAGCCGGTCCCGCAGCAGCCGGTGCTGCCGGCGCAGGTGCTCGGCGGGGTCGGCGGACGGGTCGTCCAGCAGGGCCGCGACCTCCTCGAGGGGGAACCCGAGCTCGCGGTAGAGCAGCACCTGGTGCAGCCGGTCCAGGTCCGCCGCCGAGTAGCGGCGGTAGCCGGCCGCGGTGCGTCCCGACGGCGACAGCAGCCCGATCCGGTCGTAGTGGTGCAGCGTGCGCACCGTGACGCCGGCCAGCGCCGCCACCTCGCCCACCTTCACCCCGGGTCCCTCCTCCCTGACGGCGACGAGTGCACAGCCTGACGTGGCGTCAGGGTCAAGCGCGATCGTCGCGTCAGGGCCGGGCGCGGTCCCCGGACGGCGGAGGGGCAGCGCCTGGGCGAGGATGCCGGGGTGGCCGCTGAGGACGTCTCGCCCGAGGACCCCTTCCCCCGGCAGCGGGTGACCGTCCGGGGCACCGGGATGGCCTACGTCGACGTGGGTGAGGGCGACCCGATCGTCTTCCTGCACGGCAACCCGACGTCGTCCTACCTGTGGCGCAACGTGATCCCGCACGTGCAGCACCTCGGCCGCTGCATCGCGCCGGACCTGGTCGGCATGGGGGAGTCCGGGAAGCTGCCCGACCCGCAGCGGGGCACCTACTCCTTCGCCACGCACGCCGCGCACCTGGACGGGCTCCTCGAGGCGCTCGGGGTGGAGCGGCGGGTCACCTTCGTGCTGCACGACTGGGGCTCGGCGCTGGGCTTCTCCTGGGCGCACCGCCACCCCGAGGCGGTCCGCGGCCTGGCCTTCACCGAGGCGATCGTCACCCCGATGACCTGGGCCGACTGGCCGGCGGACGGCCGGAAGATCTTCCGGGCCATGCGCAGCGAGGACGGCGAGGTCGTCGTCCTCGACAAGGACGTCTTCGTCGAGCGGATCCTCCCGGCGTCCGTGCTCCGCGGACTCCCCCCGGAGGCGCACGAGCACTACCGGCAGCCGTTCCGCGAGCGCGAGGACCGCTGGCCGACCCTGGAGTGGCCGCGCCAGCTCCCCATCGCCAACGTGCCGCCGGCCGTCCACGACGTCGTCGCGCGGTACGGGCACTGGCTGCGGACCAGCGCCGTCCCGAAGCTGTTCGTGAACGCCGAGCCCGGGTGGCTGCTGACCGGGCGGGCACGCGGGCTGGTGCGGAAGTGGCCGTCGGTCACCGAGGTGACCGTGCCGGGCTCGCACTTCGTCCCCGAGGACTCACCGCACGCGATCGGCCGGGCGCTGGCCGACTGGATCCCCACGCTGCCCTGAGCGGGTGCCGGGCCCGTCCGGGACGGCGCCCGGCCGCGGCGCAGGGTCGGGCACCGCCCGAGTCCCGTCCCCGGCGCGGAGGTCAGCGGCGACGGGAGCGCTTGACCTCGTACATCGCCGCGTCGGCGCGGCGAAGCAGGCTGTCGGCGGTGTCACCCCGCCGGGAGAGGGCGACGCCGGTGCTCGAGCGCAGCGGCGGCCCGCCGTCGGTGGGGGTCGCGAGGGTGGCCGCGATCCGGTCGACCAGGCGCCGGGCGGCGTCCTCGGTGCCGGTGCCGGGGCACAGCACGACGAACTCGTCGCCGCCGATGCGGGCCACGGTGTCGCCCGGGCGCACCGCCCCCCGCAGCGCCGCGGCCATCCGCAGCAGGGCGGCGTCGCCGGCGGCGTGGCCGAGGGTGTCGTTGATGGCCTTGAACCCGTCGAGGTCGCAGTACAGCAGCGCGGCCGCCAGGCCCTCGCGCGCCTGGACCTGCAGCGCCTGCGCGAGCCGGTCCAGCAGCAGCGCCCGGTTGGGCAGGCCGGTGAGCGCGTCGTGCAGGGCGGCCTCGCGCAGCCGGGCCTCGAGCTCGCGCTGGGCGGTCACGTCCATCATCGCGACGACGGCGCCCGTGGGCCGGCCCGCGGCGTCGCGGATGCGGGTGCCCGAGGCGCGCACCACGCGCAGGGGAGCGCCGGGCAGGTCGATCGCCATGTCGGCGTCGCGGACCCGGCCCTCGGCGTGGACGCGGGCCAGGGGGACCTCGGCCAGGCCGAGCCGGCGTCCGTCGGGGGTGCGCAGCCCGAAGGCCTCGACGACGTCCTCGGTGAGCCGGGCGCCCTCGACCCGGCCGGCGTGCCGCTCGGGCAGCCCGTGCCACTGCCGCCCGAGCCGGTTGACCAGCGTGATGCGCCCGTCGGCGTCGGCGGCGACCACCCCGACCGGCAGCGCCTCCAGCAGCGCGCGGGTGAAGGCCTCGGAGCGGGCGGCGTGCGTCGCGGCGGCCCGGGCCTGGTCGCGGGCGGCGGCGTTGGCGGTGGCGAGGGCGGCGAGCTGGCGGGCCTGCCGGCGCCGCTGGAACAGCGCCACCACGACCGCGGCGAGGTCGGCCAGCCGGTCCCCGGTGCCGGGGGCGAAGGCGTGCGGCTCGGAGTCGAAGACGCACAGGGTGCCCACCGTCGCCCCGTCGACGACCAGCGGCGCGCTGGCGTAGGCGCGGACGCGGGCGCGGCGGCCGTCCACCCACGGGTTGCCCGCGTACCGCGGCTCGGCGGCGAGGTCCGGGTGCACCCGGACCCGCGGGCTCCCCGCGTTCATCGCCGCGCACAGCGACTCCTCGCGCGGCGACGAGGAGCCCAGGAACCCGTGCGGCACCAGCTGGTGCTGCTCGCAGGCGTCCAACAGGTTGACCGTCGCGTACCGCACGCCCGCCAGGTCCGCGGCGACGCGCACGACGGCGGCCAGCTCGGCGTCCCGGGCGAGCGCGCGGACGTCGAGGTCGGCGGCGCCGGCGTCGCGGTCGGGCGGGGTGGAGACGGTCATGGCGGAGGCAACGGCCCTCGCACCCGTCGTCCGCACCGCCCGGCCCGCGGCCGTCCCCCGATCAGGTGAGGGCGCGGACGGTCTCCACGGCGGCGAGCACGGCGAAGACGACGAACAGCCCCGCGGCCACCCGGCGGATGAGCGCCACCGGCAGCCGGTCGGCCAGCGCCCTGCCGAGGAACACCGCCAGCCCCGAGACGGTCAGCAGCGCCGCCCACGCGCCGACGAACACCGACACCGGCGCGTCGAACCGGGCGGCCAGGCCCGCGGTGGCCAGCTGGGACAGGTCGCCCCACTCCGCGGCGAACAGCACGCCGAAGGAGATCGCGGCGGCGCGCAGGAACGACGTCCGCTCCCGGGCGGCGGCCGCCTCCCCGCCGTCCTCGGGCCCCTCGGACGCGCTGCGCCACAGCAGGACCGCCCCGACGAGGAACAGCACCGCCACGACGCCGCTGACCAGCGCCTCCGGCAGCAGCGACAGCAGGCTGCCCGCGGTGACGGCGATGGCGACCTGCAGGCCGAAGGCGGTGCCGACGCCGACGAACACCGGCAGCGGCGGGAACCGGGTGGCGAGGACCAGGCTGGCGAACAGGGTCTTGTCCGGGAGCTCGACCGGCAGGACGAGGGCGAACGCCGTCACGACGACGGACCAGACGATCACGGGTGGGTCTCTCTTCCGCTCGGCACGGCCGGGCGGGGGCGCACGCCTCCGACCGGCAGCGCGACGACTGCTCAGGCCGGAGGTCTCGCCCACCCGCGCGGGGCGCGGGCCCGCTGACCGGGCGGCTCCCGGGGGAACGCGCCAGCGTGTCGACCAGCGGACGGGGGGCTACTCCCCTCCTCGGCCGCCCAGGCTAGTCGACGGGCCCCGGGAAACCCGGTGCGCCCGGGTGTGGGGCTCGTTACCGTCGTCCCGTGCCGTTCCGTTGACGCCCGTCGTCCGCCGTACCGCCGTCGCCCGCCCGGCCGCTGGCCCGCCTGGCCGTGGCCTGGACCGCGCTGTCCGGGCTGGCGCCCGTCTACCCGCTCTACGCGCTGCTGTTCCTCGACACCGGGCTGAGCCCGGCCCAGGTCTCGGGCCTGTTCGCGCTGTGGTCGGTCACCGGCCTGGTCGCCGAGGTGCCCACCGGGGTGCTGGCCGACCGCTGGTCGCGTCGCGGCGCGCTGGTGCTCGCCGGGGTGCTGGAGGCGGTCGGCTTCGTCCTCTGGACCGTGGCGCCCGGGCTGCCCGGCTTCGCCGCCGGGTTCGTCGTGTGGGGCGTGGGCGGCGCGCTGGTCTCCGGTGCCGCCGAGGCGCTGGTCTACGAGGCGCTGGCCGCCGTCGGCGCGGAGGAGGAGTTCGTCCGCGTCCAGGGCGCGATGACGGCGACCGAGCTGCTCGTGCAGGTGCCCACAGCGCTGCTGGCCGGCGTGCTCGTCGAGGCCGGCGGCTACGCGCTGGTCGGCTGGGCGAGCGTGGGGGTGTGCCTGGCCGCCGCGGCGCTGGCCACCCGTTTCCCCGAGACCACCCCCACCGGGGACGGCGACGGCGGCCCGGGCCTGCGTGCCGCCGTGGGCGAGGCGCTGCGCCGGCCGTCCCTGCGGCTGACCGTGGTCGCCGTTGCGCTGCTCGGCGGGCTGGACGCGCTGGAGGAGTACTTCCCGGTCATGGCCCGCGACCGCGGCGTCCCCACCGAGCTGGTGCCCACCGCCGTGCTGGGGGTCGCACTGGCCGGCGCGGCGGGCGCGGCGCTGGCCGGCCGGCTGGGACGGCTGCCGTCGCGGGCGCTGCCGGTCCTGCTGGCCGTCTCGGCGGCGCTGCTGGCGGCCGGGGCGCTCGCGGGGACGCCCGTCGCGCTGGCCGCCGTCGCGCTGTCCTATGGCCTGTACCTGGCGGTGCTGGTGGTGGGCGAGGCGCGGCTGCAGGAGCAGGTGCCCGGCGCGGCGCGGGCCACGGTCACCTCGGTCGCGGGCCTGGGCATCGAGCTGGCGTCGCTGCTGGTGTTCGCCGCCTGGGCGCTGGGCTCCGCGCTCGCCGTCGCGGCGCTGTTCCTCGCCGTCGTGCCCATCACGTGGTCGGCCTTCCGGCCGACACCGCGGCCAGGTGCCGTCCCCGAACGGCGTTGAGCCCTGCCACGCCGTCCCGGCCGGGAGCCTCCGGTCCCGCGACCGGTCCGCCGTCCTCCGCAGGGCGGCCCGCCACCCGACGTGGCGCCCCTCCCTACCTGGCGGTGCGGCGGGCGATGCGGGCGGCGAAGACGCCGGCGGCGTGGCCGTTGTCGATGTTGCTGACCACGACGCCGGGCGAGGCCGAGTTCAGCATCGTCAGCAGCGCGCCGAACCCGCCGAACGAGCCCGGCTGACCGGTCGAGGTGGGCACCGCGACGATCGGCACGTCGGTCATCGCGCCCACCGTGCCGGCCAGCGAGGCGTCCAGGCCCGCGACCACGACCAGGCAGTCGACGTCGTCGAGCAGGGTGCGGTCGGTGAGCAGGGGGCGCAGCCGGCTGCCGCCGACGTCGTCGACCCGCACGACCTCGGTGCCGGTCACCCGCGCGACGAACGCGGCCTCGGCGGCCACCGAGGCGTCGGCGGTGCTCGCGCACAGGACGCCGACCCGGCCCAGCGGCTCGGGGATCGGCCCGACGGCGGCCGACATCGCCGCCGCGTCCACCGTGGTGGAGCCGTCGTACGCGGCGGCCAGCGCGACCAGCGTGTCGGCGGTCGCCCGGACGACCAGCGCGGGCCGGTCCGGGTGCGCCGCGCGGGTCTCCCGGACCAGGGCCAGCACCTGCTCGGTGGACCGGCCCACGCCCCAGACGACGTCGGGCTCGGCCGGCGCCGGGCGGGTCGGGGCGGCCGGGGGCGCCGGGGCGAGCGCGGGCTGGCCGGCGCTGCCGAGCGACAGCGGCGGGTCGGCCAGCAGCGCGGCGAAGCCGCCGACCGGGTCCAGCGGCGAGGACTGCACCGGGCCGACCTGCACCGACGTGCGCGCGGCCGGCCGGGCCGGCGCCGGCGGGGGCTCCGCGGGCGTGTCCGGGGCGCGGGTCTGGGTGACCGCCGACAGCCGGACGACGCGGTCGCGGCCGCTGCGCTTGGCGTCGTAGAGGACGCCGTCGGCGGCGGCGAACAGCGTGCGGCGGTCGTCGCCGCGGGTGGCCGAGGCGATGCCGACGCTGATCGTCACCGGCACGGGCAGGCCCAGCGCGGTCCAGTCGTGCGCGGCGACGGCGCGGCGGATCCGCTCCAGTGCGCGCTCGGCCTGCTCGGCGGTGGTGTCGGGCAGCAGCACGACGAACTCGTCGCCGGCCCACCGGCACACCTCGTCGGTGTCCCGGCACCCGGCCAGCAGCAGGTCGGCGACCGCGCGCAGCACCGCGTCGCCGCCGGGGTGCCCGACGGCGTCGTTGATGGCCTTGAACCGGTCGACGTCGACGACCGCCAGCGCCGGCGTGGTGCCCGCGCTGAGCAGCCCGTCCAGCCGCGCCTCGGCGTAGCGCCGGTTGGGCAGGTGGGTGAGCGGGTCCTCGTAGGCCTGGCGGCGCAGCTGCCCGGCGGCGCGCTCGTTCTCCAGCAGGCTCTTGCGCCGGCCGAACAGCTCGACCCAGCGGGTGCGCCGCTCGTCGACCCGGTCCAGCTCGTCGGCGAGGTAGGCCTGCAGGTAGGGCAGCGCGCGGCCGGCGTCGTCGAGCTCGGCGTGCAGCGTGCACAGCTCGCGCAGCGCCGCCCGCCGCAGCCGGGGCAGGCCGTGCTCGGTCGCCAGCGCCAGCGCCCGGGCCAGCTGCTCGTCGGCGCCGCGGCCGTCGCCCTGGCGGCGCACCGCCCGGCCCAGCCCCAGCAGCGCCGAGGCGAGCAGTGCGCGGTCGCCGGTGGCGCTGGTGGTGCGGACGGCGGCGCGCAGCGGCCCGGCCGCGGCGGCGGGCTCGCCCAGCCCCACCAGCGCCCAGCCGTGCACCACCTGCGCGGCGACCACGCCGTCGGCGTCCGGCGGCAGCTGGGTCAGCGCCTGCTCGGCCAGCTCGCGGGCCTCGGCGAAGTGGGTCCCGGCGGCCTCGGGCTCGCCGTCGTCGAGCAGCGCCTCGCCCAGCTCCGCGCACAGCGCGCCCAGGCACGTGGCCGCCCGCGCCACCAGCACGTCGGGGTCGCCGTCGTCGGGGCCGAGCGTGCCCTGCCCGGCGGCCGCGGCGGCCGTCTCCAGGGAGCGGCGCTGGTAGTCCAGGGCCAGCGGCATGAGCTCGAGGTCGGCGAGGACGCCGGCCAGCGTGCCGAGGGTGTCGACGAGCAGCGCGTCGGGCGGGAGCGCGGGGTCGAGCAGGCTGGCCGCCTCGACCGCCTCGTCCATCGCCGCGTCGATCCGCCGCGACAGCAGCTCGATGCGGGCGTGCCGGGCCAGGCCCGCGGCGCGCTGGACGGCGTCGTCGGTGGCGTCGAAGGCCGCCTTGGCCGAGCGCACCAGGGCGATGGCCTCGGCGGCGTGCGCGGCCGACTCCGAGCGCGGGTCGCCGTCGCCGGAGGCCCGGTCGGCGGCGCGGTCGTCGCCGCGCTCGAGCAGGCCCGCGACGCCGGCGTGCAGGTCCAGCGACTCGGTCGCCTCCGGCGCGTCCAGCGGCTCGCCGACCAGGGTGAAGCCGGCGACGCGCAGCCGGCGGACCAGCAGCTCGGCGCGCAGGGTGTCGGCCCAGGCGCGGCCGAGGGAGGGTTCACCGTCGCGCCCGGTGGCGGCGCCGGACGGCCCGGCCCCGTAGGGCGTCGACGGGTCGACGACCGACAGCAGCCGCTCGGCGTCGTCGAGCTGCCAGTTGGCGAGGGCGGCGGTCACCCGGTGGTGCAGGGCTCCCGGTGGCACCACCGCACTGTGCACGCCGTCGTGCGGTTCCACGGGGAGCGCGGGCCGGGCGCGCCGTGTGGCGCCGGCCCCGTCGCCCGTCGCGTCACTGGCGTCCCAGGCGCGGCCGGCGCTCACGACGGCGTCCCCCCGGCCGCGTCGCCGGCGGGCCCGCCGTCCCCCGTGCTCCCGTCGGCCGTGCTCCCGTCGGCCGTGCTCCCGTCCACGAGGCCCGGCGCGCGGACCCGGTTGCGCCCGCCCCGCTTGGCGGAGAACAGGTGCAGGTCGGCGGTGTCGAACAGCGAGCGCCAGCCGACCGGCGCGGCGTCGTCCTCGGGCGTGGGCGCGGTGGCCACGCCGATGCTGACGGTGATCGGCTCGGGGAGCGCGAGGTCGGCCCAGTCGGCGTCGGCGACGGCGGCGCGCAGCCGCTCGGCGGCGGCGACGGCCTGGGCGGGGCTGGCCGTGGGCAGGACGACGAGGAACTCGTCGCCGGCCCAGCGGTAGACCTCGTCGCCGACGCGGCTGTGCTCGCACAGCAGCGTCGCCACCCGGCGCAGCACCTCGTCGCCGTGCGAGTGGGAGGTGTCGTCGTTGACCTCCTTGAACCGGTCGACGTCGACGACGGCGAGCGACAGCGGCTCGGCGCCCAGCCGCAGCCCGGCCAGCCGGCGCTCGGCGCTGCGCCGGTTGCCCAGCCCCGTCAGCGGGTCCTCGAGGGCGTGCCGGCGCAGCACGGCGGCCTGCCGCTCGACCTCGCGCAGCCGGCTGCGGCGGACGAACATCTCCGCCCACAGCTCCCGGCTGCGCGCGTGCGCCCGGCCGGTGTCCGCGCGGTAGGCGTCCAGCCAGTGCAGCGCCTCGGCGGGCCGGCCCATCGCGGCGGTGGCCTGGCCGAGCTCGAGCAGGCACTGCCGGTAGCGGCGCCGGTCGGCGGTGGCGGCGAAGGCCCCCGCCGCGTCGACGAGCAGGTCGGCGGCCTCCTCGCCGTGCCCGCCGCCGGTGTGCACCTGCGACAGCCGGGACAGCAGCCGGGACAGGGCCAGGTCGGCGTAGCCGCGCAGCCAGGTGCTGCCGGCGCGGTGCACCCGCCGGTGCACGCTGCGCAGGGGGCCGAGGGCGTCGTCGAGGTCGTCGTGGCAGGCCAGCGCCCAGGCCTGGACGACGTCGAGCAGGGCGAGGTCGCCGGGGTCGGGCTCGACGTCGAGCGCGCGGGCGTCGTCGGCGCAGGCCAGTGCGGCGCCGGCCAGCTCGCGGGCCCGCCCGGCCTCGCCGCGGCGGCGCAGCGTCTGGGCCAGCTCGGTGTTCTGCTGGGCGCGCAGCTGCAGCAGCTGCCACCGGTCGGCGGGGTCGGCCAGCGCGGCGGCCACCCGGTGCCCGCGCTCGGCCTGCGCCACGGCGAGCTCCTCGAGGTCCAGCGCGGTGAGGGTGAGCGACAGCCACAGGTGCGCCTGGGACAGCGCGCGCGAGGGCTCCTCGGCGGGAGGGGACAGCTGCTCGGTGAGCAGGCTCGCGTCGACGGCGAGCAGCATCGCGGCGTCCGGGTGGTCGGCGGTCGCCTCGACGTGCGCCAGGTAGGCCAGGACCAGGGCCGTCGAGGCCGACGGGGGACAGGCGCCCAGCGCGTCGCGCGCGGCGGCCACCCCGGCGCCGGTGGCGTCCCGGTCGCCGTCGAGCAGGCCGCGGCGGGCGCCCAGCGCGTGCCGCCAGGCCGCCCAGCGGGGGTCGCTCGCCGCGCCGAACGCGGCCTCGGCGTCGTCGAGCCCGTCCCGGAAGGCGTCGGCGTCGTCCCGGCTGCTCGCGGTCAGCAGGCGCCGCAGTGCAGCATCGAGGTCACCGTCGGTGGCGGGTGCGGGGCCGGGGGTCACGCATCCCTCCTCCTCGACTCCGGGTGGCCGGCCGCGCGGGCCGGCGGCGAGGCAGTTCCCCCCGGACCCGGACTGCGCCCCGGCCCGACCGCACTACCCTCGTCGGGTGCCCCAGACGCCTCCGACGCGGTTCGCCTATCTCGGGCCCGAGGGTACCTTCGCCGAAGCCGCGCTGAGCAGCGCCGTTGCCCCCGGGGAGGGAGTGCGCCTGCCAGCGGCCAGTGTCGCGGCCGCGCTGGCGGCGGTCCGCGCCGGGGACGCCGACGCCGCCCTCGTGCCGCTGGAGAACTCGGTCGAGGGCTCGGTCCCGGCCACGATGGACGGCCTGGCCGACGGCGACCCGCTGGTCATCACCCGCGAGGTGTTCCTCCCCGTCTCCTTCGTCCTCGCCGCCCGCCCGGGCACCCGGCTCGGCGACGTCCGCGCCGTCGTCAGCCACCCGCACGCGCTGGCGCAGACCGCGCGCACGCTGGCCGAGCGGCTGCCCGGCGTCCCGACGCTGCCGGCCTCCTCCACCGCGGCCGCGGCCCGGGCGGTCGCCGACGGCGGGTCCGACGCCGCGGTGTGCGCGCCGATCGCCGCCGAGAGGTACGGGCTGGTGCCGCTGGCCGACGACGTGGCCGACTTCCCCGGTGCGGTCACCCGCTTCGTGCTCGTGTCCCGCCCCGGGACGCTGCCGGAGCCGACCGGTGACGACAAGACCTCGCTGGTCGCCGTCGTCGCCGACCGCACCGGCGCGCTGCTCGACGTCCTGCGCGAGTTCGCCGTCCGCGGGATCAGCCTCACCCGCATCGAGTCCCGGCCCACCCGCGACCGGCTGTGGGTCTACTCGTTCTCGCTGGACTGCGAGGGGCACGTCGCCGAGGCGCGGGTGGGGGAGGCGCTGGCCGCGCTGCACCGGGTCTGCGAGGACGTGCGCTTCCTCGGCTCCTACCCGCGCGCCGACGGCCGCACCAACCGGCCGGTGCCCGCCGAGGCCGCCGACGCCGCGTTCACCGAGGCGGGCGAGTGGCTCGCCCGCCTGCGCGCCGGGGAGGTCTGACGGAGGATCCTCCTGCCCCCACCGCCCGCGGGCCCGCGGCGGGCCCCTGCGGGAGGGCCGGTCAGGCGGGTTCCAGCTCGCGCTCGGGGGCGGTGGCGCGGCGGCGGGACAGGCGGCTCGGCCACCAGGTGCGGTCACCGAGCAGCGCCACCGCCGACGGCACGAGCAGCGAGCGGACGACGAAGGTGTCGAGCAGCACGCCGAACCCGACGAGGAACGCCAGCTGGGTGAGGAACAGCAGCGGCAGCACCGCCAGCGCCCCGAACGTCGCGGCCAGCACCATCCCGGCGCTGGTGATGACCCCGCCGGTGACGGCCAGCGCGCGCAGGACGCCGTCGCGGGTGCCGTGCCGCGCGGACTCCTCCCGCGCCCGGGTCATGAGGAAGATGTTGTAGTCGATCCCCAGGGCGACGAGGAACACGAACCCGATGAGCAGGATGCCGGGGTCGCTGCCCGGGAAGCCGAAGACGCCGTCGAACAGCAGCGCGGCGACGCCGACCGTCGCGCCGACGCTGAGCACCACGGTCGCCACCAGCAGCAGCGGCGCCACCAGCGAGCGCAGCAGCAGCGCCAGGACGACGGTGATCACCACGAGCACGCTCGGCACGATCACCCGCAGGTCGCGCGCGGCGGTCTCCCGGGCGTCGAGGTTGCTCGCGGTGTCGCCGCCGACGAGCGCGGCCGGGTCGGCGTCGTCGAGCGCGGACCGCAGGTCCTGGACGACGTCGATGGCCTCGGTGCTGTCGGCCGGGACGGCGAGGGTGACGTCGAGGCGCACCAGCCCGTCGACGACGAGCGGGTCGCCGCCCGGCTGGCCGCCGGTGAACGGGACGGCCGACGCCACGCCCTCGGTGGCCGCGGCGACCTCGGCGACCTCCGGCCACGTCCCCTCGGGCGTGACGACGACGGTGGGGCTGCCCGAGCCGGCGTCGAAGTGGCGGGCCAGCGCCTCCTGCCCGTCGACGCCGTTGGACCCGCCGCGGATGGCGTCGCTGAAGGTGATGCCGCTCGCGTCGTACGTGGGCGCGAACACCGCCGCGGCGACCAGCGCCAGCGTGCTGAGGGCCAGGACGCGCCGCGGCCGGCGGCCGACCAGCGCCGCGACCCGCCGCCACCCGCGGCCCTCGCGCGGCTGGTCGCCGACGTGCGGGCGGAACGGCCAGAACGCCGCCCGCCCGAGCAGCGCGAGCGCGGCCGGCAGGAAGGTGAGCGCGGCGACGACGGCGAGCGCCACGCTGACCGCCGAGATCGGCCCGAGTCCGCGGTTGGACGCGAGGTCGGAGAACAGCAGGCAGAGGACGCCGAGGACGACGGTCGCACCCGAGGCCACGATCGGCTCCCACGAGCGGCGCAGCGCGACGCGGATCGCGGTGAACCGGGACGGCTCGCGCTGCAGTTCCTCGCGGAAGCGGGCGACCAGCAGCAGCCCGTAGTCGGTGGCCGCGCCGACGACCAGGATCGCCGCGATGCCCTGGCTCTGGCCGTTGACGGTGATCAGGTCGGCGTCGGCGAGCAGGTAGGCGACCGCGTTGCCCGCGGTGAGGGCCAGGCCGGCGGTGCCGATGACCAGGAAGGGCAGCAGCGGGCTGCGGTAGACCACCAGCAGGATGAGCAGCACGACGCCGAAGGCCGCGGCCAGCAGCAGCCCGTCGATGCCGGCGAAGCCGTTCGCGAAGTCGGCGAAGATGCCGCCCGGGCCGGTGACGAACGCGTCGGTGCCGTCGACGGCGATCGCGGCGCGCAGGTCCTCGACCACGGCCACGATCTCGTCGCCCAGCTCGGGGGTCAGCGGCAGCACCGCCTGCACCGCCTCGCCGTCCTCCGACGGGATCGGCGGCGAGGCCTGCCCGGCCAGGGCGCCGGCGTCCTCGGCGACCGCGGTGGCCTCGGCGAGCGCCCGCCCGACGGCGTCGAGGGTGGCCGGGTCGAGGGGCCCGTCGGCCTCCCACAGCAGGACCGCCGGGATGGCCTCGGTGGGGGAGAAGGCCTGGGAGAGTTCCGCGACGCGCGTGGACTCCGCGCTGTCGGGGAGGAAGGCGGCGGTGTCGTTCTCCTGCAGGCCGGTGAGCTGCCCGCTCAGCGAGCCGAGCGGGCCGGCGGCGCCCAGCCAGGCCAGCAGGACGAGCAGGGGGAGCAACCAGCGGACCCGACGGGCCATGGTGAGATCCTCTCGGGGGCCGATAATCTCGATGTTCGAGACATTAGGGGGTGGGTCGATGGCGCGCAACGACGGCGAGCGGGCGGAGGTCCCCCTGCTGCTGCGGCGGCTCACGGTGGAACTCGACGCCGTCGGACAACGCTTCGCCGACAGGCACGGTCTCGGACGCACCGACGTCCGCGCCGTCATCGCGATCATGGACGCCGCCCGGGCCGGGGAGCCGCTGACCGCGGGCGGACTGGGCGCCGCGGTGGGGCTGAGCTCGGCGTCGGTGACCGCGCTGGTGGACCGGCTGGAGCGGGCCGGTCACGTGCAGCGCGTGCGCGACCCGACCGACCGGCGCCGTGTCGTCCTGCAGATGACCGCACCGACGACGGCTGCCGGCGCCGCCCACTTCGGCGGGCTGCAGCGGGAGCTGCTCGCGGCCATGGAGGACTTCACCGACGCCGAGGTCGCCGTCGTCCGCCGCTGGCTGACCGCGATGACCGACGTCGTGGCCCGCCACGCCCAGGCCTAGGGAGTGACCCGCGCGGACCGGGCGCCGTCCTCCGCGTGTGCACGCACCGTGCCGCGGCCCACCCGCGGACCGCGGTGCGTGCCCACGGCATCAGAGGTACAGGCCGGTGGACTCCTCGATCCGCTCCGCGGCGACGGCGTGCACGTCGCGCTCGCGCAGGATGATCAGCTCCTCGCCGTGGACCTCGACTTCGTGCTGGTCCTCGGGGGAGAACAGCACCTGGTCGCCGACCTTCACCTGCCGCACGCTCGAGCCGACGCCGCGCGCCTCGCCCCAGACCAGCCGCTTGGCGACCTGCGCGGTCGCGGGGATGAGGATGCCGCCGGTCGAGCGCCGCTCCCCGTCCTCCCTGCGGAGGGCCACGAGGATCCGGTCGTGCAGCATCTTGATCGGCAGCCCGCTGCCCCTGGCGACGTCGGATGGCACGGTGATCACGGTACGCGGTGGTGAGGTGCTGGAACGGCCCCGTCCAGGGGCTCGCCCCGAGCGTGCGGGGGGTGAGGGGGACGGGGTCCTCCCGTCATCCCCAGCCCAGCTCGTGCAGGCGCTCGTCGTCGATGCCGAAGTGGTGGGCGATCTCGTGGACGACGGTGACCGTCACCTCCTCCACCACCTCCTCGGCGGTCGAGCAGACGTCGCAGATGGCCTCGCGGTAGATCATGATCCGGTCCGGCAGCGCGCCGCCGTACTGCCAGCCGCGCTCGGTCAGCGCGTACCCCTCGTAGAGGCCCAGCAGGTCCGGCTCGTCCTCGTTGCGGTCCTCCACCAGCACGACGACGTTGTCCAGCAGGGCCATCAGGTCGGCCGGCACCGCGTCCAGCGCGTCGGCGACCAGGGACTCGAAGACCTCCCGGGGGAGCGGCCTCACCAGCTGGTGGGCAGCGGGCGGCCCTCCTCGTAACCGGCCGTGCTCTGCACCCCCACCACCGCCCGCTCGTGGAACTCGTCGACGGTGCGGGCCCCGGCGTAGGTGCACGACGAGCGCACCCCGGCGACGATCCCGTCGACCAGGTCCTCCACGCCGGGCCGGGCGGGGTCGAGGTACATCCGCGACGACGAGATGCCCTCCTCGAACAGCGCGGCGCGGGCGCGGTCGAAACCGCTCTGCTGCGCCGTCCGGGCCTTGACCGCGCGCGCCGAGGCCATCCCGAAGGACTCCTTGTACAGCCGGCCGCTGCCGTCGTCGTGGATGTCCCCGGCGCTCTCGTAGGTGCCGGCGAACCAGGAGCCGACCATCACGTTGGCCGCGCCGGCGGCCAGCGCCAGGGCGACGTCGCGGGGGTGGCGCACCCCGCCGTCGGCCCACACGTGCTTCCCCAGCCGGCGGGCCTCGGCGGCGCACTCCTCGACGGCGGAGAACTGCGGCCGGCCGACGCCGGTCATCATCCGCGTGGTGCACATGGCGCCCGGGCCCACGCCGACCTTGACGACGTCGGCCCCGGCCGAGACCAGGTCGCGGGTGCCCTCGGCGGTGACCACGTTGCCCGCCACCACCGGCACCGACCCGGCCACCGACCGGGCCGCGCGCACCGCCTCGACCGCCTTCTCCTGGTGGCCGTGCGCGGTGTCGACGACGAGCACGTCGACCCCGGCGGCCAGCAGCGCGGACACCTTGCCCGCGACGTCGCCGTTGATGCCGACGGCGGCCGCGGTGAGCAGCTGCCCCTGCGCGTTGACCGCGGGCGTGTAGACCGTCGAGCGCAGCGCGCCCTTGCGGGTGATGACGCCGACCAGCCGCTCGCCCTCGACCACCGGCGCGGCGCTGACCCGCTCCTCGGACAGCACGTCGAAGACCTTCGGCAGCTCGGTGCCGGCCGGGATGGTCAGCGGGTGCTCGGCCATGACCTGCGAGAGCTGGCTGAACCGGTCCACGCCCTGGCAGGCGCCGTCGGTGACGACGCCGACGGGCACGCCGTCCTCGACCACCACCACGATGCCGTGCGCGCGCTTGGTCATCAGCGACAGCGCCTCGCCCACGGTCGAGCCGGGGGACAGGGTGATCGCGGTGTCGTAGACGGGGTGCCGGGCGTGCACCCAGGAGACGACCTCGCCGACGACGTCGACGGGGATGTCCTGCGGCAGCACCGCGAGGCCGCCGCGGCGGGCGATCGTCTCGGCCATCCGCCGGCCGCTGATCGCGGTCATGTTCGCGACGACGACCGGGATGGTCGTGCCCACCCGGTCCGGCGTGGTCAGGTCGACCTCGAGCCGGGAGCCGACGGTGCTGTGGTTGGGCACCATGAACACGTCGGCGTAGGTCAGGTCGGTGGGCGGGCGCTGACCGTCGAGGAACCGCATGCCCCCAGTGTCCCGTACCGGACGCCGGAGGCGCCGGTCCTCACGCCGTGCGCCGGGCCCCCAGCGCCGCGGACACGGCGACGGCGGCCAGCCCGGCGCCGGCCACCAGCACGAGCGCGGTGGCGCCGGCGCCGAGGCTCGAGACGAGGGCGCCGACGAGGGCCCAGCCGGCGGCCAGGACGAACGCGGGCTGTCCGTGCAGGTACCAGGCCAGCGCCGCGGCGGTGAGCGCGGCGCCCACCACCAGCAGTGCGGGGACGAGGGTGCCGACGGTCAGCCGCCCAGGGAGGACGGTCGCCGCGTTCACCCACACCGCCGCGCTGGCCCACCCGGCGTAGAGGCCGACGCTGCCGGTCAGGAGGAGACGGGTCGCCCGGTCGGCCGGCGTCCGGACGAGCACCCGCAGGCACGCCAGCAGGGCGGCCAGCATGCCGGCGAAGACCGGCACGGTCAGCTCCGGCAGCCGGGCCGCGGCCACGAGCCAGACGACGAACCCCACCTGCGTCACCGACAGCGGGACCTGCACCCGCCGCCACGGGTCGGCGGTCGCGCGGCGCAGCGGGAACCCGTACACGGCGGCGGCGAGGCAGCCGAGCACCACCGGCCCCCAGATGGCGAAGAAGGGCCCCGGCGGCACGATCACCGGGTCGCTGCCCGAGCCCTGGTCGAACCCCGCCAGCGGCGGGCTCGCGGCCTGGGCGAGCGCGGTCGCCAGCAGCAGCCAGCGTCCGCGGCTGCCCGGTGGGGTGGTGGTCACGACGGTCTCCTCCCTGTCCGGTACGCGGTCTTCGCCGGCCGGAGCGCACCCGGATGCGGACCTGCGCCGGCGTGGGCTCCCCGCACCGAGCATGCCGGGCGCGCGACGGGTGCCGGGGCGCGCCGCCCCCCGTGAGCGGCACCGTCCACCCCGCCGGGGTGCACGGTGCCGCACGTGCGGGGGCGGGCCGGCGCGTCCCACCTACGATCGGGACGTGATCGACCTGCGCCTGGTGCGCGAGCACCCCGACGTCGTCCGTGCCAGCCAGCGCGCCCGCGGCGCCGACGAGTCCCGGGTCGACGCGCTCCTGGCCGCCGACGAGGCCCGCCGCGCCGCCGTCAAGCGCGCCGACTACCTGCGCGCGGAGCAGAAGGCGGCCTCGCAGGCGGTGCGCGGCGCGTCGAAGGAGGAGCGCCCCGCCGTCCTGGAGCGGGCGAAGGCGCTCGCCGCGCAGGTCAAGGAGGCCGAGGAGGCCCAGCGCGCGGCCGACGCCGCGCTGCGCGAGGCCCACCTGGCCGTCCCGAACGTGGTCCACGACGACGTCCCGCCCGGCGGCGAGGACGACGCGGTCACCCTGCGCACCGTGGGCGAGGTGCCGTCCTACGACTTCGAGGTGCGCGACCACCTGCAGGTCGGCGAGGCGCTCGGCGCCATCGACATGGAGCGCGGCGCGAAGGTCTCCGGCGCCCGGTTCTACTTCCTCACCGGCCCCGGCGCGCTGCTCGAGTTCGCCCTCGCCCAGCTGGCGATCACCCGCGCGGTGGCCGCCGGGTTCACCCCCGTCGTCGCGCCGGCGCTGGTCAAGCCCGAGGCGATGGAGGGCACCGGCTTCCTCGGCGAGCACGACGAGGAGGTGTACCGGGTCGAGCGCGACGACCTGTACCTCGTCGGCACCTCGGAGGTGGCGCTGGCCGGGATGCACGCGAACGAGGTGCTGGACCTGTCGGCGGGGCCGCGCCGCTACGCCGGCTGGTCGTCCTGCTTCCGCCGCGAGGCCGGCTCCTACGGCAAGGACACCCGCGGGATCATCCGCGTGCACTGGTTCGACAAGGTCGAGATGTTCAGCTTCTGCCGGCCCGAGGAGGCCGCCGCCGAGCACCTGCGGCTGCTCGTCTGGGAGGAGGAGTTCCTCCAGGCGCTCGAGCTGCCCTACCGGGTGGTCGACATCGCCGCCGGCGACCTGGGCACCAGCGCCGCCCGCAAGTACGACATCGAGGCCTGGTTCCCCAGCCAGGGCACCTACCGCGAGCTGACCAGCACCTCGGACTGCACCACCTTCCAGGCCCGCCGGCTGGCCATCCGCCACCGCGACGAGGACGGGCGGCCGCGGACGGCGGCCACGCTCAACGGCACGCTGTGCGCCATCGCCCGCACCATCGCCTGCCTGCTCGAGGTGCACCAGCGCGCGGACGGCTCGGTGCACGTGCCGGCGGCGCTGCGGCCGTGGCTGGGCGGCCACGAGGTCCTCACCCCCGGCATGCCCCTGGCCGCGCCGGTGCCCGCGTGAGCAGCCAGCCGCCGGCCGCGCTCCCGGTCCCCGGGGCGGCGGTGCCGGAGGCCGGTGACGTCGTCGACCTCGGCGGCGTGCTCGACGAGCTCGGGACGTGGCGGCCGCGCCTGGTGGCCACCGACCTCGACGGCACCCTGCTCGACTCCTCCGGCGAGGTCAGCGCCCGCACCCGCGCGGCGCTGGACGCCTGCTGGGCCGCCGGCATCCCCGTCGTCGGGGTCACCGGCCGCGGGCCGCGGCTGGTCGACAGCGTGCGGGCGGCGCTCGGCGGCCGCGGCATCGCCGTCCTCGCGCAGGGCGGCTACGTCGTCGACCTCGAGCGCGACGAGGTGCTGCGCACCGTGGGCCTGCCGCGCTCGCAGGCCGAGGCCGTCGTCGCCCGGATCGAGGAGGTGGCGGGGGACCTCGTGCTCGCCGTCGAGGACGCCGCCGAGCAGGCCGAGGCCCGGGCGGCGCTGCGGGTGCAGCACGGCTTCGACTGGCCCTACCCCGAGCCCGCGCACCTGCTGCCCCGGCACTCGGTCCTCCCCGAGGGGGCGGTGCTCAAGGTGTTCCTCCGCTCGTCCACGCTCGGGCAGGACGAGCTGCTGGCCCGCGCCCGGCGCGTCGTCGACCCGGCCGAGGCCGAGCTGACCCACGCCGGCCTCGGCTTCATCGAGGTGCTGCCGCCGGGCGTCACCAAGGCCACCGGCCTGGCCGTCGCGCTCGACCACCACGGCGTGGACCTGGGCGACGTCCTGGTCTTCGGGGACATGCCCAACGACCTGCCGATGATCGGCGCGGTCACCGACGCCGGCGGGCACGCGGTCGCGGTGGCCAACGCGCACCCGGCCGTCCGCGCGGCCGCCCGGGGCCGCACCGGCGGGCACGACGCCGACGGCGTGGCCCGCTACCTCGAGGCGGTGCTGGCCGGTGTCTGACTGGCGCCCGCGGCTGATCGCCAGCGACATGGACGGCACGCTGCTGCGCTCCGACGACACCGTGAGCCCGGCGACGGTGGCCGAGCTGGAGCGGTGGCGGGCCGACGGCGTCCCGGTCGTCCTGGCCACCGGCCGCCCGCCGCGGTGGATGCACCGCATCCGGCAGGTCCTGGGCCGGGGCACCGCGGTGTGCTGCAACGGCGCGGTGCTGCTGGACCTGGAGACCTTCGAGATCGTCGAGGAGGAGGCGCTCCCGCCCGCCGTGCTCGCCGACGTCACCGAGGGCCTGCGCCGGGTGCGGCCGGACACCTGGTTCGCCGTCGAGTACGGCCTGGAGTTCCGGCACGAGCCGGTCTACCGGCCGCGCTGGGACGTCGACGCGCCCGGCGTCGCCGAGGCGCCGCTGGAGGAGATCGTCGCCGTGCCCGCGGCCAAGCTGCTGGCCCGCCACGAGGACATGGGCCGCGACGAGTTCGTCGCCCTGGTCGAGGACGTCGTCGGCGACCGCGCGACGGTCACCAACTCCTCGTCCGACGCGCTCGCGGAGATCTCCGCCCGCGGCGTCACCAAGGCCACCGGGCTGGCGCGGGTCGCCGCCCGGCACGGCGTCGGCCCGGGCGACGTCGTCGTGTTCGGGGACATGCCCAACGACATCGCGGCCTTCGACTGGGTCCGCGAGGGCGGCGGCCGGGCCGTCGCGATGGCGCACGCCCACCCGGACCTGCTCGCCGCCGCCACCGACGTCACGGGCACCAACGACGACGACGGCGTGGCCGCCTTCCTCGCCTCGCTCTGAGCCGGCTCAAGCCCGCGGCCGGGCTGCCGATGTGGAACGCGACCGATCGCGCGCCACGGAGGGCAGCACATGAGCACCACCCCGACCCGCGTCCCGCAGACGCCTCCTGCCGAGTCCGTGACGGGAGGGTGGGGCCTGCGCACGCGACTGCTGGGCGCGATCCTCGTCGTCGCCCTGACGACGATCGGCATCGGTGCCTTCGGGATCGACCGGATGGCCAGCCTCAGCGACCGGGCCGACCGGGTCTACAGCGACGGCGCGCTGCCGGTGGCCGGCCTGCAGCAGCTGCAGGTCGACTGGTGGCAGCTCATGACCCACACCGCGCGGGCCAACATCGTGACCCTGCCGGCCGAGAGCCGCGCCTCCGCGCAGCAGAAGGCCGGGGAGACCGCGCAGACGCTCACCGAGGACACCGCCGCGGCGGCCGAGCTGCCCATGTCGGCGGAGACCCGCGCGTCCTACGAGGAGTTCGTCGGCGCCTCGCAGGCCTACCTGGCCGACCTGCAGCTGCTGGTCGCCGGCGCGACCCCGACCGGCAGCACCCTGCCCCTGGCGGAGCAGCAGGCGATCATCACCCGCCTCAACGCCAACGAGGCCGTGATCGCCGACTCCCTCGCCGCGGCCACCGAGACCGCCCGGGTCGACGCCGAGGCGACCGCCACCGACGCCGCCGACGCCTACGCCGCCGCCCGCACCCTGACCCTCGTGATCATGGCCCTGGGGCTGGTCGTCGCGCTCGTGCTCGCGGTCCTCGTCGCCCGCAGCGTCACCCGGCCGGTCGAGCGGATCCGCGAGGTGCTCGGCACGGTCGCCGGCGGCGACCTGCGGGTCCGCGCCGGCGAGGCCGGCGGCGGCGAGCTCGGCGAGGTCGCCCGCTCGCTGGACCGGACGCTGGACTCCCTCAGCGGCGTGCTCGTGCTCGTCCGCGACTCAGCCGGCCGGCTGCAGGGTGCCTCGACCCGGCTCGACTCCGCCGCCAGCGGCATCGCCGAGTTCTCCCGCGCCGCCTCCGACCAGACCGACGCCGTCGTCGCCTCCGCCGGTGAGGTGGCCGCCAGCGTCGACACCGTCGCCACCGGCTCCTCGCAGATGGAGACCGCGATCCGGGAGATCGCGCACAACGCCGCCGAGGCCGCCCGCGTGGCCGGTCAGGCCGTGGACGTCGCCGAGACGACGACCCGCACGGTCGGCAAGCTCGGCGACTCCTCGCAGGAGATCGCCACGGTCGTGAAGCTGATCAACGGCATCGCCGAGCAGACCAACCTGCTGGCGCTCAACGCCACCATCGAGGCCGCGCGCGCCGGGGAGGCCGGCAAGGGCTTCGCCGTCGTGGCCAGCGAGGTCAAGGAGCTCGCGCAGGAGACCGCCCGGGCGACCGAGGACATCTCCCGCCGGGTCGAGGCCATCCAGGCCGACACCGCCGGCGCTGTCGAGGCGATCAGCCGGATCAGCGCCGTCATCGGCGAGATCAACGACTTCCAGGCCACGATCGCCGCGGCGGTCGAGGAGCAGACGGCGACCACCAACGAGATGAACCGCAACGTGGCCGAGGCCGCGGGCGGCTCGCGGGACATCGCCACCGCGATCGGCGGGCTGGCCGCCGGCACCCAGCAGACCGGCGCCCGGGTCGCCGACGCCCAGCGCGCCGCGGCCGAGCTCGCCCGCATGAGCGGCGAGCTGCAGGAGGCCGTGGCCCGCTTCGCGGTCTGACCCAGGGCCCGCACCACAGCGGCCCGGTCCCGCCGTCCGCGCGCGGACGGC
>NZ_JBJGZD010000035.1:0-42182 GCF_054050335.1 Geodermatophilus sp. SYSU D00698
GGGTGGGGGGGGGGGGGGGGGGGGGGGGGGGGGCGGGGCCGGGGCGCGGCGGCCCCCCGGCGCCGCGCCCCGGGCCGGCCGCCCGCCACCGCGCACGCCGGTCCCGGCACCGCGCGGCCCGGAGCCGCGCGGGCCTGCTGCGGCCGGCGCTGGCCGTCCTCGCCCTCGCCGCGGGGGTGGTCGCCCTGCGGGGGCCGGCCGCTCCCCCGCCGGCCGCCGCCGGCACGCCGACCGCCACGGTCTCGGGGCCGGTCGTGCTCGCGCAGCGGTCGCCTCCCGCGGCCGCCCCGCCGGTCCGGGTGCGGGCGCCGGGCATCGGTCTCGACAGCGGGCTGGTCGACCTCGGCCTCGACACCACCGGCGCGCTGGCGGCCCCGGCCGACCCGGCGGCGGCCGGCTGGTACACCGGCGGCCCGGCGCCGGGTGACGTCGGCCCGGCGGTGCTGGCCGGGCACGTCGACTCCCGCAGCGGCCCGGCGGTCTTCTGGCGCCTGCGCGAGCTCGCCCCCGGGGACGAGGTGCTCGTCGACCGCGCCGACGGCAGCACCGTCGCGTTCACCGTCACCCGGGTCGAGCGGCACCCGAAGGACGCCTTCCCCACCGCCGCCGTGTACGGGCCGACGGCGGACGCCCAGCTGCGGCTGGTCACCTGCGGCGGCGACTTCGACCGCTCGGCGCGCAGCTACGAGGACAACGTCGTCGTCTTCGCGACCGCGAGGTGAGGGACCGGCCTCCTCGCACGGGCCCGCCGCGGGCCTGCGAGCGGTGGGGCGAGGAGGTCCTCCGTCAGCGGCGGCGGTCGCGGGCCTGCCAGCAGGCGGTGTGCCAGTGACGGCGCAGGTCGGCGGCGGAGTCGGTGTCCCAGGGCTCCAGGTCCGAGTCGCGGGCGTAGGCCGGCCAGCTGACCACGTGCGGCGTGCCCGGCCGGATCTCCTGGTCGCAGCCCGGGCAGCGGTAGGGCTTGGTGCTCGCCGCCCCGGTCAGCCGGCGGACGACCCAGTCGCCGTCGGCGGCCTCCTCGACCTCCTCGCTCCGACGCGCGAGCGGGGGGCGGCCGGCCGGCCGCCCCCCGCTGCGTCGTCCCCTCCGGGGCACCTCAGCGCCGGGAGTAGTCCCGGAACCCGCGGCCGGTCTTGCGGCCCAGGTAGCCGGCGGTGACCAGGTGCTCGAGCAGCGGCGCGGGCGCGAACCCGGGCTCGCGGAACTCGGTGTACAGCTCCCGCTCGATGGCCAGCGACACGTCGAGACCGACGACGTCGAGCAGCTCGAACGGGCCCATCGGGTAGCCGCAGCCGACCTTCATGGCGGCGTCGATGTCGTCGGCGGTCGCGTAGTGCGCCTCGAGCATCTTCACCGCGTCGTTCAGGTACGGGAACAGCAGCGCGTTGACGATGAACCCGGCCCGGTCCGTGCAGGACACCGCGTGCTTGCCGAGCTGCGCGCAGACCGCGTGGGCGGTGGCCGCGACGTCGGGGGCGGTGGCGATGGTGCTGACCACCTCGACCAGCTTCATCACCGGCGCGGGGTTGAAGAAGTGCAGGCCGACGACGTCGGCGGGGCGCTCGCTGGCCTTGGCGCACTCGATGACCGGCAGGCTCGACGTCGTCGTGGCCAGCACCGCGCCGGGCTTGCAGATCTCGCCGAGGTTGGCGAACAGCGCCTGCTTGGTGGCCAGGTGCTCGACGACGGCCTCGATGACCAGGTCGACGTCGGCGAGGTCGTCCAGCGACGCCGTCCCGGTGACCCGGGCGAGCACCTCGTCCCGGCCGGCCTCGTCGAGCCGCCCGCGCGCGACCTGCTTGTCCAGCGACCTGCGCAGCGCGGTGTGCACGGCCTCGACCTTGTCGAGGGTGCGGGCGACGAAGACGACCTCGTAGCCGCCCTTGGCGGCGACCTCGACGATGCCGGTGGCCATCGTCCCGGAGCCGACGACACCGATCCTCGACACCGGGCGGGCGCCCTCGGCGGCGCCGCCGGTGGCCGGGGTGCGCTCGTCGGGCACGACCTCGGCGGAGCCGGGCGCGGCGTAGGTGTAGAAGCCGCGGCCGGACTTCCGGCCCAGCAGGCCCGCGGTCATCATCTGCTTGATGACCGGGCTGGGCGCGTGCAGCCGGTTGCGCGACTGCTTGTACATCGTGTCGAGGATCTCGTAGGCGGTGTCGATCCCGATGAGGTCCATGAGCGCGAGCGGGCCCATCGGCAGGCCGCAGCCCAGCCGCATGGCGGCGTCGATGTCCTCGCGGCTGGCGTAGCGGTTCTCGTACATGGAGACCGCGTGGTTGAGGTAGCCGAACAGCAGCGCGTTGGCGATGAAGCCGGCCTTGTCGCCGATGGTCACGTCGACCTTGCCCAGCCGCTCGGCCAGGGCCTCGACGTCCTCGATGACCGCGGGCTCGGTGACGACGGTCCGCACGACCTCGACCAGCTTCATGACCGGCGCCGGGTTGAAGAAGTGCATCCCGATGACCTTGCTCGGCCGGCCGGTGGCCACCGACAGCTCGGTCACCGACAGGCTGGAGGTGTTGGTCGCGAGGATGGTGTCCGGCGGGCAGATCTTGTCCAGCTTCGCGAACAGCTCGGCCTTGAGCTCCATCCGCTCCGGGACGGCCTCGATGACCAGCTCCGCGACGGCGAGGTCCTCCAGCGACGTGGTGAAGCGGATCCGCCCGAGGATCGCCTCGCGCTCGGCCTCGTCGAGCTTGCCGCGCGCCACCGCCTTCCCGGTGGACTGCTCGACGTGCCCGCGGCCGCGGGCCAGCGCGTCGTCGCCGACCTCCACGGCCGTCACGGACAGGCCCGCGCGGGCCAGCACCTCGGCGATGCCCGCACCCATGGTGCCCAGGCCCACCACGCCGACCTCGGTCAGTTCTCTGGCCACGCTGCCATCTCCTCCCGTGCGTTGACCGGGGCAGTCTCCCACCCGGACGGCCCGCGTCCGCTACCGGCCGGTAGGTCCCTCCCCGGCCCCGTCCCGGGTCCCGCCCCGAGCCTGCGCAGGGTGGGGAGGACGGGGTCCTCACGCGGTGGGTGGCGGTCTCAGAACAGGCGCTGGGTGGGGTCGTCGGTGCCCTTGAGGACGGCGTAGTCGACGGTCACGCACTCGATGCCGCGGTCGCCGGCGAGCACCCGCGCCTGCGGCTTGATCTCCTGCGCGGCGAACACGCCCTTGACCGGGGCCAGCAGGGGGTCGCGGTTGAGCAGCTCGAGGTAGCGGGTCAGCTGCTCGACGCCGTCGATCTCGCCGCGCCGCTTGACCTCCACGGCGACGGTGCGCCCGTCGGCGTCGCGGCAGAGCAGGTCGACCGGGCCGATCGCCGTCGGGTACTCGCGGCGGACCAGCGACCAGCCCTGCCCGAAGGTCTCCACGTGCAGCGCGAGCAGCCGCTGCAGCTCGGCCTCGACGCCGTCCTTCTGCAGGCCGGGGTCCACGCCCAGCTCGTGCGCGGAGTCGTGCTCGACCGACTCGATGGTGATGACCAGCTGCTCACCGGCCTTGTTGGTGACCGTCCAGGTGCCGGACCCGTCGACGAGCTCGTCCCGGAGCGTGCACGGCGGGCTCATCCAGTTCAGCGGCTTGTAGGCGCGGTCGTCGGCGTGCACCGACACCGAGCCGTCGGCCTTGACCAGCAGCAGCCGCGAGGCCATGGGCAGGTGGGCGGTCAGCCGCCCGATGTAGTCGACCGAGCAGCGGGCGATGACCAGACGCACGGGGGCCGACGGTACCGGTCCGGTCACGACGGGAACCGCCGAGCCGGGTCGCGCGTCGCAGGACCGTGACGACGACGTCGACGGTGCGCGCGGCCGCGCTGCTGGCCGGTGCGCTGGCGCTGGCCGGGTGCGCGCAGGACGGGACCGACGCCGCGGCGCCGTCGCCCGACCTGCTGCCCGCGGGGCCCGTGCTGCAGGTCGAGCAGACCGGCGGTTTCGTGCCCCCGGAGGACCTGGCCACCCGCCTGCCGCTGGTCACCGTCTACGGCGACGGCCGGGTGTTCACCGAGGGCCCGCAGATCGAGATCTGGCCGTCGCCCGCGCTGCCGAACGTGCAGGTGACCGAGGTCGGCGAGGCCACCGTCCGCGACCTGCTCGACCGCGCCGTCGACGCCGGGGTGACGCAGGACGCCGACCTCGGCGAGCCGCCGGTCGCCGACGCGCCCACCACCCGCATCACCCTGACCACCGGCGAGGGCACCGCGGTCCGCGAGGTGTACGCCCTGGCCGAGACCCCCGACGGGTCGCTGACCCGGGAGCAGGCCGAGGCCCGCGGGCGGCTGCAGGACCTCGTCGACCAGCTCACCGGCCTGACCGCCGCGGGCCCGGCGGAGTCCTACGTGCCGCAGACGGTCGCCGCGGTGGTGCAGCCCCACACCGGCGGCGACCCGGAGTTCCCCCAGCCCGACCTCGCCTGGCCGGGTCCCGGGCTGCCCGGCACGCCGCTGGGCGCCGGGCTGACCTGCGTGAGCGCCACCGGGCAGCAGGCGGCCGACGTGCTCGCGGCCGCCGCGACGGCGAACGTGCTCACGCCGTGGGCCACGCCCGACGGCGCCCGCTGGTCGATCGCGTTCCGGCCGGTGCTCCCGCACGAGACCGGCTGCGCCGACCTGACCGGGTGACCCGGCCTCAGTCGGTCCAGGCCGGCGGGCGCTTCTCCAGGAACGACCGCATGCCCTCGCGGGCGCCGTCGATCTGGCTGGCCGACGCCATCACCTCGACGGCGACGGCGTAGGCGTCCCGCTCGGTCCGGTCGAGCTGGGCGTACATCGTCCGCTTGCCCCACGCCTTGCTCGCCCGCGAGCCGCGGGTGGCCCGGGCCACGAGCTCGTCGACGGCGGCGTCGAGCTCGCCGTCGGGCACGACCCGGTTGACCAGCCCCCAGTCCAGCGCGGTCCGCGCGTCGATGACGTCGCCGGTGAGCGCCAGCTCCATCGCCCGCTTGCGGCCGACGTTGCGGGCGATCGCCACCATCGGCGTGTGGCAGAACCAGCCGGCCTTCCCGCCCGGGGCGGCGAAGCCGGCCGACTCGGCGGCCACCGCGAGGTCGCAGGAGGCGACCAGCTGGCAGCCCGCGGCGGTGGCCAGGGCGTGCACCCGCGCGACGACGACCTGCGGCACGTCCTGCAGCGTCTGCACCAGCTCGGTGCACAGGGCGAGCAGGCTGCGGACCTCGGTCACCGGCCGGTCGACGACGTCCCGGAAGTCGTGCCCGGCGCTGAACACCGGCCCCTCCGCGCCGAGGACGATGGCCGCCGCGTCGCTGCCGCCGGCGTCGGTGACGGCGGCCAGCAGCTGGGTGAGGTGGTCGCGGGACAGCGCGTTGCGCCGCTGCGGGCGGCACATGGTGATGCGGACGACGTCGCCGTCGCGCTCGACGCGGGGAGCTCCCTCGGCGGTCACGTGACCGACCTCACCACGGGTGGCCGGTCGGGGGCAACGCGGCTGGGGACGCTGGAGGGGTGGACGCCGAGGAGGTCACCGACACCGCGCCCCGCGCCGCCGGGCGGACGCTGTTCACGCAGGGCTGGCGGGACGTCGCCTTCCTGCACTGGGCGGTCGACCCGGACGTCGTCGCGCCGCTGCTGCCGCCGGGCACCCGGCCGGACACCACCCCGGACGGGCGCAGCTGGGTGGGGCTGGTGCCCTTCCGCATGCGCCGCATCGGCGTCCTCGGCTCGCCCGGCCTGCCCTACGTCGGCTCGTTCCTCGAGACCAACGTGCGCCTGTACTCCGTGGACGGGGAGGGCCGGCGCGGCGTCGTCTTCGCGTCCCTCGACGCCGAGCGGCTGCTCCCGGTCCTGGTCGCCCGCGCCGCGGGGCTGCCCTACCTGTGGTCGCGGATGCGCCTGACCCGCGACGGCGACCTGCTGGCCTACACCAGCCGGCGGCGCTGGCCCGGGCCGCGCGGCGCCGGCGGCCGGATCGAGGTGCGGGTGGGTCCGCGGCTGGAGCGGCCCGGGCCGCTGGAGCGCTTCCTCACCGGCCGCTGGGGGCTGCACCAGACGAGCCGGGGCCGCACGCGCTACTGGCCCAACGAGCACCCGGCCTGGCCGCTGCACCGCGCCGAGCTCCTGACCTGGGACGGCGACCTGCTCGCCGCGGCCGGGCTGCCCGGCGTCGGCGGCCCGCCGGACAGCGTGCTGTTCTCCCCCGGCGTCGACGTCCGCTTCGGCCCCCGGGTCTGACGCACGGAGCCGTTCCGCAACCCCCTGGGCAAGACGGCGCACAGCCGCGACACTGCCCGGGTGGGAGCACCGCAGCCCGTGGCGACCGCCGGCCCGACGACCGACGACGCCGACGGGGACTGGGTGCACCGCCTGCTCGACCTCGCGCGCGCCCGGCTCGGGATGGACGTCGCCTGGCTGTCGGTGTTCACCGAGGACCGCCAGGAGATCGCCTCGGCCACCGGCGAGCTCGGCGCCATGAACGTCTCCGAGGGCATGTCGATGCCGCTCGAGGAGTCCTTCTGCGTGCGGGTGCTGTCGGGCCAGCTGCCGCCGGTGGTCACCGGCGCCGACCGCAACCCGGTCACCCGCGAGCTCGCGGTCACCCGGCAGCTGGGGATCGGCTCCTACGTCGGCGCCCCGGTGCGCGGCGAGGACCGGCGCCCGCTCGGGATGCTGTGCTGCATCAGCCGGGACGCCGGCGAGCAGCTGGACGGCTCGTCGGTGCGGACGGTGGAGATGCTCGCCGAGCTGATCGGCGAGCGGCTGACCGCCGAGGAGGCCGCCCAGACCGAGCTGGCCGCCCGGCACGCGCGGGTCTGCGACGTCCTGGAGCGGCGCGCGGTGGAGGTGCACGTCCAGCCGGTCGTCGACATGCACAGCGGCACCGTCGTCGCGCACGAGGCGCTGTCCCGCTTCCCCGGCAGCGAGGGCGGCCCGGCGACGCTGTTCGCCGACGCCGCGGTCGTCGGCCTGGGCGTGGAGCTGGAGCTGCTGGCCGTGCACGCCGCGCTGGAGGCCGGGGACCGGCTGCCGCGGGGCCTGCGGCTGGCGGTCAACCTCTCCCCCGAGGCGCTGCTCGCCCCCGAGGTCGGCGAGGCGCTCCTCGAGGGCGTCCGGCGGACGGCGCTGACCGTGGAGATCACCGAGCACAGCCCGATCGCGGACTACGGGCCGGTCCTGGGCGCGCTGGCGCCGCTGCGGGCGGCCGGGATCCGGCTCAGCATCGACGACGCCGGCGCCGGCTACGCGAGCCTGCGGCACATCCTGCGGCTGCGGCCGGACACCATCAAGCTCGACATCGCGCTGGTCAGCGGGGTCGACGTCGACCCGGCCCGGCAGGCGATGACCGCGGCGATGGTGGCCTTCGCCGCCGACACCGGCGCCACGCTGGTGGCCGAGGGCATCGAGACCACCGCCGAGCGCGACGCCCTGCTCTCCCGCGGCGTCCGCTACGGCCAGGGCCACCTGTTCGGCCGGCCGGCGCCGATCGCGTGAGCGGCGCCGGCCGGCGGCTCAGACGGAGGCGGGCACCCGCTCGTCCAGGCCGTTCGCCTCGCGGACCACGTCCACGACCTGGCCCATGATGTCGGTGAGCCCGAAGTCCTTCGGCGTGAACACCCGGGCCACGCCCTGCTCGCGCAGCCGGCGGGCGTCGCTGTCGGGGATGATCCCGCCGACGACGACCGGGACGTCGTCCAGGCCGGCCTCCTGCAGGCCCCGCAGCACCGCCGGCACCACCTGCAGGTGCGAGCCGGAGAGCACCGACAGCCCGACGACGTGCACGTCCTCCTCGATCGCGGCCGACACGATCTGCGCGGGCGTGAGCCGGATGCCCTGGTAGACCACCTCGAAGCCGGCGTCGCGGGCGCGGACGGCGATCTGCTCCGCGCCGTTGGAGTGCCCGTCGAGGCCGGGCTTGCCGACCAGGAACCGCAGCCGCCCGCCGAGCTCCTCGCCGGTGGCGCGCACCCGCTCGCGGACCCGCGCCAGCGTCTCGTCGGCCTCGCCGCCGCCGGTGGCCGCGGCGACGCCGGTGGGGGCGCGGTACTCGCCGAACACCTCGCGCAGCACGCCCGCCCACTCCCCCGTCGTCACGCCCGCCCGGGCGCACCGCAGGGTCGCCTCCATGAGGTTGACGTCGCTGCCGGCGGCCTCGCGCAGCGCGGCCAGCGCGGCCTCCACCGGCGCCGGGTCGCGCTCGGCCCGCCACTTTCGAACCGCCTCCTGGGCGGCGTTCTCGACGGCGGGGTCGACGACCTGGATGGCGGCGTCGAGGTCGGCCAGCAGCGGGTTGGTCTCGGTGCCCTCGAACCGGTTGACGCCGACGACGACGTCCTCGCCGTTCTCCATCCGGCGCCGGCGCTCGGCCAGCGAGGCGACGAGCTGCCCCTTCATGTAGCCGGACTCGACGGCGGCCACCGCCCCGCCCATCTCCTGCACCCGGGCGATCTCCGCACGGGCGCCCTCGACCAGCTCGGACACCTTCCGCTCCACGACGACCGACCCGGTGAACAGGTCGTCGTACTCGAGCAGGTCGGTCTCGTAGGCGAGCACCTGCTGCAGCCGCAGCGACCACTGCTGGTCCCACGGCCGGGGCAGGCCCAGCGCCTCGTTCCACGCCGGCAGCTGCACCGCGCGGGCGCGGGCGTCCCGGGACAGCGTGACCGCGAGCATCTCCAGCACGATCCGCTGCACGTTGTTCTCCGGCTGCGCCTCGGTCAGGCCCAGGGAGTTGACCTGCACGCCGTAGCGGAAGCGGCGGTGCCTGGGGTCCTGCACGCCGTAGCGCTCCTGCGTCAGCTCGTCCCAGAGCTGGGTGAAGGCGCGCATCTTGCACATCTCCTCGACGAAGCGGACGCCCGCGTTGACGAAGAAGGAGATGCGCGCGACCACCTCGCCGAAGCGCTCCCGCGGCACCTGGCCGGAGTCGCGCACCGAGTCCAGGACGGCGATCGCGGTGCTCATCGCGTAGGCGATCTCCTGCACCGGCGTCGCCCCGGCCTCCTGCAGGTGGTAGCTGCAGATGTTGATCGGGTTCCACTTCGGCATCGCCGTCACCGTGTAGGCGACCATGTCGGTGATCAGCCGCATCGAGGGCCCGGGCGGGAACACGTAGGTCCCCCGCGACAGGTACTCCTTGATGATGTCGTTCTGCGTCGTCCCGGCGAGCTGCGCGACGTCGTGCCCGTGCTCCTCGGCGACCGCCTGGTAGAGCGCGAGCAGCCACATGGCGGTGGCGTTGATCGTCATCGACGTGTTCATCTCGTCGAGCGGGATGCCGTCGAACAGCGCCCGCATGTCGCCGATGTGCGTCACCGGGACGCCGACCTTGCCGACCTCACCGACGGCGAGCTCGTCGTCGGGGTCGTAGCCGGTCTGCGTCGGCAGGTCGAAGGCGACCGACAGGCCGGTCTGCCCCTTCGCCAGGTTCCGGCGGTAGAGCGCGTTGGACTCGGCCGGCGAGGAGTGGCCGGCGTAGGTGCGCATGACCCAGGGACGGTCGCGCTCCTTCGGCGATGAAGGGAACGGCATGCCAGCGGAGTGTAGGGGTGTTACCGGCCAGTAGCAGCACCGGTCCGGGAGCCCCGCGGTGGCACACTCGGTCGTGTGCGACCGGGCCGGGAGAGGCCCGGACGCCGCCCGCCGAGGGGAGGCGCCGTGCTGCAGCCGGGCAGTCTGAGCTACATCGCCGGACCGGTCATCGCGATCGTCGTCATGGTGCTGCTGGCTCTCTTCATGCGCTGGGCCTTCGGCGGGAGCTCCACCGGGAGCGTGCGCCGGCGCCGTCCCCCACCCACCGACGACGGTCTGCTCACGCGGGTCGCCACGCTGTCCCGCCGCGAGTCGGCGCTCGCGCTGCGCGCAGTGCTCTCCGACGCCGGGATCCGCTCGACGGTCCGCTTCCCCGAGGCGCACCGCGCCGACGTGCTGGTCTTCCCCGAGGACGCCGCCCGTGCCCGGGCGCTCGCGTCCTCCTTCCCCGCGGCGTAGCCCCCTCCCCGCGGGCTCAGAGGTCGCTCGGGCGCTCGACGCGCTCGATCTGCACGCCCAGGCCGCGCAGCTGCTCGACGAAGTCGGGGTAGCCGCGGTCGACGTGGTGCACGTCCTGCACCTCGGTGACGCCGTCGGACAGCAGCCCGGCCAGCACCAGCCCGGCGCCGGCGCGGATGTCGGTGGCCACCACGGGCGCCGACGACAGCCGCTCCCGCCCGCGCACGACGGCGTGGTGGCCGTCGATGCGCACGTCGGCGCCCAGGCGCACCAGCTCGTTGACGAACATGAACCGGCCCTCGAACACGTTCTCGGTGATCAGCGCCGTGCCGGTGGACACCGCGGCCAGCGCGACCGCCATCGGCTGCAGGTCGGTCGGGAACCCGGGGAACGGCAGCGTGACGACGTCGACCCCGCGCGGCCGCTCGTCCATGGCGATCCGGACGCCGTTCTCGACGACCTCCACGGTGGCGCCGGCGCTGACCAGCTTGTCCAGCGGGACGGCGAGGTGGTCGGGGACGGCCCGCTCGACGACGACGTCGCCGCGGGTCATCACCGCGCCGATCGCCCACGTCCCGGCGACGATGCGGTCGGGCACCGTCGAGTAGGTCACCGGCGACAGCGCGTCGACGCCCTCGACGGTGAGCGTGGAGGTGCCCGCGCCGTCGATGCGGGCGCCCATCGCGGTCAGCATTGAGCAGATGTCGACGATCTCCGGCTCGCGGGCGGCGTTGTCGATGACCGTCGTCCCCTGGGCCAGGACCGCGGCCATGAGCAGGTTCTCCGTGGCGCCGACCGACGGGAAGTCCAGCCAGATCGAGGTGCCCACCAGCCGCGGCGCGGAGGCGACGAGGAAGCCGTGCTCGCTGTGGATCGAGGCGCCGAGCCGCTCCAGGCCGGAGATGTGCATGTCCAGCCCACGGGAGCCGATCGCGTCGCCGCCGGGCAGCGCCACCCGGGCGCTGCCGCACCGGGCGACCAGCGGGCCGAGCACGCTGATCGAGGCGCGCATCTTGCGGACCAGGTCGTAGTCGGTCTCGGTGGCGGGGTCCTCCGGCACGTCGACGACGACCCGGCCGCCGCCCCCGGGCTGCCCCGAGCGCTCGTAGCCGACGCCGCAGCCGAGCCGGCGCAGCACCTCGCTCATGATCGCGACGTCGAGGATGTCGGGGACCTCGTCGATCGTCGTCCGCCCGGAGGCCAGGAGCGCGGCCGCCATGAGCTTGAGAGCGCTGTTCTTCGCCCCCGTGACCCGTACCCGGCCCCTGAGGGCGGTGCCGCCGGTCACCTCGAAGCACTGCACCCGACCACCCTACGGCGCGTGCGCGGGCGGCTCCGGGCAGCGTCCTAGGCTCGGCCCATGACGGTCCGGCTCACCCGCATCTACACGAAGACCGGTGACGCCGGGCAGACGCACCTGGGCGACATGAGCCGGGTGGCCAAGACCGACCCGCGGCTGGTCGCCTACGCCGACGTCGACGAGGCCAACAGCGTGCTCGGCGTGGCCCTGGCGCTGGGGGCGCCGTCGCCCGAGCTGGTCGAGCTCGTGCGCAGCGTGCAGAACGACCTGTTCGACGTCGGCGCTGACCTGTCCACGCCCGTGGTGCCCGACCCCGCGCACCCGCCGCTGCGGGTGACCGCCGCCTACACCGAGCGGCTGGAGGCGGCCTGCGACGAGCACAACGAGGCACTGCCGACGCTGACCAGCTTCGTGCTGCCCGGCGGGACGCCGCTGGCGGCGCTGCTGCACCAGGCGCGGGTGGTCGTCCGGCGGGCCGAGCGCAGCGTGTGGGCGCTGCTGGAGGCCGACGGCGAGCGCACCAACCCGGAGACCGCCCGCTACCTCAACCGGCTCTCGGACCTGCTGTTCATCCTCGCCCGCGAGGCCAACCCCGGCGGCGACGTGCTGTGGGAGCCCGGGGCGCACAGCGGCGTCCACGCCCAGCGGGCCGCGCGGGGCTGACTCAGGCCCCTAGTGCACGGGCGGGGCCGACTCCACCCACGAGAGGAACCCCGTCACCGTGGAGGGGTCCATGGCCAGCTCCTTGCGGCCGGCGCCGGTGGCGCAGGTCAGGACGACGGCGTCGTCGGGCAGGGCGACGTCGTCCCGGCCGGGGGGCCGCCGGCCCTCGACCTGCACCTCCGTGCGGCACAGCCGCTGCTGCGGGCGGACCGACAGCGACAGCGCGCGGTACCAGAGCAGCGCCTCTCCCCCGTACCAGGCGACGCCCACCGACCACCGGGAGCTGCCGGCCGGGCGCAGCCACATCGTCACCGCGCCGAGGCCGGAGAGCAGCAGCCGGCGGCGGATGAGGAAGGCGACCACCAGGACGACGACCAGCACCCCGGCGAGGACGAGCAGGGCGGTGGTCACCGTCGGCCGGGGCGGGCGCGGTCCGGTCGGGTCAGTCGGCCTGTCCGGCGGCCCGCAGGCGGGACTGGGCGCGGCGGGCGGCGGCGAGGGCCTCGGGGTCGTCGCCGGCGGACTCGGCGCGGCGCAGCGCCTCGCGGGCCCGCTCGACGTCGATCTCGGAGGAGATCTCCGCGGTCTCGGCGAGGATGGACACGCCCTTGGGCGTCACCGACAGGAAGCCGCCGTGGGCGGCGACGACCATGTCCGGGCCCTCGGTCGTCCGGACGGTGACGACGCCACCGGGGGCGAGCTCGCCGAGCAGCGGGGCGTGGCCGGGCAGGACGCCGATCTCGCCCTCGGTCGTGCGGGCGATGACCATGCTCGCCTCACCGGACCAGATGGTCCGCTCGACGGCCACCAACTCGACCTGCAGGGTCGCCACGACACTCCTCCGGGTCCACCGACGGGCGGTGCTGGGACGCCGGCCGGGGAACGGGCACGGCGACGGTCGTCGCCCACTCTAGCCGCGGGACCCGCACCACCCGGCGCGGGCCGCCCGGCGGTCACCCGGCCGGGCGGCGGACCCGGTCCTCCGTCAGGCGGCGCGACGGTAGAGCAGGGTCCAGCGGCCGACGCGGACCCACGGGTGGCGCACCGTCGAGGCGGGTGCCCACTCCTCGGTGTCGTAGGCGATGTCGTGCACGTGCGGTACGGACGTCGGCGGCCAGGTCCACCCGGGATCGGCGGTCCCGGCCGGCAGCCGGGTCACCGTGCCGTCGGTGCTGGTCGCATCCAGCCACTCCATGGTCTTCTCCCACACCGCGCGTCCGGTCCCTCCGGGCGCCACCTGTCCGATCAGCAGCAAGGCTCCCGCTCTGGAGGTGCACCCGGAAGGCACCTGCCCACGAGCGCGGGTGCGTCAACCCCCTGGCGCGCCACGCCCTGGCCGGTCCCGACCGTGTGTGACCGGTCCTTCACACCAGGGGGACCCGGACGCACGACGGCCGGGCGTCCCCGCAGGGACACCCGGCCGTGACGTGGTGTGGCCCCGTCCAGAGGCTCACCCCGAGTGGGCGAGGGGTGAGGAGGACGGGGTCCTTCCTCAGCCGCGCTTGAGCTTCTCCGCGTTGCGCTCGAGGTCCTCGAGCCCACCGCACATGAAGAAGGCCTGCTCGGGCACGTGGTCGTAGTTGCCCTCGGTGAGCGCCTTGAAGGCCTCGAGGGTCTCCGACAGCGGCACGAACGAGCCGGGCTGACCGGTGAAGGCCTCGGCCACGAACATGTTCTGCGAGAGGAACCGCTCGATCCGCCGTGCGCGCTGCACGGTGACCTTGTCCTCCTCGGAGAGCTCGTCGATGCCGAGGATCGCGATGATGTCCTGCAGCTCCTGGTAGCGCTGGAGGATCTGCTTGACCGTCTGCGCGACCTGGTAGTGGTCCTGGCCGACGTACTGCGGGTCGAGGATCCGGCTGGTGGAGTCGAGCGGGTCGACGGCCGGGTAGATGCCCTTCTCCGAGATCGGCCGGGAGAGCACCGTCGTCGCGTCGAGGTGGGCGAACGTGGTGTGCGGCGCCGGGTCGGTGATGTCGTCGGCGGGCACGTAGATCGCCTGCAGCGAGGTGATCGAGTGACCCCGCGTCGAGGTGATCCGCTCCTGCAGCTCGCCCATCTCGTCGGCGAGGGTCGGCTGGTAACCCACGGCGGAGGGCATGCGGCCCAGCAGCGTGGACACCTCGGACCCGGCCTGGGTGAACCGGAAGATGTTGTCGATGAAGAGCAGCACGTCCTGGTTCTGCTCGTCGCGGAAGTACTCCGCCATCGTCAGCGCCGACAGCGCCACCCGCAGCCGGGTGCCCGGCGGCTCGTCCATCTGGCCGAAGACCAGCGCGGTGGACTCGATGACGCCGGACTCGGTCATCTCGGTGATGAGGTCGTTGCCCTCGCGGGTGCGCTCGCCGACGCCGGCGAACACCGACACGCCACCGAACTCCTGGGCGACCCGCCGGATCATCTCCTGGATCAGCACGGTCTTGCCCACGCCGGCACCGCCGAACAGGCCGATCTTCCCGCCGGCCACGTACGGGGTGAGCAGGTCGATGACCTTGATGCCGGTCTCGAGCAGCTCGGTGCGGCCCTCGAGCTGGTCGAACCGCGGCGCGTGCCGGTGGATCGACCAGTGCGGGGCGTCGGCGCCGTGGCCGGGGGCGTCCAGGCAGTCACCGAGGGCGTTGAAGACGTGGCCCTTGGTGACGTCGCCGACCGGCACGCTGATCGAGGCGCCGGTGTCGCTGACCGCGGCGCCGCGGACCAGGCCGTCGGTGGGCTGCATGGAGATGGTGCGGACCACGTTGTCGCCCAGGTGCTGGGCGACCTCGAGGGTCAGCGTCTTGCTCAGGTCGGCGAGCGCGACGTCGACCCGGAGGGCGTTGAACAGGTCGGGCATCGCGTCGCGCGGGAACTCGACGTCGACGACCGGCCCGGTGACCCGGACGACGCGGCCTGTCGCCTGGGTGGTCGGACGGTCCTCGGTGACGGTCATGAGGGGGCTCCTCGGTCAGGTGGATCGGAGACCCGACCCCCGCCTCGGGCGGGGGCCGGGGTGGTCAGTCGTCGGCGTTGGCTGCGACCAGCGCGTCGGCGCCACCGACGATCTCGCTGATCTCCTGGGTGATCTCGGCCTGGCGCGCCTGGTTGGCCTGGCGGGAGAGGCTCTTCGCCAGCTCCTCGGCGTTGTCCGAGGCCGACTTCATCGCCCGCCGCCGCGACGCCGACTCCGAGGCCGCGGCCTCGAGCAGCGCCGCGTAGATGCGGGTGGTGACGTACTTCGGCAGCAGCGCGTCGAGCAGCGCGTCGGGCGAGGGCTCGAACTCGTACGAGGTGGGGACCCCGGAGTCGCCGGTGCGCCCGGCCTCGCGGTCCTCCCGCTCGAAGTCGAACTCCTCGACCTCCTCGACCTCCAGCGGGGCCAGCCGCTTGGCGACCGGGACCTGCGCGAGCAGCGACCGGAACTCGGTGTAGACGATGTGCAGCTCGTCCACGCCGGCCACGCCGTCAGGACCCGCGCCGTCGGCGTCGTCGGCCCCGGCGGTGAACGCGTCGATGAGGACGCGCCCGACCTCCTGGGCGTCGGTGTAGGCCGGCTGCTCGGAGAACCCGGTGAAGGTCTGCACCACCGGCCGGTTGCGGAAGGAGTAGTAGGTCTCCCCCTTGCGGCCGATGACGTAGACCTGCGGCTCCTTGCCCTCCTGCCGCAGCAGCGACAGCAGCTCCTCGGTGCGCCGCAGCACGTTGACGTTGTACGAGCCGGCGAACCCGCGGTCGGAGGTGACCACCAGCACCGCGGCCCGCCGGGTCGACTGCCGCTCGGTGAGCAGCGGGTGCTCGAGCGAGGCGGACGACGCCAGCGCGGACAGGACCCGGGTGATCTCCCGGGCGTACGGCTTGGACGCCTCCACCCGGGCCTGGGCGCGCACGATGCGGGCGCCGGCGATCAGCTCCTGGGCCGAGAAGATCTTCTTCGTCGACTGGGTGGAGCGGATGCGGCGCCGCAGCGCGCGAAGGGAACCGGCCACCGGTCAGGCCTTCTTGACCTGGACGCGCTCCTGGCCACGCTCGGACGCGTCCATGGCCTCGGCCTCGGGCTCGTTGACCAGCGAGGTGCCGTCGGAGGTCGTGAACTGCTGGTAGAAGCTCTCGACGGCGCGCTCGAGGCTGCTCACCGCGTCGTCGCCGAGGGCCCGCGAGGTGCGGATCTCGTCGTAGACGCCGCTCTCGCCGCGGCCGATGTAGTCGAGGAACTCCGACTCGAACCGGCGGACGTCGGACACCGGCACGCGGTCGAGCTTGCCGGTGGTGCCCAGCCACAGCGAGACGACCTCGCGCTCGACCGGGTACGGCTGGTACTGGCCCTGCTTGAGCAGCTCCACCAGGCGCTGGCCGCGGTCGAGGGTGGCCCGGCTGGAGGCGTCCAGGTCCGAGGCGAACGAGGCGAACGCCTCGAGCTCGCGGTACTGGGCCAGGTCCAGGCGCAGGCGGCCGGCGACCGACTTCATCGCCTTGATCTGCGCCGAGCCGCCGACCCGGGACACCGAGATGCCCACGTTGATGGCCGGGCGGACACCGGAGTTGAACAGACCGGTCTCGAGGAAGATCTGCCCGTCGGTGATCGAGATGACGTTGGTCGGGATGTAGGCCGACACGTCGTTGCCCTTGGTCTCGATGAGCGGGAGACCCGTCATCGACCCGGCGCCCAGGTCGTCGGAGAGCTTGGCGCAGCGCTCCAGCAGCCGGGAGTGGAGGTAGAAGACGTCACCCGGGTACGCCTCGCGGCCCGGCGGGCGGCGCAGCAGCAGCGAGACGGCGCGATAGGCCTCGGCCTGCTTGGACAGGTCGTCGAAGACGATCAGGACGTGCTTGCCCTCGTACATCCAGTGCTGACCGATGGCCGAGCCGGTGTAGGGGGCGATGTACTTGAAGCCGGCGGCCTCCGACGCGGGAGCGGCGACGATGGTCGTGTACTCCATCGCGCCGGCCTCCTCGAGGGAGGCGCGGATCGCCGCGATCGTGGAGCCCTTCTGGCCGACGGCGACGTAGATGCAGCGGACCTGCTGCTTCGGGTCGCCGGTCGCCCAGGCCGTCTTCTGGTTGATGATCGTGTCGAGCACGATCGCCGTCTTGCCGGTCTGGCGGTCGCCGATGACCAGCTGGCGCTGCCCGCGGCCGATCGGGGTCATGGCGTCGATGGCCTTGATCCCGGTCTGCAGCGGCTCGTGCACCGACTTGCGCTGGACGACGGTGGGGGCCTGCAGCTCCAGCGCGCGGCGGCCGGTGGTGGCGATCTCGCCGCCGCCGTCGATCGGGTTGCCGAGCGGGTCGACGACGCGGCCGAGGTAGCCGTCGCCGACCGGCACCGACAGGACCTCGCCGGTGCGGCGGACCTGCTGGCCCTCCTCGATGCCGGCGAAGTCACCGAGGATGACGACGCCGACCTCGCGGACGTCGAGGTTCAGCGCGAGGCCGCGGACGCCGCTCTCGAACTCGAGCAGCTCGTTGGTCATGACCGAGGGCAGGCCCTCGACCCGGGCGATGCCGTCGCCGGCCTCGGTGACGATCCCGACCTCCTCCCGGGACACGTCCGGGGAGTACTCGGTGACGTAGTTCTGGATGGCACTGCGGATCTCGTCTGCGGAGATCGTCAGCTCGGCCATGGCACGCGTCCTCTTCCCTGCTGGGTCGTGCTGTCTGTGGTCTGGGGTGGGGCGGGTCAGCCGGCGAGCCGGCGGCCGGCGGACTCGAGCCGGTTGGCGATGCTGCCGTCGATGACCTCGTCACCGACGCGCACGACCAGGCCGCCGAGCACCTCGGGGTCGACCGTCACCTGCAGGCCGATCGTCCGCCCGTAGATCCGGCCGAGCACGTCGCGCAGCCGCTGCTCCTGCGTCGCCGTCAGCGGCACCGCCGTCGTGACGTGGGCGACCGAGCGGCCGCGCCGGGCGGAAGCGGCCACGGACAGCCGCTCGACCCTGTTCTCCGCGTTACCGACGTGCCGGACGGTCAGCGAGTTCCGCAGCAGCTGCTCGGTGACCGGGCTGACCCGGCCCGACAGGAGCCGGTCGAGCAGCGCCGCGCGCCCCTCGGCCGGTGCCGAGTCGTCGGAGAGGATGCGGGACAGCCCCGGGTCGCCGCCGACGATCCGCCCGAAGCGGAACAGCTCGTCCTCGACACCCTCGAGCTCGCCACGCGCCTCGGCGGCGTCCAGCGAGGCCTCGGTGGCCAGGGTCTCGGCGGCCTCGACCAGGTCCAGCGGCCGCGACCACCGCTGGCGGGCGACGGTCTCGACCAGGTCGACGGCGGCCTCGGAGACCCGCCCGCCGAGGATCCGGCGGGCCAGTCCGGCCCGGTCGGCCGGCTTGGCCGCCGGGTCGGACAGGGCCCGGCGCAGCGCGACGTTGCCGTCGAGCAGCCGCGCGACGGCGAACAGCTCGTCGGCCAGGGCCAGCAGGCCCGGGCCGGCGGCACCGGCCGTCGTCGCGGCGAGGCGCTCGCGGCTGACCGCGAGCGCCTCCCGGCTGGAGGCGTCCATCAGCGGTCGCCGCCGGGGACGAACACCGTGCTGCCGGTGCGGCCGTTGCCCGCCGCACCGCCGGCCATGCCGTCGAGCTGGTCGAGGAACCGGTCGACGGTGCCGCGGCGCCGGGCCTCGTCCTCCAGGGACTCCCCCACCACGCGGCCGGCGAGGTCGACGGCCAGCGTGCCGATCTGGCCGCGCAGCTCGTTGATGACCGACTGGCGCGAGCTGGCCAGCTGCTCCTCGCCGCGGGCGACGATGCGCGCCGACTCCTCCTGCGCCTGGGCCCGCAGCTCCTCGAGGATCTGCTGGCCCTCGGCCCGGGCCTGGTCCCGGATCTGCGCGGCCTCGGTGCGTGCCTCGGCCAGCTGGGCGCGGTACTGCTCCAGCGCGGCCTTGGCCTCGGCCTGCATGGCCTCCGCCCGCTCGATGCCGCCCTCGATGGCCTCGCGGCGGGCCCGGAAGACCTGCTCGAAGCGCGGGGCGATGAACCGGAAGAAGACCAGCATGACGATCGCGAACGCGATCAGCCCGATGACGATCTCGCCCAGCGGCGGGATCAGCGGGTTGTGGGCTTCCTCCGCTGCGAGGATTCTCATGGTCTCAGTGTCCCTGTCTCAGTCGGTGCCGGCCCGCGGGCGCGGATCAGGTGCCGAAGACGAAGGGGACGACGAAGCCGATGAGCGCGAGCGCCTCGGAGAGCGCGAACCCGAGGAACGCGTAGGTACGGGTCAGGCCGGCCGACTCGGGCTGCCGGGCGGTGGCCTGGATGTAGGCGGCCCACACGATGCCGACGCCGATGCCCGGGCCGATGGCGGCGAGGCCGTAGCCCACGGAGCCGATGCTGCCGGACAGCTCAGCCAGAAGATCCATGACGGGGTGTTCCTCCTGTGTCGTCGCCCGGTGTCTCCGGGCGGCTTGCGGGGGTCTTGGGGGTGGTGCGGTCCGGGAGGTGCGCGCTCAGCCGGTCAGTGCTCGGCCTCGATCGAGCCGTTGAGGTAGGTCCCCATCAGCACGGTGAAGACGTAGGCCTGCAGGAAGATGACCAGCAGTTCGAAGAAGGTCATGACGATCGCCATCAGCGCCGAGATCGGGCCGAAGACGATCGAGAAGTTGTCCCGGCTGAACAGGTAGACCGCGCCGAGGGAGAAGACCACCAGCAGCATGTGGCCGGCGAACATGTTCGCGAAGAGCCGGACGGCGAGCGTGAAGGGCCGGACGATGAAGTTCTGCAGGATCTCGATCGGCGTGACCAGGACGTACATCGGCTTGGGCACGCCGGGCAGGAACAGGATGTCCTTGAAGTAGCGGCCGGCGCCCTGCTCGCGGATGCCGATGTAGATGTAGAGCACCCAGCAGATGCCGGCGAGGACCAGCGGGAACGCGAACCGCGACATGGGAGAGATCTGCGCCAGCGGCAGGATCGCCATCAGGTTGTTCGCGAGGATGAAGAAGAACAGCGACGCGAGGAACGGCGCGAAGGGGATCCCCTTGGGGCCGACGACGTCGCGGGCGATCCCGTCCCGGACCAGCGAGTAGCCGCTCTCGCCGATGAACTGCATCTTGCCCGGCACGATCTGCGGCCTGCGGACCGTGAGGACCATGAAGACGAGCATCGCCAGCGTGGCGAACCACAGACCGAGCGTGATGCGCGTGATCTCGAAGTCGATGCCGAGCAGCGAGAACTCGGCGAGGGGCTCCGGGTAGAACTCGCTCAGGCCGGGGGCCTGGAAGCCGTCGCCGGACCCGCCGCCCTCGGCGGCGAGCACGTCCGTGAGCGCGAGGGCGCTGGAGGTCACCGTGGTCCCTTCTGCGTCCTGGGCCGGCTCCGTCGTCCGCCCGGGGGGTTGCCCTGCTCGGGTGCACCAGGGTCTGGTGGCAGCCCGCCGAACCGTTTGACGACCAGGTAGATGGCCGCCGAGATGCCGAGGAGGATCCCGACCGGCAGGAACACCCGCGTGTCCAACCACCGGTCGAGCAACCACCCGGCACCGCCCCACACGGCCATCCCGGAGATCATGGTCCCGATGACGGCCCAGCCGGTCTCGGCACCGCTGCCCCGAGGGGCTGGTCGCGCAGGTCGGGGCCGGGGCTCCCCACGGGTGGGGTCGTCCTCGGCCATCGCCGGGACACTATCAGCCGGGCGTGGGGGCGCCTCCCGGTGCCGGGGGGACCGTCGCCTGACCGGGTGGCGCGGGCGGCGTGACGTAGTACAGCGGGCGGGTCCAGACCCACCGCAGCTGCACGCCGCTCCACAGCAGGGCCCCCACGACCACCGCCCACGCGAGGGTCCGCCGGTCGAGCCAGCCGTCCTCCGGCAGCGCGTTGAGGATGCCGAACAGCACGACCGCCTTGACGAAGAAGGTGCCCAGCGCGGCCGGCAGCGTGAAGGTGTCGTCGACCCGCCCGGCCCAGGCGATGACCACACCGGAGAGCACGAAGAACGCCGTCACGACCAGGGCTCCGACCAGCACCCCGACCGCGTCGGCCCACCCGGCGACCAGCCCGGCCACCAGCGCGGCGACGACGGCGACCGTGCCGGTGACCAGCGTGCCGACCTTGAGGAACGACAGGTCCCACGGGACCTGCGGGGCCGGGCGGGGCGCGCTCACCGCAGCCCCTGGCCGGCGCCGGCCGCACGGGGGGCGGTCGGGGTCGGCGGCGCGGGGGCAGGTGCGGCGGCCGGCACCGGGGGCGCCGCGGGCGTCGCCGGCTCCGGGGACCGGCGCCCGGCGCGGTGCGCCCGCGCGGTCGGGTGGGCGGCGCGGCTGCGGCGGCGCTGCTCGGCGATCTCGGCGGCCCGGGCCTCGCGGGCGGCACGCCGGGCGTGCGGGGCGAGGACGACGACGACACCCACGACGAGCAGCACCCCGATCACGACGAGCAGCTCGACCGTCCCGCCGGTGACCGACAGGGCCACCGCGCCGAAGGACAGGAGAGCCGCCCAGAAGTACATGGTCAGCACCGCCCGGCGGTGCGAGTGTCCGATGGACAGCAGCCGGTGGTGCAGGTGCATCTTGTCCGGCGAGAACGGCGACTGCCCGCGCCGGGTGCGGCGGACCACCGCGAGGAGCAGGTCGACGAACGGGATGAAGAGCACCGCGATCGGCACCAGCAGCGGCAGGGCCAGCGGCAGGAGGCTGGCCGCGGAGTCGAAGGACTGGGCGTCGACCCGGCCGGTGGCGCTCACCGCGGCGGCCGAGAGCATCAGCCCGACGAGCATCGACCCGGAGTCGCCCATGAAGATGCGCGCCGGGCTGAAGTTGTGCGGCAGGAAGCCCAGGCAGGCGCCGGCGAGCACCGCCGTCACGAGGGCCGGGGCGCTGGCGACCTCGTCGTAGCCGACCCGGCTGAGGTTGTAGCTGTAGGCGAAGAAGGCCAGCGCCGCGATGGCCGAGACGCCCGCGGCCAGCCCGTCGAGGCCGTCGATGAAGTTGAGCGCGTTGACCGTGAGGACGGTCAGCAGGATGGTCAGCGGCACGCCGACGTCCGGGCCGAAGGAGATGGTCCCGATGTCGGCGACCGGCAGGAACAGGAACGCCAGCTGGACACCGAGCAGCACCATGACGCCGGCGGCGGCGATCTGGCCGGTGAGCTTGGTGAGCGCGTCGAGGCCGAACTTGTCGTCGAGCACGCCGAGCAGGCAGATGAGCCCGCCGGCGACGAGGACGGCGGCGGTCTGCGAGTCGTCGAAGGTGCGCTGCAGGGCGGGCAGCCGGGTGGCCACCAGCACCGCCGCCGCGACCCCGAGGTACATGGCCACGCCGCCGCCGCGCGGGGTGGGGATGACGTGCACGTCGCGCTCGCGGGGGGCGGCCATCATCCGCAGCCGCACCGCCGCGATCCGCACCACCGGCGTGGCCAGGAAGGTGACCAGGCCCGCGGTCAGCAGGACGACGGCGTACTCGCGCACGGCTCAGCCCCCGTGCGGACCGCGCGCGGTCCCGGCCGGGCGCGCGGCGGGCGTGCTCATCGCGACGGGGCTCCCGGGGGCGAGGCGGCGGGCGGACGGGGCTGGCGGTACCCCCACGGTATCCCCCCGTCACCGGACGGAGCGGGATCCGCAGCCGCCGGCGACGGGGCCCTAGTCCGTGACCTCGGGCACGACCTCGCGCAGCCGCTCGACCGGTACCGCGCCCACCCGCAGCACGCGCGGCACCGGGCCGGTGCAGTCGACGATCGTGCTGGCCGCCGAGCCCGCGCGCGGGCCGCCGTCGAGGACGACCGCGGCGTGCTCGCCGAGCTGCGCGTCCGCCTCCTGGGCGTTCGTGGCGGCGGGCCGGCCGGAGCGGTTGGCGCTGGACACGGCGAGCGGGCCGGTGCGGCGCAGCAGGTCGCGGGCGACGTCGTCGTCGGGGAGGCGGACGGCGACCGTCCCCTCGGCGTCGCCGAGGTCCCAGGCCAGCGACGGCGCGTGCTCGACGACGAGGGTCAGCCCGCCCGGCCAGAAGGCCTCGGCCAGCCGCTGCGCCACCCGGGGCACGCTCATGGTCAGCCCGGCCATCGTCGAGGCCTCCCCGATCAGCACAGGGACCGGCATGGCGCGGCCGCGGTTCTTCGCCGCCAGCAGGCCGGAGACCGCGGCGGGCGAGAACGCGTCGGCGCCGACGCCGTAGACGGTGTCGGTGGGCAGCAGGACCAGCTCGCCGCGGGCGATCGCGGCGGCGGCGGCGTCGAGACCCGCGGCGCGCTGCTCGGGGTCGGTGCAGTCGTAGAGGTCGGCCACGGGCGGTCAGTCTCCCCCAGCCCGGACGGCGGTCGTGAACCGCGGCCTCCCGGCGAGGTCGGGGTGGTCCGCGACGGCGGTGAAGTCGCCGGTGCCGCGCACCAGCGCGGGCAGCGCACTCCCCTGCGCGTCGGCGTGCTCGACACCCAGCCCGCCGCCGGGGCGCAGCAGCCGGGCCGCCGTCGTCAGCAGCCCGCGGACGACGTCGAGTCCGTCCGGGCCGCCCCACAGCGCCAGCGGCGGGTCGTGGTCGGCGACCTCCCGCGGCACCCGCGCGCCGTCGGGGACGTAGGGCGGGTTGGAGACGACGAGGTCGACGGTGCCGTCGAGGTCGCGCAGCAGGCCCGGGTCGGTCATGTCGCCGGCGAGCACGGTGACCGGCCGGTCCCCCGCCGCGGTGCGCAGGCCGGCGTTGTGGCGGGTCCACTCGATCGCCTGCGGGTCGCGCTCGACGGCGGTGACCCGCGCGCCGGGGTGCTCGTGCGCGATCGACAGCGCGATCGCGCCGGACCCGCTGCCCAGGTCGACGACGACCGGCTCGTCGACGCCGGCCAGCCGCGCCAGCGCCCACTCGACGAGCTGCTCGGTCTCGGGGCGGGGCACGAACACGCCGGGGCCGACGGCGAGCTCGAGGTGGCGGAACGGCGCCCGGCCGGTGAGGTGCTGCAGCGGGACGCGGGCGGCCCGCTGGTCGAGCAGCGCGGCGAAGCGGGCGGCGGCGTCGTCGCCGACGTCGTCGCGGGTGAGCAGTGCCGTCCGGGTGGCGCCGAGGACGTGGGCGAGCAGCAGCTCGGCGTCCACGCGGGGCGACTCGACGCCGGCCTCGGCCAGGCGGCGGGCGGCGCCGGCGAGCAGCGCGCGGGTGTTCAGGACCCGGCCGCCAGCAGCTCGGCGGTGTGCGCGCGGGTGAGCGCGTCGATGACCGGGTCGAGCTCGCCGTCGAGGACCTGGTCGAGGTTGTGCGCCTTGAAGCCGACCCGGTGGTCGGAGAGGCGGCTCTCCGGGAAGTTGTAGGTGCGCACCCGCTCGCTGCGGTCGACCGTGCGGACCTGGCTGCGGCGCTGGTCGCTGGCGGTGGCCGCGGCCTCCTCGCGGGCGGCGGCCAGCAGCCGCGAGCGGAGCACCCGCAGCGCCGACTCGCGGTTCTGCAGCTGGCTCTTCTCGTTCTGCGAGCTGACCACGATGCCGGTGGGCAGGTGGGTGATGCGGACGGCGGAGTCGGTGGTGTTCACGCTCTGCCCGCCGGGGCCGGACGAGCGGAAGACGTCGATGCGCAGGTCGTTCGGGTCGACGGTGACGTCGACCTCCTCCGCCTCGGGCAGCACGAGGACGCCGACGGCGGAGGTGTGGATCCGGCCCTGCGACTCGGTGACCGGCACCCGCTGCACCCGGTGGACGCCGCCCTCGAACTTCAGCCGCGACCAGATGCCCTCGTCGGTGCGGGACTTCACCGCGATCGAGACGTCCTTGTAGCCGCCGAGCTCGGCGGGGACGGCGTCGAGGACCTCGGTGGCCCAGCCGCGGCGCTCGGCGTAGCGCAGGTACATGCGCAGCAGGTCGCCGGCGAACAGCGCGGACTCCGCGCCGCCCTCCCCCGCCTTGATCTCGAGGATGACGTCCTTGTCGTCGTCGGGGTCCTTCGGGAGCAGCAGCTCGCGCAGCCGGTCGGTGAGCTCGTCGATGCGGGTCTCGAGGCCGCGGGCCTCCTCGGCGAAGGAGGGGTCCTCGGCGGCCAGCTCGCGGGCGGCGTCGAGGTCGTCGCGGGCGGTGTCGAGCGCGCGGGCGGTCTCCACCACGGGCGCGAGCTGGGCGTAGCGGCGGCCCAGGCGCCGGGCGCGGCCGGCGTCGGCGTGCACCGCGGGGTCGGCGAGCTCGGTCTCCAGCGCGGCGTGCTCCTCGAGCAGCCCGCGCAGCCGGTCGGGCGCGGCGTCGGTCGGGCTGCTCATGGCGTACCTCTCGTGCGGGGTGGAGCGGGGGTGGACACGACGACGGCGCCCGTCCCACGCGAGGTGGGACGGGCGCCGTCGGGGGTGCTACTTGCCGGCGGTGGCGCCGCGCTTGCCGAACCGCTTCTCGAAGCGGGCCACGCGGCCACCGGTGTCGAGGATCCGCTGCTTGCCCGTGTAGAAGGGGTGGCAGGCGGAGCAGGTCTCGACGGTCAGCGTGCCGCCGGGGGCGGTGCTGCGGGTGGTGAAGGTGTTCCCACACCCACAGGTCACCGTGGTGGTGTGGTAGTCGGGGTGGATACCGGACTTCATGATGCGGGCCTCTTCCGGGGACGTCTCGGTGCTGTTGTCGTGAACGCCGGCGGCCGGCCGGTCATTCCAGGCGCGCAGCGGGGCTCGGCCGTCCAGTGTCCCAGACGGCCGGGCCCTGCTGCAGCGGTGGTGCTCAGTCGCGCTCGGGGCCGAGCGTCGTCTTCTGGATCTGCATGAGGAACTCGACGTTGTTGCGCGTCTTGCGCAGCTTGTCGAGCAGCAGCTCCAGCGCCTGCTGCGGCTCGAGCGCGGAGAGCACGCGGCGCAGCTTGATGACGATGGCCAGCTCGTCGGGCGAGAGGAGGATCTCCTCCTTGCGGGTGCCCGACGCGTTGACGTCGACGGCCGGGAAGACCCGCTTGTCCGCCAGCCGGCGGTCGAGCTTGATCTCCGCGTTCCCCGTGCCCTTGAACTCCTCGAAGATGACCGTGTCCATCGTCGAGCCGGTCTCGACCAGCGCCGACGCGAGGATGGTCAGCGAGCCGCCGTTCTCGATGTTGCGGGCGGCCCCGAGGAAGCGCTTGGGCGGGTAGAGCGCCGTCGAGTCGACACCACCGGACAGGATGCGCCCGCTGGCGGGGGCGGCCAGGTTGTAGGCGCGGCCCAGGCGGGTGATCGAGTCCAGCAGGACGACGACGTCGTGGCCCATCTCGACCAGGCGCTTGGCGCGCTCGATCGACAGCTCCGCGACGGTGGTGTGGTCCGACGGCGGCCGGTCGAAGGTCGAGGCGATGACCTCGCCCTTCACCGAGCGCTGCATGTCGGTGACCTCCTCGGGCCGCTCGTCGACGAGGACGACCATGAGGTGGCACTCGGGGTTGTTCGTGGTGATCGCGTTGGCGATCGCCTGCAGCACCATCGTCTTGCCGGCCTTGGGCGGCGACACGATGAGCGCGCGCTGCCCCTTGCCGATCGGCATGACCAGGTCGATGACCCGGGTGGTCAGCTGGTGCGGGTCGGTCTCCAGCCGCAGCCGCTCCTGCGGGTAGAGCGGGGTCAGCTTGGTGAACTCCGGCCGGTTGCGGGCCTGCTCGGGGTCCAGGCCGTTGACCGAGTCGAGGCGGACCAGCGCGTTGTACTTGTCCTTGCGCTCGCCCTCGCGCGGCTGGCGGACCGCGCCGGTGATCGCGTCACCGCGGCGCAGGCCGTGCCGGCGCACCTGGGACAGCGACACGTAGACGTCGTTGGGGCCGGTCAGGTACCCCGAGGTCCGGACGAACGCGTAGTTGTCCAGGACGTCGAGGATGCCGGCGACCGGCAGCAGGACGTCGTCCTCGCTGACCGTCGGCTCGGTGGGCTGGTCGAAGCGGTCCCGGCCGTTGCGGCGGTTGCGGTCCCGGTAGCGGCGGCCGCGGCGGCCGCGGCCGCCCTCGAAGTCGTCGTCGTCCTCGTCGTTGCGGTTGTCCGCGCGGTCGTTCCGGTCGGTGCGGTCGTTCGGCCGGGCGTTGCGGTCGGCGCGCTCGCCGCGGTCGGGGCCGCGCCCGTCGCGCTGGCCGTCGCGCTGGCCCTCGCGGTTGCCGTCGCGCTGCCCGTCCCGGTTGCCGCGCTCGGCGCGGTCGCCGTCGCGGGCATCGCGGCCGTCCCGGTTGCCGTCGCGCTGCCCGTCCCGGTTGCCGCGTTCGGCGCGGTCGCCGTCGCGGGCATCGCGGCCGTCCCGGTTGCGGTTGCGGTCCCGGTTGCGGGCCGGGCGGTCGCCCTCGGCACGGTCGCCGTCGCCGCGGTCGGCGTCACTGCGGTCGGCGTCGCCGCGGTCGCCGTCGGTGCGGTCACCGGCGGGTCGCCCGCCCTCGGTGCGCTCCGCGGGCGGGGCGGCCGGCGGGGCGGCCGGCGGAGCCGCGGCGGGAGCCTCGGCGGCCGGGGCCTCGGCAGCGGGGGCCTCGGCAGCGGGCGCCGCGGCGGCGGGCGCCTCCGCGGTGGGGGCACCGGCCGGGCGGCTGGCGGCACGCCGGCGCCGCGGGGCGCCCTCGGCCGGGGCGTCGGCGGCGGGGGCGGTCACCGGACCGCTGTTGGCGCCCCCGGTGACGGGGGCCTCGACCGGCGTGGCGGTGGCGGCGACGGCGTCGGCGCCCCGCGAGGCCGGGACGTTCGGGGCCGCGTCGGCCGGGGCGCCGGGCGCCGGGACGCTGCCCGGCGTCGCGCCGCCGACCTGGCGGGCGGAGATGGCGGCGACGAGGTCGCCCTTGCGCATCCGGCCGGTGCCGGGGATGCCCAGCTCGGCCGCGAGCCGCTGCAGCTCGGGGAGCAGCATGCCGGCCAGCCCACTGCCGCGGCGGCGGGAGCGGCCCGCCGTGCCGGTGGCCGCAGGTGCCTCGCCCGCAGCGCCCTCGGGGGCGCCGGTGGTGGCGAGGTCGGTGGTTTCGCTCACGTACAGGTCCTTCCCTGCGGTGGCCTGCGCCTACCAGCGCAGGAGGTGACCCGGCGCCGCCCCGTCCATCTGTTCCGGACAGGGGGGACGGCGGATCGAGTGGGTGCGGAGCGGGGATCAGCGTCGACAGGAAGGTCGTCTGCAACGTTCCGCGCGAGGCTCGCCTGAGGGGCGGCTACGCAGCAAGCCTAGGACTCGCCCCACGGACGGGACAACACCGCTGACCAGCGGAGTGTTCCTCGTTACGAAGACGATACCCCAGGCGTCACTCGAACCACGCGGGCGCCGCCGTGGTCCACCTCCAGGGGGTACACCCGCCACCCGTCCGGGGTGATCCCGCTCACCTCGCGCACCGCCGCCGCGTCCCCCGGGACGTCGTCGGGGTGCCGCCGCGCGAGCACGAGGACGCTGGGCCCGGCCCCGGACACGACGGCGGCGTGTCCGGCCGCGCGCAGCCGGTCGACCAGCGCGATCGTGTCCGGCATCGCGGCCGCGCGCTGCCGCTGGTGCAGCCGGTCGTCGGTGGCCTCGAGCAGCATCGCCGGCTCCGCGGTCAGCGCGTGCACCAGCAGTGCGGCGCGGGCGGCGTTGTACGCGGCGTCGGCGTGCGGCACCAGGTCCGGCAGCAGCGTGCGCGCGGTGTGCGTCGACAGGGTCGCCTCCGGCACCAGCACCACCGGCACGACGTCCTCGCCCACCGGCAGCCGGTCGGCCCGCGCGCCCTCGGGCGTCGTCCACGACAGCGTCGCGCCGCCGAGCAGGCAGGCGGCGACGTTGTCCGGGTGACCCTCGAGCTCGTCGGCCAGCCGCAGCACCGCGCCGTCGTCCCGGACGTCGACGTCGGGGCACAGCTCGAACGCGCCGACCACACCGGCGACGACGGCCGCGGCGGACGAGCCCATCCCCCGGCCCTGCGGGATCGCGTTCTCCGCGTGCACGCACAGGCCCGGCGGCGTCCAGCCGAGCCGTTCGCAGGCGGCGCGGAAGGCCCGCACGACCAGGTGCCGCTCGTCGGTGGGCAGCTCCCCCGCGCCGACGCCGGACACCTGGACGGTGAGCCCGGAGTCGGCGACGGCGAACTCGACGACGTCGTGCAGCGTCAGCGCGAGGCCGGCGCAGTCGAACGCCGGACCGAGGTTGGCGCTGGTCGCGGGCACGCGGACCCGCACGGAGGACCGAGTGGCCACTCAGAGACCCAGCTGCGCGGCGGCCGCGGCGGCGTCCACCGGCACGGTGACCGGGGCGGGCGCACCGGAGATGGCCCACTCCGGGTCCTTGAGCCCGTTGCCGGTGACGGTGCACACGACGCGCTGCTCCGGCTCCAGGTCCCCGGCCGCGGCCACCTTGAGCAGCCCGGCGACCGACGCGGCGGAGGCGGGCTCGACGAAGACCGCCTCGCTGCGGGCGAGCAGCCGGTAGGCGGCGAGGATCTCGCGGTCGGTGACGGCGTCGATGCGGCCGCCGGACTCGTCGCGGGCGGCCAGCGCCTTGGTCCACGACGCCGGGTTGCCGATGCGGATCGCCGTCGCGATGGTGCTCGGGTTCTCCACCACCTGGCCGGTCACGATGGGCGCGGCGCCGGCGGCCTGGAAGCCGAACATCCGCGGCCGCCTCGTGGCCGGGCCGTCGGACTCGTACTCGCGATAGCCCTGCCAGTAGGCGGTGATGTTGCCGGCGTTGCCGACCGGCAGGCAGTGCACGTCGGGGGCGTCGCCGAGGACGTCGACGACCTCGAAGGACGCGGTCTTCTGCCCCTCGATGCGGTACTGGTTGACGCTGTTGACCAGGCTGACCGGGTAGTCGATCGCCAGCTTGCTGGCCAGCGCGAGGCAGTCGTCGAAGTTGCCCTCGACCTGCAGCAGCTTGGCGCCGTGCACCAGCGCCTGGGCCAGCTTGCCGAGCGCGATCTTCCCCTGCGGCACGAGGACGGCGCAGACCATCCCGGCGCGCGCGGCGTAGGCGGCGGCGCTGGCGCTGGTGTTGCCGGTGGACGCGCAGATGACCGCCCGCGAGCCCTCCTCGAGCGCCTTGGTGATGGCCATGGTCATGCCGCGGTCCTTGAACGACCCGGTCGGGTTCGCGCCCTCGACCTTGAGGAACACCTCGCAGCCGGTGCGCCGGGACAGCTCGACGGCGGGCACCAGCGGGGTGGCGCCCTCGTGCAGGGTGACCACCGGCGTCGTGGCACTGACCGGCAGCCGCGACCGGTAGGCCTCGATCAGCCCGGGCCAGACCGGCGAGACGGCACCGCGCAGCGTCCCCGTCATGACAGACCCTCCACCCTCAGCACGCTGGTGACCCCGCGGACCGCGGGGACCTCCCGGAGCGCGGCGATCGTCGCCGACAGCGCCGCGTCGGGGGCGCTGTGCGTGACGATGACCAGTGTGGCGGCGTCGCCGTGCCCGTCCTGGCGGACGGTGGCGATGCTCACGCCGTGCTCGGCGAAGGCGGTCGCGACGGTCGCCAGCACACCGGGGACGTCGGCCACGTCGAGGCTGACGTGGTACCGGGTGGGCGTCTCGGCGATCGGCCGGGCCGGCAGGTCGGCGTAGGCGGTCGGCCCGGCACCGGCGGCGCCGGCCACCCGGTTGCGGGCGACGGCGACCAGGTCGCCGAGCACGGCGCTCGCGGTGGGCTCGCCGCCGGCGCCCTGCCCGTAGAACATGAGCTGCCCGGCGGCCTCGGCCTCGACGAAGACGGCGTTGAACGCCCCGCCGACGGCGGCCAGCGGGTGCGACGTCGGGATCATCGCCGGGTGCACGCGGACGGCGACCGACTCGCCCTCCCCGTCCCCGTCGGCCGGCACCCGCTCGCAGATGGCCAGCAGCTTCACCGTGCAGCCGATCTCGGCGGCGCGGGCGACGTCGGTGGCGGTGACCGACGAGATGCCCTCGCGGTGCACGTCGGCGGCGGTGACCGCGGTGTGGAACCCGAGCGACGCGAGGATGGCGGCCTTCGCGGCGGCGTCGAAGCCGTCGACGTCGGCGGTCGGGTCGGCCTCGGCGTAGCCGAGCTCGGTGGCCTCGGCCAGCGCCTCGGCGAAGCCGTGCCCGGTCTCGGCCATCCGGGACAGGATGTAGTTGGTCGTGCCGTTGACGATGCCGACCACGCGCCGGATCTGGTCGCCGGCCAGCGACTCGCGCAGCGGCCGCAGCAGCGGGATGGCCCCGGCCACCGCCGCCTCGTAGTAGAGGTCGACGCCGGCCTTGGCCGCGGCGGCGTGCAGCGCGACGCCGTCCTCGGCCAGCAGCGCCTTGTTCGCGCTGACCACCGACTTGCCGGCCTCGATCGCCGCCTGGATCAGCGTGCGGGCCGGCTCGATCCCCCCGATGACCTCGACGACCAGGTCGACGTCGTCGCGGGTGACCAGGCCGAGCGCGTCGGTGGTGAGCAGACCGGCGGGCACGTCGGGGTGCCGGTCGGGCCGGCGGACGGCGACCCCGGCGACCTGCACGGGGCGCCCGACGCGGGCGGTGAGGTCGGCGGCCTGCTCGTCGACCAGGCGCAGCACCGCGCTGCCGACGGTGCCGCAGCCGAGCAGGGCGACCTTGAGCGGTTTCACGAGCGGGCTCCCACCGGGTGCTCGGGCGCGGGCTGGTCGATCGCCGGGGACGGGGCGGGCACCGCGACCAGCACCGCGTCCAGGGCGAACACGTCGGACAGTGTCTGACGCCGCACGATCTCGGTGGCGGCGCCGTCCCGCACGGCCACCACCGGCGGCTTGAGCAGGTAGTTGTAGTTGCTGGCCATCGACCAGCAGTACGCGCCGGTGGCGGCGACGGCGAGCAGGTCGCCGGGCTGCACGTCCGAGGGCAGCCACAGGTCGCGCACCAGCACGTCGCCGCTCTCGCAGTGCTTGCCGACGACGCGGCACAGCGCCGGCGGGGCGTCGGAGGTGCGGTTGGCCAGCACGCAGGTGTAGCTCGCGTCGTAGAGCGCGGTGCGGATGTTGTCGCTCATCCCGCCGTCGACGGAGACGTAGTTGCGCACCTGCGGCCCGCCGTGGCCGCCGCCGCCCAGCCGGACCGGCTTGATCGTGCCGATCTCGTACAGCGTGACCGTGCCGGGCCCGGCGATCGCGCGGCCGGGCTCGACGGCCAGCCGCGGCACCGGCAGGTCCAGCGCGGCGCACTCGGCGGCGACGACGGTGCGCAGCCGGCGGGCGACGTCGGCGGGGGGAACCGGGTCGTCGTCGGACAGGTAGGCGATGCCGAACCCGCCGCCGAGGTTCAGCTCCCCCAGCACCTCGCCGGTGGCCTGGTGCACCTGCCCCATCAGCCCGACGACGCGGTGCGCGGCGGCCTCGAAGCCGGCGGTGTCGAAGATCTGCGAGCCGATGTGGCTGTGCAGCCCGGACAGGTGCAGCGCGGGCTCGCGGATGACCCGCACGGCCGCGGTCAGCGCGTCGCCGGTGGCCAGCGAGAAGCCGAACTTCTGGTCCTCGTGGGCGGTGGCGATGAACTCGTGGGTGTGTGCCTCGATGCCGACCGTGGTGCGCACCAGCACCGGCACCGGGCTGCCGCCGGCGGCGACCCGCGCCTCGGCCATGGGCACCAGCCGGTCGATCTCGTCGAAGGAGTCGAGCACGACGTGGCCGATGCCGGAGTCGACGGCCAGCTGCAGCTCGACCAGCGACTTGTTGTTGCCGTGCAGCGCGATCCGCTCGGCGGGGAAGCCGGCGGCCAGCGCGACGGCGAGCTCGTTGCCGCTGCAGGCGTCCAGGTGCAGGCCGTCGTCGGCGATCCAGCGTGCCACCTGGCCGCAGAGGAAGGCCTTGGAGGCGTAGTGCACGTCGGCGCCGTCGAAGGCGGCCGCGAAGTCGGCGGCGCGGCCGCGGAAGTCCTCCTCGTCGAGGACGAACAGCGGGGTGCCGTGGGTGCGGGCGAGCTCGGTGACCGGCCTGCCGCCCACGTGGAGCTCGCCGTCGACCCGGCGGGCCGTGCGCGGCCAGACCTGCGGGTCGAGCGCGCCGAGGTCGGCCGGGGGCATCCCGGCCGAGGGCTCCGGGGCGAAGGCGCCGTGGAGCGGCCCCGCCGGGTGGGCCCTCACATCCGCTCCGGAGCGGAGACGCCGAGCACGCCGAGGCCGTTGCGCAGCACCACCGCGGTGGCCGCGCACAGCCACAGCCGCGCCGTGGTCAGCGGCGTCGCCTCCTCGTCGCCGCGGGGCAGGACCCGGCAGGCGTCGTAGAAGCGGTGGTAGGTGCCGGCCAGCTCCTCGAGGTAGCGGGCCACCCGGTGCGGCGCGCGCAGCTCGGCCGCCGAGGACACCACCCGCGGGAACTCGCCGATCGCCCGGAGCAGGTCGTTCTCCCGCTCGTGGGCCAGCAGCGCGGGGTCGACGCCGTCCGCCTCCCCCAGCGCGAGGCCGAGGTCGGTGGCGTTGCGCAGCACCGAGGAGATCCGGGCGTGCGCGTACTGGACGTAGAAGACCGGGTTGTCGCTGGTGCGCCGGCTCCACAGCTCGACGTCGATGTCGATGGTCTGGTCCACCGAGGCGCGGGCCAGGGCGTACCGGGCGGCGTCGACGCCGATCGCGTCGGTGAGGTCGGAGAGCAGCACGATCGTGCCCGCCCGCTTGCTCATCCGGACCGGCTCGCCGTCGCGCAGCAGGTTGACCAGCTGGCCGATGAGGATCTCGAGGTGGGTGTCGGGGTCGTCGCCGGTGGCGGCCACCAGCGCCCTGTACCGGCCGACGTAGCCGGAGTGGTCGGCGCCGAGCATGATCACGACCCGGTCGAAGCCGCGGGATCGCTTGTCCAGGTAGTAGGCGCAGTCGGAGGCGAAGTACGTCGTCTCGCCGTCGGCCTTGACCAGCACGCGGTCCTTGTCGTCGCCGAAGTCGGTGGTGCGCAGCCACACCGCGCCGTCGGACTCGTAGACGTGCCCCTGCTCCCGCAGCCGGGCCAGGGCCTTGTCCACCGCGCCGGTGTCGTACAGCGACCTCTCGGAGAACCAGACGTCGAAGTCGACGCCGAAGCCCTCCATCGACCGGCGGATCTCGTCGAGCATCAGCGCGACGCCGCGGTCGCGGAAGGTCTGCCGCTGCGCGTCGTCGTCGCGGTCGAGGGCGTCGGGCACCTCGGCGACGACGGCGGCGGCGATGTCGGCGATGTAGGCGCCGCCGTAGCCGTCCTCGGGCACCGGCTCGCCCTTCGCGGCGGCCTGCAGGCTGCGCGCGAAGCGGTCGATCTGGGCGCCGGCGTCGTTGATGTAGTACTCGCGGGTCACGTCGGCGCCGCTGGCCTGCAGCAGCCGGCCGATCGCGTCGCCGACGGCGGCCCACCGGCTGCCGCCGATGTGCACCGGGCCGGTGGGGTTGGCGGAGACGAACTCCAGGTTCAGCCGCTGCCCGGCCAGCGCGGTGGTCCGGCCGTAGGCCGCCCCCGCGGCGACCGCCTGCACGGCGATCCGCCCCAGCGCGCCCTGCGCGAGGGTGACGTTGAGGAAGCCGGGGCCGGCGACGTCGACCCGGCCGACGCCCGGCTGCGCGCGCAGCTCCTCGGCCAGCAGGTCGGCCACCGCGCGCGGCGGCATGCCGGCGGGCTTGGCCAGGCGCAGGGCGACGTTGGTCGCGTAGTCGCCGTGCTCGGGGTTCCTGGGACGCTCGACGAGGACGTCGTCGGGGACGGCGACGGCGAGCGTGCCGCGCTCGACGACCGCCGCGACCGCGGTCCGGACGAGGTCGCGCAGCTGCTCGGGTGTCACTGCGTCATCGTAGGCAGCGGCCGCGACCCGGCTCCCCGCCGCACCCGAGTTGCCAGGGGGCGCACAGGTGCGCGACCTAGACTCGCGTGCCAGGAGGCAGGCGGGAGGCCTGCCGCGCCGGCGCGCACCCATGCTGCGCCACGACCGGCGGACGCACCACTCGACGAGCACTGAGGAGAAGCACGTGGCCAAGGACCGCAAGCCCGAGGCCGGCCGCGCCGGAGGCGGGTCGAGCCGGTCCGGGTCCGGTGCCCGTCCGGTGTCGACGGCCAAGTCGTCGGGCGGCGGGTCGTCGGCCCGCCCGCCCGCCGGCCGGAACGGGGGCCGCGGGCGCACCCGCCCGCCGACGCAGGTCGTGACGCAGCAGCGGCCGTGGGGCCTGATCGCCGCCGCCGTCGCCGTCGTGGTGTTCGCCGCCGCGGCCATCACCTACGCCGTCGTGCAGGTGCGGCAGTCCGACGCCGAGCGGATCGACGCCCTCGACGAGATCTCCGGCATCCAGAGCTTCGACTACGCCGCCGGCCAGGAGCACGTGACCACCCCGGTCGAGTACGAGCAGACGCCGCCGGTCGGCGGGCCGCACGACGGCGAGTGGGCCGACTGCACCGGTACCGTCTACGACGTCGACATCCGGCACGAGAACGCCGTCCACTCGCTGGAGCACGGCGCCGTGTGGATCGCCTACGACCCGGACGAGGTCTCCGGCGCCGACGTCGAGAAGCTCGCCGAGCTGGTCGACGGCGTCTCCGGCCGGCTGCTGTCGCCCTACGCCAGCCTCGACTCCGCGGTCAGCCTGCAGTCCTGGAACCACCAGCTGAAGGTCGACTCCGTCGACGACCCGCGGATCGAGCAGTTCGCCGACTTCCTCACCTTCAACTCCGAGGTCGAGGGCGCCTACCCCGAGGTCGGGGCCAGCTGCGAGAACCCGACCTTCATCAGCGACCCGCTCGTCACCGGCGAGGGCAGCCGCGGCACGGAGGCCATGACCACCGACGCCCCGACGACGCCGACCGCGGCCGCCGGGTCCCCCACGGAGTGAGCCCGCGATGACCGCCACCGCCACCCGCCCCGGGCAGGAGACCCCCGCGCCGGCGCCCCGCCCGCGCGGCCGCGGCCTGCGGGCCGCGCTCCTGGCCGTGATCGCCGTCGCGCTGGTCGCGCTCGGCGGCGGGCTGGCGGTGGGGCTCGGCATCGGGCAGGAGGCGACGCCGACGGCGGACTCCGTCGACGCCGGCTTCTCGCGGGACATGGCGGTGCACCACCGGCAGGGCGTGGAGATGGCCAACCTGGCCCTCGAGCGCAGCACCGACCCCGAGATCCGCCGGATCGCCTTCGACATCTCCAGCACCCAGACCAACCAGGCCGGGCAGATGGAGGGCTGGCTCGCGCTGTGGGGCCTCCCCCGCTCCGGCGGTGGGCACATGGCGTGGATGGGCGGCGGGCACGCCTCGCACGACACGTCCTCGACGTCCGGCTCCGGCGCGCTGATGCCCGGCATGGCCACCGAGGACGAGCTGGCGGCCCTGCGGTCGCTGTCGGGCACGGCGTTCGACGTGGAGTTCCTCCGGCTGATGATCCGCCACCACCAGGGCGGCTTCGACATGGCGCAGTACGCCGCGGGGAACGCCGCCGAGCCGGCCGTGCGGAGGCTGGCCCGCTCCATCGCCGAGACGCAGACCGCCGAGGTGACGACGATGGTCGGCATGCTGACCGCCCGGGGCGGGACGCCGCTGCCGGCGCCCTGACCCGCCGCCGGGACGGGCGGGGAGGGCTGGTAACTTCTCTCCTGCCCCGAGCCCCCGTAGCTCAGGGGATAGAGCACCGCCCTCCGGAGGCGGGTGCGCAGGTTCGAATCCTGCCGGGGGCACACACCGACCCACCGAGCACGGCCCGGACGGTCTCCCGTCCGGGCCGTCCTGCGTCCCGGCCCGCGGTCAGCGCGCGCGGAAGGGGCGGTAGCCGCCCCCGTACGGGACCGGCGCCGGGCCGGGCCACGCCCCGTCGCCGTCGGTCACCGCCCCCTCGGCCCCCACGCCGAGCAGGGTGCGGGTGACCTGCTGGGTGGAGTCCAGCAGGTCGTCGAGGGCCCGGTCGAGGTGCTCCGCGGTGACCGCGACGACCGGGTCCTGCTCGTGCAGCGCCTCGAGCACGGCGCGGCGCAGCAGCTCCTTGAGGAACGACGCCGTCACGCCCTCGCTGCGGTCGACGGCGCGCGTCACGTCGTCGTCGGTCAGCCGCAGCGGCACCGCCCGGCCGTAGAGGAGCAGCAGCCGCCGGCGGGCCGCGGCGTCGGGGAGGTCGACCTGCACGGCGACGTCGACGCGGCCCGGCCGGGCGGCCAGCGCCGGCTCCAGCAGGTCGGCCCGGTTCGTGGTCAGGACGAACAGCAGGTCGGCGTCGGGCGCCGCGCCGTCCATCGCGTCGAGCAGGTCGAACAGCACGGGGCTGCCGCCGGGACCGAAGGAGCGGTCGGCGGCCACGAGGTCGACGTCCTCGAGCACCACCACGGCCGGCTGCAGCTCGCGGGCGAGCTCGGTGACCGAGCCGACGACGCCGAGCGAGCGCCCGGTGAGCAGCAGCCGGGTGTAGTCGCCCATGCGGCCGAGCAGGTAGCGCACGGTGTGCGTCTTGCCGGTGCCGGGCGGGCCGTAGAGCAGCAGCCCGCGCTTGAGGTGCTGGCCGGCGGCGCGCAGGCCGGCACGGTGCCCGGCCACTCCCAGCGCGTGCCGCTCGACGCGGTCGAGGACCGCCGCGGGCAGCACGACGTCGTCGCGCGTGAGGTCCGGCGGGTCGAGGAAGGTGAGCGCGACCTGGCCGGACGGCGTCGGGGTCACCTCCACCAGCCGGCCCCGGTAGACGTTCAGCTCGCGGCGCAGCCGGTCGAGCTCGGCCAGGACGGCCTGCGCCCGCTGCACCGGCAGGCCGGCCACCTCGACGCTCATCGTCGGCCGGTGCTCCCCCGCCTCCTGCACCAGGAGGACGTAGCGGCCGTCGTTGTCGGTGACGAGCAGCAGCGCCAGGCGCAGGCAGGCCAGCGTCGACCCCGGGCCGTTCGGGAGGTCGACCACCGCGGGCGCGCTCAGCCGCACCGGGGGCAGCGCCTCGCCGGTCATCAGCTGCTGCAGGTCGATGCCGACGTAGTGGGGCGGGAGGACGACGCCGCGCACCTCCACGGAGCGCCCGGGCGCGGCGCTCCACGCGTCGAGCGCGGTCTGCAGGTTGACGTGCTCGAAGGCCGGCAGCTCCCGGGCGACGACCGACTGGCCGAGGCCGGCGGGGCCGAGCGTCCCCTGCACCAGCGCGACGACCTCGTTGCCCGCCGCGGGACCCGACAGCTGCAGCCAGTCGAGCAGGGACCGCAGCCCCGCGGCGAACTCCCTGACCTCGTCCTCCGACGCTCCCGCCACCGCGACCCCGCTCCCCTCGACCCACGTGGCGGCGGAGCGTAGCGATCGCCGGCCCGGCGTGTCGCCGGGGAACCCGGGGCCGGCCCCGCCCGCGTGGCGGGGCCGGCTCCCGCGCTCAGGCGGTCTTCGCCGGGCGGTCGAAGCGCCAGCCCTGCTCCCGCAGCAGCGGGACCAGCCGGTCGACGGCGTCGACGGTCTGGCTGCGGTCGCCGCCGCCGTCGTGCATCAGGACGACGGCGCCCGGGGTCACCCCGTCCACGACGCGGCGGACCAGCTCGTCGGTGCCCGGCGGCTCCCAGTCGCCGACGGCCAGCGCCCAGCCCAGCGGCTGCATGCCCAGCTCCGCCGCGACCTCCGGCGTCTGCCCCCAGCTGCCGTAGGGGGCGCGGAAGAACGGGATGTGCGCGCCGGGCACCGCCTCGCGGATGACCGCGGACGTGGCCTCGAGGTCGGCGCGGATCTGCTCGGGCGTCCAGGACGACATGTCGTCGTGGTGCATCGTGTGGTTGCACAGCGTGTGGCCGTCGCGGGCGATGGCCCGCGCGATCTCGGGGTGCTCGCGCACGTGGTCGCCCCACAGGCAGAACGTCGCCTTCACGTGGTGCTCGCGCAGGACGGCGAGCAGGTCCAGCGTGTCGTCCGGATCCGGCCCGTCGTCGAAGGTCAGGGCGACCGACCGGTCGTCGTGCCGGGTCGTCGTCACGACCTCGGCGGTGGGCTGCCCGGCCTGCGCCGGCGGCGCGGCGGCCAGGAGGAGGCCGGCCGTGAGGGCGGGGACGGCGAGGCGGGCCAGGCGGGCGGAACGGCGCACGGGGGCTCCTGTCGACGATCGGCGGGGCGGCTCACTTCCGGGAACTTCCGGAACAAGCGCGGCCGAGCGTGGCAGCCGTCACAGCCGAGGGCAAGCGCGGACCGGCGCCGGAGGGCGTCCCGCGAGGTCGGGACGGCGAGTCGCGGCGGGTCGGGTCAGCGCGGGGCGGCGGTGCTGTCGCGCACGGCGAGCCGGGTGGCCAGCTCGACCTTCGGCCCCTCCAGCCGCTCGCCGTTGACCAGCCGCAGCACGGTGCGGACGGCCAGCTCCCCCATCTGCCCGAGGGGCTGGTGCACCGTGGTCAGCGGGGGCGAGGACCACGCGGCCTGCGGCAGGTCGTCGAAGCCGACGACGCTCACGTCGTCGGGGACCCGCAGCCCGCGCCGGCGCACCGCCTCGTAGACGCCGAGTGCCATCTGGTCGCTGGCGGCGAACACGGCGGTCGGCGGGTCGGCCAGCTCGAGCAGCTGGGCGGCGGCCCGGGCGCCGGAGGCGTAGTCGAACTCGCCGGGGACGACCAGCCGCGGGTCCGCCGCCAGGCCGGCGTCGTCCAGCGCGGCCCGGTACCCGTCGAGCCGGGCGCGGGTGCACCACAGCCCCGGCCGGCCGGCGACGTGGGCGATCCGCCGGTGGCCGAGCGCGGTGAGGTGCTCGGTGGCGGCGACCCCGCCGGCCCAGTTGGTCGCGCCGATCGTGGGGACGTCGAGGTCGGGCAGGCCGGCCGGGTCGACGACGACCGCCGGCAGGTGCAGCCCGCGCAACTCGCTGTGCAGGTCCGGGTCGAGCGCGGTGGTGACCAGGATGACGCCGTCGCTGGCCCGCGCCCGGACGTTGTCCAGCCACAGCCGGGTGGAGCTGCGCCGCCGGTGCACGGCGGAGACGACGGTGCCCACCCCGGCGGCGTGCGCCGCCTGCTCGACGCCGCGGATGACCTCCAGCGCCCACGGGCTGTCGAGGTCGTCGAAGACGAGGTCGACCAGGCCCGCCCGCTCCTCCCGGTGCGGGCCGCGGCGCTGGTAGCCGTGTTCGCGCAGCAGCCGCTCCACCCGCTCCCGGGTGTGGGGCGCGACGTCGGAGCGGTGGTTGAGCACCCGGGAGACGGTGGGCACGGACACGCCGGCCTTCGCGGCGATCTCGGAGATCGTCACGGCATGGCGCTGGGTGTCCGTCACGTCCCCTCCTCCGGGCCGGCGGCCAGCCTACGGCGGTCACCGAGCACGCACCGACTCTCCGGGCACCCCACCCCCCTTGCGAGGGACCGCACAAGTTCCGGTAACTTCCGGAAGTGACGCGGGCCACAGGGCCGTGCCCGCGCACCGGACGTCCTTGGAGGGACACCGTGAAGCGAGTTCTCCGACTGGCCGCCGCCACGTGCGCCGCCTCTGCCCTGCTGTCCACCGGCGCCCAGGCCTGGGCCGCGCCGGCGGGCGGGGGCACCGGCACCGCTCCCGGCTACGACAAGCAGGACACCCTGCGCCGCCTCGCGCCGCAGGACCTCGTGATCGGCAGCGCCGTCGCCGGCGGCGGGCACCACGCGGACATGCCCTACCCCGACCCCTTCCCCAACGACCAGCAGTACCGCGAGGTCCTCGCCGAGGAGTTCAGCTCGCTGTCGCCCGAGAACCAGATGAAGTGGGAGTTCCTGCGCCCGCAGCGGGACGTGTGGAACTTCGGGCCGGCCGACGCGATCGTCGCCTTCGCCCGCGAGAACCACCAGGTGGTGCGCGGCCACACGCTGCTGTGGCACAGCCAGAACCCCGCGTGGCTGGAGCAGGGCGACTTCTCGCCCGAGGAGCTGCGCGAGATCCTGCGCGAGCACATCCAGACGGTGGTCGGCCGCTACGCCGGCCAGATCCAGCAGTGGGACGTGGCGAACGAGATCTTCACCGACCAGGGCCAGCTGCGGACGGAGGAGAACATCTGGATCCGCGAGCTGGGCCCGGGGATCATCGCCGACGCCTTCCGCTGGGCGCACGAGGCCGACCCGAAGGCGAAGCTGTTCTTCAACGACTACGGCGTGGAGAGCGTCAACGCCAAGAGCAACGCGTACCACACGCTCATCCAGCAGCTGCAGGCCGAGGGCGTGCCCGTCGACGGGTTCTCGGTGCAGGGGCACCTGAGCATCCAGTACGGCTTCCCCGGCGACCTGCAGCGGAACCTGCAGCGGTTCGACGACCTCGGCCTGGAGACCGCCGTCACCGAGCTCGACGTCCGCATGGTGCTGCCGCCCGGCGGCGAGCCCACCGCCGAGCAGCTGCAGAAGCAGGCCGACTACTACGGCCGGACGCTGGAGGCCTGCCTCGCCGTCGAGGACTGCAACTCCTTCACCCTCTGGGGCTTCACCGACAAGTACTCCTGGGTGCCGGTGTTCTTCCCCGCCGAGGGCGAGGCCACGGTCATGGACGAGGACTTCGTCCCGAAGCCGGCCTACACCCGGCTCCAGGAGGAGCTGGCCGAGGCCCGGCCCGGCCGGCAGGTCACCGAGCGCTGACCGTCCCGCCCGTCGCGCCGCCCGGCACCGGATCCGTCCGGTGCCGGGCGGTCGCGCGTCCGGGGTTAGCGTGCGGAGCATGGAGCACACCGGGGTGCAGACCACCCGCGCCGGCGACGTCGAGCTGGCCTACGAGACCTTCGGCTCGCCCGGGGACCCGCCGCTGCTGCTGGTCATGGGACTGGCCACGCAGATGATCGGCTGGCCCGACGAGTTCTGCCGGATGCTGGCCGCGCGCGGCCTGTACGTCGTCCGGTTCGACAACCGGGACATCGGACTGTCCACCCACCTCGACGACGCCGGGGCGCCCGACGTCCTCGCCGTCATGGGCGGCGACCACTCGGGGGTGCCCTACCGCCTCGCCGACATGGCCGACGACACCGCCGCCCTCCTCGACGCGCTGGGCATCGACAGCGCCCACGTCGTCGGCGCCTCGATGGGCGGGATGATCGCCCAGACGCTGGCCGTCCGGCACCCGGACCGGGTCCGCAGCCTCACCTCGATCATGTCGACCACGGGCGACCCCGCCGTCGGCGCGCCCGCCGAGGCCGCCATCGGCGTCCTGCTCGCCCCGCCGGCCACCGACCGGGAGAGCGCCGTGCAGCGTGCGGTCGACACCTACCGGGTCATCGGCTCCCCCGGCTTCGAGTTCGACGAGCACGGGCTGCGGGAACGGGCCGGGCTGTCGTTCGACCGCGCCCACAACCCCGCCGGCGTCGCCCGCCAGCTGGCCGCGATCCTGGCCAGCCCCGACCGCACCGCCGACCTCGCGCGGGTCGCCGTCCCCACCCTCGTCGTCCACGGCGAGCACGACGCGTTGATCGACGCGTCCGGCGGCCGGGCGACGGCGGCGGCGATCCCCGGTGCCGAGCTGCTCGTCGTCGACGGGATGGGCCACGACCTGCCGCGCGAGGTGTGGCCGCAGCTGGTCGACCGGATCACCGCGCTCGCCGCCCGCGCCGACGGCCGCTGAGCGCGACCGGGGCCCCGCCCCGGGGGGGCCGCGGGTCCGCCGTCAGCTGGTGTGCATGCGCCCCACCACCCGGATGGATGTCCCCCTGAACTAGC
>NZ_JBJGZD010000036.1:0-37668 GCF_054050335.1 Geodermatophilus sp. SYSU D00698
GTGGGGGGCGTGTGGGGGGGGGGGGCGGGGGGGGGGGGGGTGGGGGGGGGGGGGGGGCGCGGCCGGGGGGCCCGCGCGCCCCCCCCCCCCCCCCCCCCGCCGTAGATGGTCGGCGCGATCCGCCGGGCGTACTCGGCGTCGCGGTGCCGCCGCGGCGTGAGCATGTGCGAGAGCACCCGCGGCGAGGCGGGCACCATCAGCGCGCCGGTGCCGGTGGCCGCGAGCACCAGCCGGCGGCAGCGGCGGCGGTGCTGGACGGCGAAGTGCTGCGCCAGGCCGCCGCCCCAGGACAGTCCCAGGACGTCGACCGGCCCGTCGTGGCCCAGCCGGCGCAGCACCCCGGCCACCACCGGTGTCAGCGTGCCCAGCACGTAGGGGACGACCGGCCGCGGGGACCCGCCCACGCCCGGGACGTCGAACCGGATCACGGTGCGCCGCGGGTCGAGCGCGTCCACGAAGGGCTGCAGCACCTCGAGGCTCGCGCCGATGCCGTTCATGAGCAGCAGCGGCGGCGTCGTGCCGTCGCCGCGCCGCTCGGCCACCCGGAGGGTGCGGCCGAGGACGGTCAGCGTGCCGACGGACTCACTTCTCGAGGACATAGGTCCCAGGAGCGTCCCCCAGGACCGGCAGCTCCGCACTGCCGAGCGACTCCGGCGCAGGCACCTCGTCGCCCGACCGCTCGCCCAGCCAGGCCATGAAGTCCGGCCACCAGGAGCCCTTCTCCTTCGTCGCCCGGGACAGCCACTCCTCCGGGTCGGCGGGGGTGTCCGGTGCCACCTGGAACGTCGACTTCGGGTTCCCGGGCGGGTTGACCAGCGAGGCGATGTGGCCGTTGGTGGACAGCACGAACCGGCTCTCCCCGCCGAGCAGCTGGGTGGTGCGGTAGCAGGCCTGCCACGGGCACAGGTGGTCGGCGATCCCGGCGGTGACGTAGGCGTCGACGTCGACGGCGGACAGGTCCACCGGCGTGCCGAGCATCGTCGCCCTCCCCGGCTCGGTGAGGGCGTTGCCGACCGCGACCTCGATGAAGTCCCGGTGCAGCGCCGCGCTCATCCGGGTGGTGTCGGCGTTCCAGAAGAGGATGTCGAAGGCGGCCGGCGGCTTGCCCTGCAGGTAGTTGTTGACCCAGTAGTTCCACACCAGGTCGTTGGGGCGGAGCCAGGCGAAGACCTCGGCGAGCATGGCACCGTCGAGGTAGCCCTTCCTCCGCGACTTCTCCGTCGCCTCCCGCACCGCCTCGGGGTCCATGAGCGCCGACACCGTGCCCGCCCGCGCCCAGTCGAGGACGGTGACGGCGAAGCTGGCGGCGGCGACCCGGTCCAGCCGGCCGGTGGCGGCCAGGTGCGCCAGCACCATCGCGGTGATGATCCCGCCGGAGCAGAACGCCTGGAGGGCCACGCGCTCGCTGCCGGTGACCCGTTGCGCGGCGTCCATCGCGTCCAGGACGGCCTGGCCGTAGGTGTCCAGCCCCCAGTCGGCGTGCCGCTCGTCGGGGTTGCGCCAGCTGATCATGAAGACCTGCTGGCCGGCGGCCACGTAGTGCTCCACGATGCTGCGGCCGGGCGCGAGGTCGGTGATGTAGTACTTGTTGATCGTCGGCGGCACCATCAGCAGCGGCACGGCGCGGACGGTCTCCGTCGTCGGCCGGTACTGGATCAGCTCGAACACGTCGGTCCGCAGGACGACGGCGCCCGAGGTGACCGCGAGGTCCTCGCCCACGGTGAAGGCGTCGGGCTCGACCATCGAGGGGACCCGCGGCGGGGACACCAGGTCCGAGACCATCCGGCGCAGCCCGCTCACCGCGTTGCGGCCGCCGGTGTCGATGACCGCCTTGAGCGCCAGCGGGTTGAGGAACGGGACGTTGGACGGCGCCAGCGCGTCGACGACGTTGGTCAGCGTGAACCGGATCCGCTCGTCGTCCTGCCAGTCGAGGTCGGCGTCCTCGACCAGGCGCGCGGCGGCCTGCGCGGCGGCGATGTGCGCCTGCATGGTCCGCCGGAGGAACGGGTTGCCGGTCCAGGCGGGGTCGGCGAAGCGGCGGTCCTTCGGCGAGGGGGCGACCTCCGAGCGGCCCACCGCGATCCGCCCGAGCTCGCGCACCAGGTCCCCGCCGGTGCGGACGACGGTCTCGGGCCGGCGCGCCAGCGACGCGCCGAACCGGGCGACCGTGCGGGCCGGCGGGACCATCCGCCGCAGCGGGCCGCGGGCGCCGTCGACCAGCACCATGTCCAGGCCGGTGACCGCCTCGGACGCCTCCGGGGAGGAGGGCTGGCCGCCGTCGGAGGCCGCGGCGGGCCCCGGGCGGGGCGGGGCGGACGGGCGCGGGGCGGTGGTGGTCATCCCGGGCTCCTCGGGTCTTGAGGTCCTGTGACCCCAGTCACTCAACCACAGGCGGCGCCCGGCGGCAGACCTCACCGCGGACGGCCGACCACCAGCAGCACCACCGCCCCGACGAGCAGGCCCAGCCCGACGCCGCCGACGACGTCGAGCGGCAGGTGCGCCGCGGTCCACACCCGCGCCAGGCACACCAGCGCCGCCAGCACCACCCCGGCGATCCGCCCACGGCGGCCCAGCCACGGCCAGGCCACGGTCACCACGGCGGTCACGACGGCGGCGTGCCCGGACAGGAACCCGCGGCCCTGCGCGGCCGCCCCCCGGATGACGACCTCGTCGAGCAGCCCGCCGGGCCGGCCCCGCACGACGACGTCCTTGATCCCCTTCGCGGCCAGGTAGGTCCCGACGCCGGCGAGCAGCAGCCCCAGCGCGAGCCGCCACCGCCGCAGCGCTGCCGCGACCACGGCGGCCGCCGGCACGACGAGGAAGTTGCCCAGTTGCATGACCGGCCAGACCAGCACGAACGGCACGACGTCGACCCCGTTGACCGCCCGGAACACCGCCGCCTCCGCCGCGGGCACCGACGTCCGCTCGACCGGCAGCGCGGCGAGTCCGAGCAGCAGCGCACCGGCGGCGGCGAGGACCACCTCGCGTCCGCCCCGGGCGACCGGCGGGCGCGGGCGGGTGGCCGCCCGCCCGGTCACGCCGTCTCCGGCACCAGCTCCGTGCGCGGTGCGGAGTTCGGCTCCCGCCGCCACGAGCGGTCGTGCCGCCAGAACAGGTAGGTGCCCATGCCCAGGGGGATGGGCAGCAGGTAGGTCAGCCCGCGGAAGACCAGCACCGCCGCGGCCACCAGGGCCCGGTCCCCGCCGTAGGCCGACATGCCGGTGATCAGCGCCAGCTCGACGACGCCCAACCCGCCCGGGGTGAACGGGATCGCGGTGAGCAGGCGGGCGAAGGCGAACACCGCCAGCGCCTCGACGACGCTCACCTGCTCCGCGGTCACGCCCACCGCGCGCAGCGCCACCACCAGCACGAGGAACAGCGACAGGTGGCTGACGACGGTGGCCAGGGTGAGCCAGTGCCAGCGGGCGCGCAGGAGCAGCGCGGTGCGGTCGCGGAACTTCGTCGTCGCCTTGTCCCAGCCCTCCACGGGCGGCCGGCCGAACGGCCGGATCAGGGCGGAGGCGACCCGCCCGCTGCCCCGGCCGATCCGGGCGGCACCCTCCCGGCTGTGCAGCAGCAGGCCGAGCACGACCACCGCCGCGACCAGCCCGGCCACCCCGCCGATCCCCGCGGCCACCCGCCCCGGCCCGGGGCTCTCCGAGGTGAAGGCCAGCAGCACGAGGGCGACCACCGGCAGGGCGAGCTTGGCGAAGTTGTTCCACAGCCCCGACAGCAGCAGCGACACCGACGTCCGGGACCGCGAGAAGCCCCAGGAGGAGTTCATGGCGTAGGTGAGCCCGAGCGCCAGCGCCGCCCCGCCGATGACGGTGTTGGACACCGCGGTGGTGGTGAGGGTGGAGACCGTCGCCTCGCGCAGCCGCAGGCCGGGCATGGTCACGACCATCACGAACTGGTACGTGGCCAGGTTCCACGCCGCCGCGGCGAGGAGCACCACGATCGACCCCCAGGACAGGTCGACCACCGCGTCCCACACCTGCGACAGGTCGGTGAAGCGGGGCAGGAACCACGCGAAGACGGCGGCGACCAGCGCGACCGAGAACAGCGGCGCGAGCACCCGCCGCCACAGCGGCCGGCTCCTGGGGCCGCCGGGCGGCGCCTGCGGGGTCACGGCGGTCATGGTGGGTCCCCCTCGTCCTCGGGGCCGGCGGCGTCGGCGGGCGGCGGGTCGAGCTGCAGCCGGCCGCCGCTCTCCTCGTGCACCTCGGCGGCGAGCACCTCGCGGCTCACCACGCCCAGGCTCTGGGTGGCGAGCGCCAGGGGCTCCCCGCGGTTGTCGCCGGAGAGCGTGAACACGACGGTCAGGCAGCCGCCGGGGAAGACGTAGTAGCGGCGGCCCAGGTAGTCCGGAGTCACCCGGACGACCCGCTCGTAACGCTCGAGCCCGTCCCGCTCGCTGGGGATCTCGGTGGCGCCCGTGGTGTCGCAGCCGTCGGTCAGCCGCACCTCGATGGCGTGGTAGCCGTCGCGGTCGGAGTTCAGCCAGAACCGCGCGGAGCCCGAGTGGGCGTCGAGGCCGGCGAAGGTCCAGCCCACCGGGATGCTCTCCACGCACGGCACCCAGGTCGCCGTCGGCACCGCCTGGGCCATGAGCACGACGCCGTGGGCGGCCCGGTCGTCGTCGCCGGTGCGGCAGGCGGGCAGCTCGCCGCTGACGGTGGGGGTCCCCGGCGCGCAGCCCGCCGTCAGCAGGGCGGCCGCCAGCGCCGCCGCCGCGGCCGGGCGCCGGGTGGCGCTCACAGCGGGGACCCGAGCAGGTCGACGCCGATGGCGACGGTGAGGACGAGGGCGAGCGCGGTGACCAGGCACAGCCCGGCCCGGCGCCAGGTCCACCGCTGGATGCGCACCGGCGGGAGCCGGTAGGGCAGCAGCTCGAGGAAGTCCCGGTGCAGGTCGCGGCCCTGCGCCCGCAGCATCCGGCGCAGCTGCGAGGGCATGGTGAGCCCGCGGGTGGCGGCGAAGGCCTCGGCCAGCTCCTCGTCGGAGAACTGCAGGCGCGCCCGCTCGTAGACGGTCCGGGCGTCGGTGCGCAGCGCGAGGACCAGCAGCATGTTCGCCAGGTCCACGGCCTGCCGCCACGGGCTGGGGCGCACCTCGGCGAACGCCGAGTCGATGAGGAACAGCGTGCCGTCGCGCACCATCACGTTGGCCGGCTTGATGTCGCGGTGGGCCATGCCGATCTCCCACATCCGCCGCACCACGGCCAGCCCCTGGTCGATCAGCGCGTCGTCCACGACGACCTCGGGGTCGCCGATCTCCCGCGCACCCTGGAGGAACTCGGCGACCAGCAGGTACTCCCGCTCCGGGGTGATCTCCACGATCCCCAGCGGGTGGGGCACGGGCAGGCCGGCGTCGGACAGCAGCCGCAGGACGTAGTCCTCGTACTGCACCAGCCGCCGCACGCTGTGGTACGGCTTCTCGTCCTCGAGCCGGCCGTAGAGCAGCGTGCGGCCGAGCTTGAACCAGCGGTCGGACCGTACGTGCGTGGCGGCGTACAGCTTGCCGAAGACGCAGCTCTCCTCCTGCTCGGCAGCGTCGGCGGCCTTGACGGTGATCTTCAGCGGCGTGGAGCCGCCCGACCCCGCCAGGCCGAAGGGCTTCACCGAGGTGGCCAGCAACCCGAGCTGGTCCTGCAGCGCCCGGACGATCGCCTCGCCGCGCGCCCCGGTGACGTCCAGGTGTGCGGGGCTGCCCCGCCGGTAGACGACGGGGTAGACCTCGTTGGGCGTCAGCAGCCGGAAGGCGGCCAGCGGCGCGGCGACGCCCAGGACGACGCCGGCGAGGACGTCGGTGGGGTGGTCCTGCGCGAGGTAGAGCCGCGAGGCCGCGGTGACCAGCAGCAGGCCCCACACCACCCACTTGCCGACGTCGCGGCGCCGGCCCGCGGGCACCAGCGAGTAGAGGGTGCTCACGAGGAAGGTGGCGAGCACGGTCATCGGCACCGACGGCATCGAGAAGCCCGACCAGGGGCCGAGGATCTCCACCTCGTAGGGGCGCGGGCGCTGCAGCGTGGCGGCCAGGGTCGCGGCGGTGTTCACCACGAGCAGGCCGATCCCGATCCAGACGAACAGGTGCCGCCAGCGGCGGAAGACCGCCAGCACGACGAGGTTGGCCAGCCACAGCAGGTGGATCGCCCGGCTGGTGCCGAGGACGCCGGCCACCTCGGCGACGTCGGTCAGGCCGGGGGAGCGGACGGACGCGATCGCCTGCAGCACCCGGGTGTCGACCAGGTCGACGAACGCCGTGCTCCCGGTGAGGAGGACGACGCCCCAGGTGACGACGACGACGCCGCTGAGCGCCAGCCACCACTTGCCCGACGCGTTGAGGTGCCGCGGCAGCGGCGGCGGCTCGCCGGAGGGGCGGCGTCGCCGGGGCTCGCGGTGGATGGGCGGCGGGTCCGGCCGCCGGACCTGCCCTCCGGCGGGCGCCTGCGCCGCGGGCGCCGTCACCGGCCCCCGCGGTGTCGGAGCCGGGACCGGTGCCTGGGGCACCGGGGGCCGGGCCGTGGCCGCCATGCCGCCCGATGCTGCCCCGGTTGCGCTCCCGGGACCATCGACCTTGGTCCCGAGCAGGGCTAGCGTGGCCGTCCCCGCGCCAGTCCGCCCGTGGGGCGCCGCCTCCTGCCCCGGGAGGGTCCGCGATGCGTCGTCGACCGCTCGCCGCCCTGCTCCTCGCCGCCCTGCTCCTCGCCACCGCCGTGCTGGGCGCCTGCGGCTCCCCGGCCGCGGACGCGGACCCGCCCGCCGACGGCGTCGTCCGGGTGGCGTCCTACGACTTCCCCGAGAACCAGACGCTCGCCGAGGTGTACGCCGAGGCGGTCCGCCGGGCCGGGTTCGAGGTGGCGGTGCAGCACGGCATCGGCACCCGCGAGGTGGTCTTCCCGGCGCTCGAGCAGGGCGTCGTCGACCTCGTCGTCGACTACCTGGGCACCGCGTCGGAGTTCCTGGAGGCCGGCGCGGGGACCGCGTCCCACGACCCCGCCGTCCTGCGGGACCGGTTGGCGGCCGCCGTCGCGCCGCGCGGACTGAGCGTCCTGGCCCCGGCCGAGGCCGAGGACCAGAACGGGTTCGTCGTGCTCACCGACCTCGCCGCCCGGCACGGCGTGACGACGCTCAGCGGGCTCGCCGCGATCGCGCCGCGGCTGGTGTTCGGCGGCCCGCCCGAGTGCAGCGAGCGGCGGTTCTGCCTGCCGGGGCTGCGCGAGGTCTACGGCATCGAGTTCGCCGAGGTGCGCAGCATGCCCTCGCGCGCGGCCACGGCGGAGGCGCTGCTCACCGGGCAGGTCGACGTCGGCATGCTGGAGACGACCGACGCCCGGCTGACCGACGCCTCGCTGCACCTGCTGCGCGACGACCGGGCGCTGCAGCCGCGGGAGAACGTGGTGCCGCTCGTGCGGACCGAGGTGGCCGCCGAGGGCGGCGAGCCGCTGCGCGCCGCGCTGGACGCGGTCAGCGCCCAGCTGACGACGATCGACCTGATCCGGCTCAACCGGTTCGTCGCCGTCGACGGGCTCACCCCCGCCGAGGCCGCCGCCCGCTGGTGGGACGGCCGCTAGACGGAGGACCTCACGTGATGGCGCTGGTGCCGGTGATCGCGCGGCCGACGATGAGGCTGTTGACCTCGCGGGTGCCCTCGTAGGAGTAGATCGCCTCGGCGTCGGCCACGAACCGGCCGACGTGGTTCTCCAGCAGGATCCCGTTGCCGCCCATGAGCTCCCGCGCCCAGCCGACGGTCTCCCGCATGCGCATCGTGCTGTAGCCCTTGGCCATCGAGGCGTGCTCGTCGCGCAGCATCCCGCAGTCCTGCAGCTGGGACGCCCGCGCGCACAGCGCCGCCGACGCGGTGATGTTGCCCAGCATCCGGAACAGCAGGTCCTGCACCAGCTGGAACGAGGTGATCGGCCGGCCGAACTGCTCGCGGCCCAGCGCGTAGCGCAGCGCGTGCTCGTAGGCGCCGCGCGAGCACCCGACCGCCGACCACGCCACGCTCACCCGCGTCGCCCGCAGGACGTTCGCGGTGTCGCGGAAGGAGTTGGCGTTCTGCAGCCGGTTCTCCTCCGGCACGCGGACGCCGTCGAGGGTGATGTGCGCGTTCTGCACCGCGCGCAGCGCGATCTTGTCCTCGAGGTCGACGGCGCTGAAGCCCGGTGCCGGCGTCTCGACGACGAAGCCGAGCACCCGGTCGGTGTCGACGTCGCGCGCCCAGACGACCACCAGGTCGGCGAAGCTGCCGTTGCCGATCCACTTCTTCTCCCCGTCGAGCACCCACTCGTCGCCGTCGCGGCGGGCGGTTGTCTGGATGCCGCGGGCGACGTCGGAGCCGTGCTCGGGCTCGGTGAGGCCGAAGGCGCCGATCCGCTCCATCCGCGCCATCGCCGGCAGCCAGCGCTCCTTCTGCTCCTCGGAGGCGCACAGGTGCAGGGTGCCCATGGCCAGGCCGCCGTGGACGCCCATGAAGGTGGCGACCGAGGGGTCCCCGCGGCCGAGCTCCATCGACACCATGCCGTCGAACAGCGACGAGCGGCCGGGGGAGCCGTACCCGGAGTACTGCGCCCCCGCGATGCCCAGCTCCGCCAGGCCCGGGATGAGCTCCCGGGGGAACTGCGCCCGGGTCCAGTACTGGTTGATCACCGGCTCGACCTGCTCGTCCATGAACGCGCGGACGCGCAGGAGGGTGGCCCGGTCCTCCTCGTCGAGGAGGGCCTCGAGCTCGTAGAAGTCCGACGTGACGGTGGGCCGGTCGGCCATGGCGCTGCCTCCTCCGGGTACCGGGACCCCGCTGTCCCGTGGGTCCGGCCTACCCCCGCCCCCGGACGGCAACCGGGGCGGGCGGCATGGCGGCGGGCCGATCGGGGCAGGACCGGCGGATCCCACCGCACACGTCCCGAGGAGGCCCCGTGCCCCGTTCCATCGCCGACCAGACCGAGGACGAGCTGGGAGGTCCCGGCAGCGTCCTGGTCCGTCAGCGGAAGGACCACGTCGAGCTCGACCGGCTGCTGCACGAGCTCGACGGCACCACCGGGCGCGCGCAGGAGGAGGTGCTGACCCGCATCGACCGGCTGGTGTTCAGCCACGCCTTCGCCGAGGAGACCGTGCTCTGGCCGGTGATCCGCCGGGTGCTGCCCGACGGTGACGAGCTCACCCGGCAGGTCGAGATCGAGCACCAGGAGGTCAACGAGCTGGTCGCGGCGCTCGAGGAGGGCGGCCCCGACTCCCCGGAGCGGCCGGCCCGGCTCGCCCGGCTGGTCGAGGTGCTGCGCGAGGACGTCCGCGACGAGGAGGACGTGGTGTTCCCCCGGCTGCAGGAGCGGCTCGACCCCGCCGAGCTGCGCCGGCTGGGCCGTCGGTGGGACCTGATGCGCCGGATCTCGCCCACCCGCGCGCACCCGACGGTGTCCCGCCGCCCGCCGGGCAACGCGCTGTCGGGCCTGCCGCTGTCGCTGCTGGACCGCAGCCGCGACGCCGTCGACACCCTGGTCCGGCGGGCGCCCGCCCCACTGGCCCCGGCCGGTCAGGCGGTCAGCCGGGGGCTGGCCGCGGTGGCCGCCGCGATCGAGCGCACCCCGCCGGCCCGCCGCGGCGACGGTCCGCCCACCGCCCGCTGAGCACACGACGAGGGCCCCTCCCGATCCCGGGAGGGGGCCCTGTGGTCGGCCTCCCTGCAGGGGCCCGCCGCGAGCGGAGCGAGTGGCGGGGGCGGGGAGGTCCTTCCTCAGTGGGTGTTGCGGGGCTTGGGCTCGGCGCGGGCGTCGAGCTGGATCTCCTTGTCCGCCCCGGGGACGCCCTCCTTGAGCTCGGTCGTCCGCTCCTTCTCGGCGTCGAACTCGATGCCGAACAGCAGGGCCAGGTTGATCAGCCAGAACCAGATCAGGAAGACGATGACGCCGGCCAGCGCGCCGTAGGTCTTGTTGTAGCTGCCGAAGTTGGCCACGTAGAAGGCGAAGGCGGCCGAGGCCAGGACCGCCACGAGGATCGCCACGCCGGCACCGGGGCTGATGAACCGGAAGCCGCGCAGCTTGACGTTCGGCGTGGAGTAGTAGAGGACGGCGATCATCAGGGCCAGGACCACCAGGATCACGGGCCACTTGACGACGTTCCAGACGGTGAGCGCGGTGTCGCCCAGGCCGATGGCCGAGCCGACGGCCTCGACGACCGGACCGCTGAGGACCAGCATCGCCACGATGACGGCGGCGAACAGGATGCCGATCAGGGTGATCAGCAGCTGCAGCGGCTTGAGCTTCCAGATCTTGCGGCCCTCGGGCGTCTCGTAGACGACGTTGGACGCGCGGGTGAAGGCGCCCACGTAGCCCGACGCCGACCAGATCGCGAGGGCGAGACCGATGACGAGACCGAAGCCGGCGGTGCTCTGGTTGCCGGCGACCTGCTCGATGACCGGGCCCATCGTGCTCGCGGCGCTGGCGGGGACGACGGTGGTCAGCGCGTCGGTGAGCTGCTGGGGGGTCGTCAGCAGGCCCACGATCGACGTGAGCGCGATCAGCGCCGGGAAGAGCGCGAGGACGCCGTAGTAGGTCAGCGACGCCGCCCAGTCGGTGAGGTTGTCCTCGCTGAACTCCTTGACGGTCCGCTTGACCGTGCCGAAGAAGGTCGGCGTGGTGTCCGTCCCGCGCGGCGCGTTGTCGAAGCGGGTGGAGTTGACCTTGTCGTCGTGCGGCGCGGGGTCGCCGGCGGTGTTGCCGGAGAAGCGTGCCGGCTTCGCCGTGTCGGTGCTCGCGGCGCGGGAGCCGTGCGGGCGTGCCATGGTCGTCCTCCGGATCTGGGCGGGTGGATCGGACCGTGGGTTCCCCGGACGGGACGCTTCCATGCGCGCGGTGATCATCCCGGCGCGTCGCGGGGTGTCAGCGGATGCCGGAGACGGGGGACCACTCGCCGGCGGCGGCGGTCGCCCGCTCGACGTCGTGGAGGTCGTCGGGGTCCGGCGGCCCGCTGCGCCGGGCCTGCACCATCCCGGCCAGGCTGACCAGGGCCACCGCGGCCGCCGCGCCGGCGCCGAGCAGGGCCACCGTGGTGAACCCGGAGGCCCGGGGCAGGCCGGTGGCCGGGTCGAGGGTGGCGCCGAGCAGTGCCACGGTGAGCGTGCTGCCCACCGCCTGCCCGAGCGAGCGGGCGATCGAGTTGACGGCGTTGGCGACGCCGGTCTCGCCGCGCCGCACCGCCTGCACCACGAGGGTCGGCAGCGCCGCGTAGGCGACGGTCACCCAGGCCTGCGACAGCAGCCCCGCGACGACGACCAGCGCCGGCTCGGACCGGCCCAGGGCGAACACGACGAACCCGGTGACGCCGGCGACCGCCCCGGTGAGCAGGGTGGGCAGCGCCCCGATCCGGTCGACGACCTTGCCGGCCAGCGGCGCCAGCAGGATGCCGACCACGCCGCCGGGCAGCAGGTAGACGACGGCGGCCTCGAGCACCGGCGCGCCGAACCCGTAGCCGGCCACCTCGGGCGGCGTCTGGACGTACTGCATGACGACGAGGAAGGAGACGAACAGCCCGATGCCGGTGGTGAGGCCGGCGAGGTTGGGCACCAGCATCCGCGGGTCGGTGAGCAGCGCCGGGCGCACCAGCGGCTGGGCGCGGCGGCGCTGCAGCAGCACCCAGCCGGCGAGGACGGCCAGCGCGCCGGCCGCGCAGCCGAGCGTCGGCGGGGAGGTCCACCCCCAGGTGTTGCCCTGCGACACCGGCAGGAGCAGGAGCACCAGCCCGACGCCGAGGACGACGGCGCCGAGCCAGTCGACCCGCCCGCTCGCCGTCGCGGTGCGGCGGGGGAGCAGGACGGCGCCGAGCACCAGGGACAGCAGCGTGACGCCCAGGCCGATCCAGAACGGCCGGTGGTAGTCCCCGCCGTCGCCGGTGAGCAGGCCCGCGGCGACCAGGCCGACGACGCCGCCGACGCCGAGGGTGCTGCTGACGACCGACATCGCCACGCTCAGCCGCTCCGGCGGGAGCTCGCGGCGCAGCACGCTGATCGACAGCGGGAACAGCCCGTAGGAGGAGCCCTGCAGGACCCGCGCCACCAGCAGCAGCGGCAGCGAGCGGGTGACGACCGCCAGCAGGGTGCCGAGCGCGACCGCGACCAGGATGCCGAGGATGACCGGCCGCTCGCCGCGGGTGTCGCCGAGCCGGCCGAGCACCGGGGTGAGGACCGCGGCGGCCAGCAGGTTGGCGGTGAGCACCCAGCCGGCCGCGGCCGGCGAGACGCCGAGCTGCTCGCCGATCGGGCCGAGCACCGGGACCACGAGGCTCTGCAGCAGCGAGAGGGTCGTGACGCCGAGTGAGAGGGTCAGGACGAGCAGCGCCGGCCGCGTCCGGGTGGGCGGGGTCCCGGTGCCGGAGGGGGAGACCTCGGCACCTGCGGACACGCCTCGATGACACCACGCGCCGGACCCGGGGGCGCACCGGGCCGAGACGGCCCCGACGGGTGAAGTCGGTCACAGCCTGTCAGGTGAACAGTGCGTAGTGACGATTGAGGGGGCGGTTCGCTGGGGACACAGTCCCCAGAGACGAGCCGCCGGGCCCGCCGCCCGGCCGGCGTCACGAGACGAGCAAGGGGACGTTCGAGATGCTTCTGTGGCCTGCAGTCACCCTGGTCGGGTTCCTGGTCCTGACCGCCCTGGTGATCGCGATGGGCACCTCGACCACGGCACGGTACGAGCGCGAGCAGCGGGCGGCCGCCCGCCGCGAGACCGCCCAGGCCGGTGCCACCGTCGAGGCGGTGGGGATGGCCCGGGCGGCCTAGTCGGAGGACCCCCTCGCCCCCCGCGACCCGCGAGCTCGCGGCGGGACCCCACGAGGGGGCCGCACCGGACGACCCGCGCCCCGCCGCTCCTCCCGGAGCCGCGGGGCGCGAGTGCGTCCAGAGGTGGGCAGTGCGTTCAGAGGTGGGCAGTGCGTTCAGAGGTGGGTGGTGCGTCTAGAGGTGGGCATCGGGGGTGTCGAGCACCGTCCGGTCCAGGGACTCCAGCAGGTCCAGCCAGGTGTGCACCCTCGGCAGCTCCCAGTGCTGGAAGTACCGCGCCGCGGCGCGCTTGCCCTCGTGGAAGTCGCTGGTCTCGTCGCGCGTGGCCAGCGCCTGCTCCAGCCACAGCCAGCCGACGACGGTGTGCCCGGCCGCGTCGAGGTAGGCGCTGGCGTTGGCCAGGGCCAGCGCCGGGTCGCCGGTGCCCCACAGGGTGCCGGTCACCGCGACGAGCCGGGCGACGGCGGCGTCGACGTCCGCGGCCAGGTCGGCGAACGGCGTCCCGGCCGCCCGCGCCGTCGTCGCCGCGATCGTCTCGGCCAGCAGCCGCAGCCCGGCGCCGCCGTGCATCGTCACCTTGCGGCCGAGCAGGTCCAGGGCCTGGATGCCGTTGGTGCCCTCGTGGATCGGGTTGAGCCGGTTGTCCCGGTAGAACTGCTCGACCGGGTAGTCGCGGGTGTAGCCGTAACCGCCGTGCACCTGGATGGCCAGGTCGTCGGCGACCGGCCCCCACTGCGAGGGCCACGCCTTGGCGATCGGCGTCAGGGTGTCGAGCAGCAGGTGGGCGCGGCTGCGGTCGTCCTCGGTCTCGCCGGTCCTCTCCTCGTCGACCAGGCGGGCGCAGTACAGCCCCAGCGCCAGGCCGCCCTGCGCGTAGCTCTTGGCGGCCAGCAGCATCCGGCGGACGTCGGGGTGGTCGACCAGCCGGACCATCGGCGACGACGGGTCCTTGCTGCTCGCGGAGCGGCCCTGGGTGCGGGTGCGGGCGTACTCCAGCGCGTGCAGGTAACCGGTGTAGCCGAGGACGGTCGCGCCCATCCCGACGCCGATCCGCGCCTCGTTCATCATGTGGAACATGTAGGAGAGCCCCTTGTGGGGCTCGCCGACGAGGTACCCGACGGCGCCGGCCCGGCCGCCCGGGGTGTGCACGCCCTCGCCGAAGTTGAGCAGCGTGTTCGTCGTCCCGCGGTAGCCCATCTTGTGGTTGAGCCCGGCCAGGACGACGTCGTTGCGCTCGCCGAGCGACCCGTCCTCCTCCACCAGCACCTTGGGCACGATGAACAGCGAGATGCCCTTCACGCCGGCCGGGCCGCCGGGGATCTTGGCCAGCACCAGGTGGACGATGTTCTCGGTCAGCTCGTGGTCGCCGGCCGAGATCCACATCTTGTTGCCGGTCAGCCGGTAGGTGCCGTCGTCCTGGGGCTCGGCGCGGGTGGTGATGTCGGCCAGCGAGGACCCGGCCTGCGGCTCGGACAGCGCCATCGTGCCGAACCAGCGGCCCTCGAGCATCGGCCGGACGAAGCGGTCCTTCTGCTCCTGCGAGCCGTGCGCGAGCAGCAGCCGGGCGTTGCCCATGGTCAGGAACGGGTAGCTCGAGGTCCCGACGTTGGCGGCCTTGAACCAGGCGAACGCCGCCTGCCCGACGGTCTGCGGCAGCTGCATGCCGCCGTACTCCTCGTCGAAGGTCCCGGCCGTGATCCCGGACTCGCGGAACACCGCGAGCGCCTTCGCGACCTCGGGGATCATCTCCACCCTGCCGTCGACGAACCGCGGCTCGTTCTCGTCGGCCTTCCGGTTGTGCGGCGCGAAGTGCTCGGTGGCGATCTGCTCGGCGAGCTCCATCACCGCGTCGAACGTCTCGCGTGAGTGCTCGGCGAACCGGGGCCGCTTGGTGAGCGTCTCGACCTCCAGCCACTCGTGCAGGAGGAACTCCAGGTCGCGGCGGGACAGGATGAGCGAGGACACGACGGCCTCCACGGACGACGGCGGCGGGAGAGCCGGGCGCGCGGCCCGACCGGCCCACGATAGGCCGGACGCCGGGCCGGGTAGCGAGCGCCGCATGGACCTGAACCAGCTGATCGGCCGGGCCACCGGCCTGGCGAGCGGGGCCGGCGCCACGCTGCTGAGGCGGTTGCAGCACGTGCGCGTGCCCGGGGCCGGCCAGGCCTCCGCCACCGACGACCCGGAGGTCGCCGCCCGGCGGTGGCGGGCGGTCACCGTGCTGCGGGAGCCGGGGGAGGTGTCGGCCGCGCTGCCCGCGCCGCTGGCCGCGCTCGGCGACCGCGTCGAGGTGCGCACGACGCCCGCGCCGGGCGACCGCGGCACCGAGCTGGCGGCACGCTTCCGCGGCACGCCCACCGAGGACGAGGTGGGCGAGCTGCGCGCCGCGCTGCGCGAGTCGAAGGCGCTGCTGGAGGTCGGCGAGGTGCTGCGGATGGAGCCCCAGCCGCACGGGAGGCGCGCGGCCACCCCGCAGGGCGCCGCGCTCGAGGGCGCCGCGCAGGCCGCGCCGGAGGAGGGCGTGCTGTGAGGGCCGCGACCTGGACCGGCGTCAACGAGGTCTCGGTGGAGACCGTCCCCGACCCGACGATCCTCAACGACCGCGACGTCGTCCTGCGGGTCACCCGGACGACGACGTGCGGCTCGGACCTGCACCTGCTCGGCGGCTACATCCCCGCGATGCGCGTGGGCGACGTGCTCGGCCACGAGTTCATGGGCGAGGTCGTCGAGGTCGGCCCGGGCGTGCGCGACCGCCGCGTCGGCGACCGCGTCGTCGTCAACTCCTTCATCGCCTGCGGCAACTGCTGGTACTGCCGGCAGGAGCTCTACTCCCTGTGCGACAACGGCAACCCGAACCCCGGCATCACCGAGGGGTTGTGGGGCCAGAGCCCGGGCGGCTGCTTCGGCTACTCGCACGCGATGGGCGGCTTCGCCGGATCGCACGCCGAGTACGTCCGGGTGCCCTACGCCGACGTCGGCACCTTCCTCGTGCCCGAGGGGGTCGGCGACGACCGCGCGCTGTTCGCCTCCGACGCCGTCTCCACCGGGTGGATGGGCGCGGACCTGGCCGGGACGAAGCCCGGCGACACGGTGGCGGTCTGGGGTGCCGGCGGGGTGGGGCAGATGGCCGCCCGCGCGGCGATGCTGCTCGGCGCCGAGCAGGTGGTTGTGATCGACCGGCTGCCCGAGCGGCTGGAGCAGGTGCGGCGGCACGTGGGCGCCGAGGTGGTCGACTACTCCACCACCGACGTCATGGCGGAGCTGCGGGAGCGCACCGGCGGCCGCGGTCCCGACGTCTGCATCGAGGCCGTCGGCATGGAGGCGCACAGCACCGGCGTGCAGGGCGCCTACGACCAGCTCAAGCAGCAGCTGCGGCTGCAGACCGACCGGCCGTCGGCCGTCCGCGAGGCGATCATGGCCTGCCGCAAGGGCGGGAGCGTCTTCGTGCTCGGCGTCTTCGCGGGGCCGGTGGACAAGTTCCCGCTGGGTGCGGCGATGAACAAGGGCCTGACGCTGCGGGGCGCAGGTCCACGGCCAGCGCTACATGCCGCGGATCCTGGAGCACATGGCCCGCGGCGAGCTCACCACCGAGCACCTGGCCACGCACGTGATGCCGCTGGAGGACGCCCCGCGCGGCTACCGCATGTTCAAGGACAAGGAGGACGGCTGCGTCCGGGCGGTCTTCCTGCCGAACGGCTGAGGCGCTCCTGCCGGGGCGATCACCGGTGCGTGCACGGCACACGTGCCGGCACGCCGGCCGGCCGTGCACGCGTCCGGTGGTCGACGGCCCGGAGACGGCGGGAGGCCCCTCCCCGCGCGGCGCGGGGAGGGGCCTCTCGCCGTCGGTCAGCCGCGGTGGTGGCCGCCGGCCGCGGCCTCGCCGGGGCGCCCGACCGGGGGAGCCGTCGACGTCGGCGCCGCGGCACCGGCGGCCTCGGCCACCTGCCGGCCGGCGTCGTCCCCGGTGGGCTCGCCGGCGGTCTGGCGGGCGGCCTGCTGGGCCTGGATGCCGGACTGGTCGCTCAGCGCCAGCTGCGGCAGGAACAGGAACACGAAGAACCCGAGCGCCACCACGCACGCGGCGATGAGGAACACCAGGTCGATCGAGTTCGAGAACCCGGTCTTGAACGGCGCCGCGAGGAACGACGGCAGCGTCTGGATGAACGAGGTGTCCGACAGGTCGCCGCCGCCCTGCAGCTGACCGCTCTGCACCGCCTGGGCCACGCGCGGGTCGGACGCCGCGGCCGAGGTCACGGCCGACTCGATGTCCACCGGCAGCCGGCTGAACAGCACCGACAGGAAGACCGCGGTGCCGATCGTGCCGCCCATCTGCCGGAAGAACGTCACCGACGAGGTGGCCACGCCCATCTCCCGCGGGGACACGGCGTTCTGCACGGCGAGGATCGTGGGCTGGAAGTTGAAGCCCAGGCCCAGGCCCAGCAGGACCATGAACGGCACCAGCGTCCACACCGAGGTGTCGGCGTCGACGACGAACGACATCGACAGCAGCGCGACGGTCATGAACACGATGCCGACCAGCGGGAAGACCTTGTACCTGCCCGTCCTCGAGATCGCGATGCCCGAGCTCATCGCGCCGGTCATGATGCCGGCGACCAGCGGGATCATCTGCAGGCCGGCGACCGTGGCGCTGGAGCCGTGGACGATCTGCAGGTACTGCGGGAGCAGCAGCAGGCCGCCGAACATGCCCGCGCCCATCACCACGCTGCCGACGCCGACGACGGTGAAGCTGCGGTTGCGGAACAGCCGCAGGGGCAGCAGCGCCTCGTCGCGGTAGGCCCGCTCGGCGAGGAGGAACAGCACGAAGCCGACGGCGCCGACGACGTAGCAGGCCACCGAGCGGGTCGAGCCCCAGCCCCAGATGCGGCCCTGCTCGGCGACGATCAGCAGCGGCACCAGGAAGGTCACCAGCGCCAGCGCGCCGGGCCAGTCGATGCGGTGCTCCCGCCGCTCGTGCGGCAGGTGCAGCACCCGGAAGACGGCGGCGAAGGCGACCAGGCCCAGCGGGACGTTGACGTAGAAGATCCAGCGCCAGCCGTCGATGCCGAGCAGCGAGCCCTGACCGGCGAAGAACCCGCCGATGACCGGGCCGAGCACGCTCGAGGTGCCGAAGACGGCCATGAAGTAGCCCTGGTACCGCGAGCGCTCCCGCGGCGGCACGATGTCGCCGATGATCGCCAGCGCCAGCGACATCAGGCCACCGGCGCCGATGCCCTGGACGGCGCGGAACGCGGCGAGCTCGTACATCGAGTTCGCCAGGCCGCAGAGCATCGAGCCGACGACGAACACGGCGATGGCGAACAGGTAGAACGGCCGCCGGCCGTAGATGTCGGAGAGCTTGCCGTACAGCGGCGTGGCGATCGTCGAGGTGATGAGGAACGCCGTCGTCGCCCAGGCCTGCAGGTCGTAGCCCTGCAGGTCGTCGGCGATGGTGCGGATCGCGGTCGCGACGACGGTCTGGTCGAGGGCCGCGAGGAACATCGCGACCATCAGGCCGACGATGATCGTGAGGATCTGGCGGTGCGTGAAGGCGCCGGAGGAGTCCGGTGCGGCCGCCGCGGCGCGGGCGCCGCTGCGCCCACCCGTGGGGTGGGCGGTGGTCTGGCTCATGGCTTCTCTCTCGGTACGGGGAGTGCGGAGGGGGAGCGGGGGTCGGACGGCAGCGCTGCCGTCAGGTCGTCCAGCAGGCGGCCGAAGAGCCCGGTGAGCGTGGCGAGGTCGGCGTCGGACCAGCCGGTGAGCATCCCGGCGAGCTGGGTGGCGCGCTCCTCGGCCAGCCGCTCGACGGCGGCCCGGCCGGCGTCGGTGACGACGAGGCGCGTGGCGCGGCCGTCGGTCTCGTCGGCCACGCGCCGCACCAGGTCGCGCTCGACCAGCCAGGCCACGTGCCGGCTGACCGTCGACGGGTCCGCGTGCACCAGCTCGGCCAGCGCGCTCTGCCGCTGTGGCCCGAGCCGGGCCAGCGGGAAGAGGAGCACCAGCGCCGCGCGCTCGCGGCCGTCGGCGGCGGACGGGAGGCTCTTGAACGCGTGCACCAGGCGCATGAAGCGCGGCAGCTGCTCGGAGAGCCGGCGGACCTCCGCTGCGCGCTGCTCCGACGGCGCGGCCGAGGGGCCGGCGTCACGGGACGCGGACGGGGGCACGGCGGACTCCGGAGGACGGGAGGAGTGGATGCATGCACGGTACAAATGTGTGCGCGCTACACGCAACCAGTTGCACCGTACATGCATCGTGACGTGAGCGACACCCGGTCCGGCTCCGGTACCCGCGCGTGCCGGTCGCTGCACCTCCCCGCGGGAAGGAACCGGCGTGCCGGCGCGTTGCACCCCCTGGCCCAGCAGCCCCGGACCTCCGGCGGCGCGGGCCGCACCTGCGATCCTGGGGGCGGTGGCCCCGGTCGCCACCCGTCCCCGCACCCGGAAGAGAGTCGAGCACGCCCGTGACCGCGACCCTCGCGGACCTCCGGTCCCGGCTGGCCGCGCTGACCCTCGACGACGAGCACCGGCTCGGCCGCCGGCTCGAGGGCCTGCGCCGCACCCGCGACGAGGCCGCGCGCGAGCGGGCCCTGGGGAAGATCGCCGCCGACGTCGCCGCCGCCGAGGAGCGCATCGCCCGCCGGCGCGCCGCCGTCCCGGCCGTCACCTATCCCGAGCAGCTGCCGGTCAGTGCCCGCCGCGACGACATCGCCGCCGCCCTGCGCGAGCACCAGGTGGTCGTCGTCGCCGGCGAGACCGGCTCGGGCAAGACCACCCAGCTGCCCAAGATCGCCCTCGAGCTCGGCCGCGGCGTCCGCGGGCGGATCGGGCACACCCAACCGCGACGGATCGCCGCGCGCACGGTGGCCGAGCGCATCGCCGAGGAGCTCGGCACGCCGCTGGGCGGGGCGGTCGGCTGGAAGGTGCGCTTCACCGACCAGGTCGGCGACGGCACGCTGGTCAAGCTCATGACCGACGGCGTGCTGCTGGCCGAGATCGCGCACGACCGGCTGCTGCGCCAGTACGACACGATCATCGTCGACGAGGCGCACGAGCGGAGCCTCAACATCGACTTCCTGCTGGGCTACCTCGCCCAGCTGCTGCCGCGCCGGCCCGACCTCAAGGTCGTCATCACCTCGGCCACCATCGACGTCGACCGGATCGCCAAGCACTTCAGCGTCGACGGCGCCGAGGTGCCCGTCGTCGAGGTCAGCGGCCGCACGTACCCGGTGGAGGTCCGCTACCGGCCCGTCGTCGACCCCGACGACCCGGACGCCGACCCCGACCGCGACCAGGTCACCGCCATCGGCGACGCCGTCGAGGAGCTGGCGCACGAGGGCCCGGGCGACGTCCTGGTCTTCCTCGCCGGCGAGCGCGAGATCCGCGACAGCGCCGACGCCCTGGCCGAGCGCTTCCCCGGCGTCGAGGTGCTGCCGCTCTACTCCCGGCTGTCGGCCGCCGACCAGCACCGGGTGTTCCAGCCGCACACCGGCCGCCGGGTCGTGCTGGCCACCAACGTCGCCGAGACGTCGCTGACCGTGCCCGGCATCCGCTACGTCGTCGACCCCGGTACCGCGCGCGTCTCCCGGTACAGCGCGCGCACCAAGGTGCAGCGGCTGCCGATCGAGCCGATCAGCCAGGCCTCGGCGCGGCAGCGCTCGGGCCGCTGCGGCCGCGTCGCCGAGGGCGTCGCCATCCGGCTGTACACCGAGGACGACTTCGACGCCCGGCCGGAGTACACCGACCCGGAGATCCTCCGCACCAGCCTCGCCTCGGTGCTGCTGCAGATGGCCGCGCTCGACCTCGGGGCCGTCGAGGACTTCCCGTTCGTCGACCCGCCGGACCGGCGCGCCGTCGCCGACGGCCGGGCGCTGCTCGAGGAGCTCGGCGCGCTGGACGACGCCGGCCGGCTCACCGAGACCGGGCGGGCGCTCGCCCAGCTCCCGCTCGACCCCCGGCTGGGCCGGATGGTCGTCGAGGCCGACCGGCGCGGCGTGCTGGAGGAGGTGCTCGTCGTCGCCGCGGGCCTGACCGTCCAGGACCCCCGCGAGCGGCCCACCGAGCACCAGCAGGCGGCCGACCAGATGCACGCGCGGTTCGCCGACGAGCACTCCGACTTCCTCACGCTGCTCAACCTCTGGCGGTACCTGACCGAGCAGCAGGAGGCGCTGTCGGGCAGCGCGTTCCGCCGCACGGTCAAGCGCGAGTTCCTCCACTACCTGCGCATCCGGGAGTGGCAGGACCTGCACGGCCAGCTGCGCGGCACCGCCCGCCGCCTCGGGATGACCCCCGGCTCGCTCGCCGCCGAGCCCGACGAGCGCGGCATCACCACCGCGCTGCTCGCCGGCCTGCTGTCGCAGGTCGGCCTCCAGGTGGAGGACCCCCGACGGAAGGACGGCGACCGGCGGCGCGGCGGGCGCGAGTACCTCGGCGCGCGCGGCGCCCGGTTCGTCATCGCCCCCGGCACCCCCCTGGCGAAGAGGCCGCCGCGCTGGGTCGTGGCCGCCGAGCTGGTGGAGACCAGCCGGCTGTTCGCCCGCACCGTGGCCCGCGTCGACCCGGACGACGTCGAGCGGCTGGCCGGCCACCTGGTCAAGCGCGAGTACTCCGAGCCCCGGTGGGACGCGCGGCGCGGCTCCGTCGTCGCCACCGAGCGGGCCACCCTCCACGGCATCCCGCTCGTCGTCGGCCGGCGGGTGCAGTACGGCTCGATCGACCCGGTCGTCTCCCGCGAGCTGTTCATCCGGCACGCCCTCGTCCAGGGCGAGTGGACGACGCACCACCGCTTCTGGGCCGACAACCAGCGCGCCATCGAGCGGGTCGCCGAGCTGGAGGAGCGGGCCCGCCGCCGGGACATCCGGGTCGACGACGAGACGCTGTTCGAGCTCTACGACGCCCGCATCCCCGCCGACGTCGTCTCCACCCGGCACTTCGACCGGTGGTGGAAGCAGGCCCGCCGCGAGACGCCGGACCTGCTCACCCTCACGCCGGAGATGCTCACCGACGCGGCCGCGGCCGGGCAGGTGGACCCCGCGGACTTCCCGGACGAGGTGCCGCTGACGCAGGGGCTGACCCTGCCGCTGTCCTACGCCTTCGCCCCCGGCGCGCCGGAGGACGGCGTCACCGTCGACGTCCCGCTCGCGGTGCTCGACACCGTCGCCGAGCGCACGTCGGGGGAGTCGCTGGCCTTCACCGTCCCCGGCCTGCGCGAGGAGCTGGTGACGGCGCTGCTGCGGACGCTGCCCAAGCAGCTGCGCCGGGCCCTGGTGCCGATCCCCGACCGGGTCCGCGAGGTGCTGCCGCACATCAGCCCCACCGAGCCGCTGCTGCCCGCCCTGGAGCGCGAGCTGCGCCGGGCCGCGGCCGTCGTCGTCCCGCCGGACGCCTGGCGCCCCGCCGAGGTGCCCGCGCACCTGCGCGCCACCTTCCGCGTGCTGGACGACGAGCAGCGGCCGCTGGCCACCGGCAAGGACCTGCAGGCGCTGCGCCGCGAGGTGGCGCCCGCGGGCCGGGCGAGCCTGGCCCGCGCCGCCTCCGACCTGGAGCGCACGGGGCTGACCGCCTGGACGATCGGCGAGCTGCCGCGCACCGTCGAGGTCCGCCGCGGCGGGCACGTGGTCACCGCGTTCCCGGCACTGGTCGACGAGGGGGCGACGGTCGGCGTCCGGGTGGTGGCGACCGAGGCCGAGGCCACGCGGCTGACCTGGCGCGGCGCCCGGCGGCTGCTCGTGCTCGCGGCCGGCTCACCCACCCGGCAGGTGGTCAAGGGTCTCTCCCCGAAGAGCCGGCTCGCCCTGCAGTTCAACCCCGACGGCGAGATCCCCGCGCTGGTCGACGACTGCGTCGACGCCGCGGCCGACGAGCTGCTCGCGGCCGCCGGCGGTCCACCCCGCGACGAGGCCGCCTTCGCCGCACTCGTGACGACGGCGCGGCAGCAGCTGCTGCCGCTCACCCAGGACGCCGTGCGGCGGGTCGAGGCGGTGCTCACCCAGGCTCGCGAGGTCGCCGTCGCGATCGGCGCGGCGCCCGGGCGCCGGGTGCCCGAGGCGGCGGTCGCCGACCTGCGCCGCCAGATGACCGGGCTGCTGCACCGCGGGTTCGTGGCCGACGCCGGCCGGCGGCGGCTGCCCGACCTGGTGCGCTACCTCGAGGGCATGGCGCTGCGGCTGGAGAAGCTCCCGGCCAACGCGGTGCGCGACACCCTCTGGACGGACCAGGTCGCCGCGGTCACCGCCGAGTACGAGCAGCTGCGCCGGGAGGTGCCGCCCACCGGCGCCCCCGACGACCCGGTCGCCCGCATCCGGTGGATGGTCGAGGAGCTGCGCGTGGGCCTGTTCGCCCAGCAGCTCGGCACGCCCCGGCCGATCTCCGAGCAGCGCGTCTACAAGGCCATCGACGCCCTGACCGCCTAGGCCGTCCCGGCGTCCCGTCCGGCGGGGCCCGGCTGGTCCCGGAGCAGGGCCGAGATGCGCTGGCGGGTGACACCGAACATCGCGGCGATCCGGTTGATGCTCACGTGCTCGGCCTGCAGGGCGCGGGCCTGGGCGCGGCGCCACGTCGACCCGGCACCGGCCAGGGCACCGAGGACGGTGGTGATCCGCTCGACGACCAGCGGGCGGGACTCCTCGGTGACGATGTCGAGCCAGCTGTCCCCCGAGCGGCGCTGGGAGAGCAGCTGCTCGGCGCGGGTCCGGGCGTCCTGCAGCTCGGCCGCGCACCGGTCGATCTCGCGCACCAGCTGCTCGAGGGCCGCGACCGCGTCGTCCCCGGCTTCCGGCGGGGCGGTCACCGACGGTCCTGTGGTCACGGGGCCTCCTGACGTCACCGGCGGGCCCGCGCCCGCGATCGGTCGTGCACGATCGTACTGAACGGCCATTGCGTGCAACAGGTGTGACGTGCAACGACGACATGCGTGCAACGGGGGTTGCGGAACGATGGCGACGCTGGGACGGTGGTCCCCGACTCGATGCCGCACAACCGACTGAGCCCCCCTGGGGGCCGGTCACCAGGGAGCGAGATGTCGGCACTCACCGCACGGGTGGACCTGCCCCCGGCACCCCGCAGCGTCCCCGTCGCCCGGCACGTGGCCCGTGAGACGCTGCGCGCCTGGCAGGCGCCCCAGGACGCCGACGACGTCGCCCTCCTGGTCACCGAGTTGGTGGCCAACGTCGTCGACCACGTCGGGGGCGAGAGCGTGCTGTCCCTGGAGCTCGAGTACTCCGACGGGTGGCTGCGCATCGCGGTGTCCGACGGCTCGGGCGTGCGCCCCGTGGTCGGCGAGCTGCGCGGCGACCAGCCCCGCGGCCGCGGGATGCAGATCGTCGACGCCATCGCCGACTCCTGGGGCGTCGAGGACGTCGACGGCGGCAAGCGCGTCTGGTTCGTCCTCGGCGCGTGAGCGGGGCCGGAGTTTGACCACGGGGGCCGCCGGGGAGGGCTGGAGGGACCGAAGCCGTTCGACGGAGGAGATGGGATGAGCGAGCCCACCAGCCACACCGAGGCCGCGGGCGAGGGCCTGTCCGACGAGGAGATGGTGCAGACCGTCGCCGACCAGACCGACAGCGCCTCGGGGCACGCCTACAAGGCCGGCAAGGACTGGGACGGCGACGCCAGCCAGGCGCCCGCGCCCCCGGACACCGAGTCCTGAGCTGACACACTGCCTCCCGCCCGGCGCCCGCCGGGCGGGAGGTGCTGTGACGACGACGTCCCCGCGGCCGGACCGGACCGCTGCCGACCCCGCGACCCCGTCCGCCACGGCGCGCCTGCTGCGCCCGGCCCGCACGGCCACCCGCTACGCGCTGGGCCACGGCCTCCCGGCCCTGTACCTCGCGCGCGCCGCCCGCCGGGGCGACCCGGTCGGCCGGCTGCTGCGCGACCCGGCGGCCCGCGAGGACCCCTTCGGCCTCTACGAGCAGCTGCGCGCCCGCGGCCCGCTGTCCGGCAGCGCGCTGGGCCCGGTCACCGCCTCGCACGCCGTCGCCACCGCGGTGCTGCGCTCGGACGCCGCCGGCGTGGGCTGGGACCGGTCCCGGGCGCCGGCCCTCGTCCGGTGGGCGCTGCGCTTCGGTGACGAGCTCGACGCCACCGGCGTGGCCGAGCCGCCGTCCATGCTGGTCACCGACCCGCCCGACCACACCCGCCTGCGCCGGCTGGTCAGCCGCGCCTTCACCCCGCGCGCCACGCTGGCCTCCGAGCCGATGGTGCGGCGCACCGCCGAGGCGCTGCTGGACCGGCTGGCCGGCCGCGACGACGTCGTGGATCTCGTCGGCACCTACGCCGCGCAGCTGCCGGTGCTGGTCATCGCCGACCTGCTCGCCGTCCCCGCCGGCCGCCGCGAGGACTTCCTGCGCTGGGGCGCCGCCGCGGCCGCCACCCTCGACCCCGGCCTGCCGCCGCGCCGCTACCTGGCAGCGGAGCGCGCGCTGCGCGCCATGCACGCCTTCCTCCGCGGGCACTTCGCGCGGCTGCGGGCCGACCCGGGCGAGGACCTGGTCAGCCGGCTGGTCACCCTCCCCGGCGACGAGGCGCTCACCGAGCGCGAGCTGCACGCCACGGTGATGCTGCTGCTCGGCGCCGGGTTCGAGACCACGGTCAACCTGCTCGGCAACGCCGTCGTGCTGCTCGACGCCCACCGCGAGCAGTGGGACGCCCTGCGGGAGGACCCGGCGGGCTGGGACGGCGCGGTGGAGGAGGTGCTCCGCCACGACAGCCCGGTGCAGCTCACCGGCCGCAGCACCACCCGCGACACCGAGGTCGCCGGCGTGCCGCTGCCGGCCGGCGCGCGCGTGACCCTGCTGCTGGGCGCGGCCAACCGGGACCCGGCGGTGTTCACCGACCCCGCCTGCTTCGACGTCACCCGGCCGAACGCCCGCGAGCACCTGGCGTTCTCCGGCGGCGTCCACTACTGCCTGGGCGCGGGTCTTGCCCGGCTGGAGGGCGTCGTCGGGCTGCGGACGCTCACCGAGCGGTTCCCGCGGCTGCGGGTGGCCGGCCGCCCGGTCCGCCGCGACCTGCGGACGCTGCGGGGCTTCGAGGTCCTCCCGGTGCGGCTGGGGTGAGGGCCCTTCGTCAGCGGTGCGGGGGGAGCATCCCGGCGCCGACGGTGGCGTTGGTGGCCTCGTCGACCAGGATGAACCGGCCGGTGACCCGGTTGCTGTTGTAGTCGTCGACGAACAGCGGCTGCGTGGTGCGCAGCTTGACCCGGCCGATGTCGTTGAGGCCGAGCTCCGTGGCCTCGAGGTCGCGGTGCAGCGTGTTGACGTCGAGCCGGTAGGTGAGCTCCTTGACCACCGCGCGCACCGAGCGGGTCGTGTGCTTGACCGCCAGCCGCTGCCGCGGCCGCAGCGGCTCCTCGGCCATCCAGCACACCAGCGCGTCGAGGTCCTGCGTCACCTGCGGCACGTTGCCCGGCCGGCAGATCAGGTCGCCGCGGGAGACGTCGACGTCGTCGGCCAGGCGCACGGTCACCGCCATGGGCGGGAAGGCCTCGGCGACCGGGCCGCGCGGGCCGTCGACGGCCGCGACCGTCGTGGTCAGGCCGCTGGGCAGCACCTGCACCTCGTCGCCGGGGCGGAGCACGCCGCTGGCCACGGTGCCGGCGTAGCCGCGGTAGTCGTGGTGGGCGTCGGACTGCGGCCGGATCACGTACTGCACCGGGAAGCGGGTGTCGACGAGGTTGCGGTCGCCGGCCACGTGCACGTGCTCGAGGTGGTGCAGCAGTGACGGCCCGCCGTACCAGGGCGTGTTGTCCGACCGGGTCACCACGTTGTCCCCGTGCAGCGCCGAGATCGGGACGACGGTCAGGTCGTGGATCGACAGCTTCGTCGCGAACGCGCTGAACTCGTCGCGGATGCGCTCGTAGACGTCCTCGGACCAGTCGACGAGGTCCATCTTGTTGACCGCGACGACCAGGTGCGGCACCCGCAGCAGCGAGGCGAGGAAGGCGTGCCGGCGGCTCTGCTCGACCAGGCCCTTGCGCGCGTCGACCAGCACGATCGCCAGGTCCGCCGTCGAGGCGCCGGTGACCATGTTCCGCGTGTACTGCACGTGGCCGGGGGTGTCGGCCAGGATGAACGTCCGCCGCGGGGTGCTGAAGTACCGGTAGGCGACGTCGATGGTGATGCCCTGCTCGCGCTCGGCCCGCAGGCCGTCGGTGAGCAGCGCCAGGTCGACGTAGTCGCCCTTGCTGGCCCGCTCGATCGCGGCGTACTGGTCCTCGAACACGGCCTTGCTGTCGTAGAGCAGCCGGCCGATGAGCGTGCTCTTGCCGTCGTCGACCGAGCCGGCGGTGGCGATGCGGAGGATGTCCTTGCGCGCCGTCGCGATCTCGGCCGCCTGCTCGGCGGCGGGGGAGTGGACGTCGACCGCGGACAGCTCGGACATGACCCCCATCGTCCCAGCCGCCGCACCGGGGCCCGCGATCGGGGACGCTGGTGTGAGCGGGACCACCCGGCACCCGCGGGGAGGAGCGGTGCGTGGGCGGCTTGGTGTTCCTCGTCCCGGTGCTGCTGGTCGTCGTCGCGGGGTACGCGCTCGGCTACGTCGTCGCCGAGGCGCTCGGGGTCGCGGCGCCCGAGGCGGTGGCCTGGCCGGCGGGGCTGCTGCTGCTCGCCGTCACCGTCGTCGCCCTGCTCCGCTACCGGCGCCGGCGGCGCGCGCGAGCGCGCGGCCTCCCTGCAGGGGGCCGCCGACAGCGCGGTGACTAGCCGGAACGGCCCCGGTGCAGGGGCCCGCGCCGGGCGGACCGGGGCGTGGGGGCACCGAGGCCCTCCTAGAAGTAGCCCTCCTTCTTCCGGTCCTCCATCGCCGCGTCGCTGACCTTGTCGTCGCCGCGGGTGGCGCCGCGCTCGGTCATCCGGGTCACCGCCACCTCGGCGATGACCTCCTCCACCGTGCGCGCCTCCGAGCGCACCGCCGCGGTCAGGTTGGCGTCGCCGACGGTCCGGTAGCGCACCGTCTCGCGGAACACCCGCTCGCCCTCGCGCGGGCGGACGAACTCGTTGACCGCGTAGAGCATCCCCTGCCGCTCGACCACCTCGCGCTCCTGCGCCAGGTACAGCGGCGGGATCTCGATGCCCTCCCGGGCGACGTACTGCCAGATGTCGAGCTCGGTCCAGTTCGACAGCGGGAACACCCGGATCGACTCGCCCAGGTGGATGCGCCCGTTGTAGAGGTCCCACAGCTCCGGCCGCTGGTTCTTCGGGTCCCACTGGCCGAACTCGTCGCGGAAGGAGAACACCCGCTCCTTGGCCCGCGCCTTGTCCTCGTCGCGCCGCGCGCCGCCGAACAGCGCGGTGAACCCGTGCTCCTCCACCGCCTCGAGCAGCACCGGCGTCTGGATCCGGTTGCGCGAGCCGTTGGGCTCCTCGCGGACCAGGCCGCGGGCCATCGCGTCGGGCACCGAGGCGACGACGAGCTCCACGCCCAGCTCGGCCACCCGCTTGTCCCGGAACTCGAGGACGTCGGGGAAGTTCAGGCCGGTGTCGACGTGCATGACCGGGAACGGGATCCGCGCCGGCGCGAACGCCTTGCGGGCCAGCTCCAGCATGACGATGGAGTCCTTGCCGCCGGAGAACAGCAGCACCGGCCGCTCGAGTTCGGCGGCCACCTCCCGGATGACGTGGATCGACTCGGCCTCGAGCGTCTCCAGCTGCGTGAGCCGGTAGTCGGGGGTCGTCACCCCACCAGTGTCCGTCACGGGGTCGAGCCCCCCGGCCCGGCCCCTCGGCCGGCGCTCAGCGCACGGCGGCCAGGAGGTCCGCGGCCAGCTCGGGGCGGCACACCAGCAGGTCGGGCAGCGAGGGGTCGGGCTCGTTGTAGCGCAGCGGCGACCCGTCCAGCCGGACCGCGGTCAGCCCCGCGGCCAGCGCGACGGCGACCGGCGCCGCCGAGTCCCACTGGTACATCCCGCCGGCGTGCACGTAGGCGTCGACCTCGCCGCGGACCACCGCGGTCACCTTGAACCCGGCCGAGCCCAGCGGCACGAGCTCCCCGCCGACCGCCGCCGCGGCCGCGTCGGCCTGCGCCGGCGGCCGGGTCCGGCTCACCGCGATCCGCGGCGGGCGGGCCACCGGCGGCGGCAGGGCCGGCGCCGGGTCGGTGACCAGCACCTCCCCGACGGCGGGCAGCGCGACCGCGCCGGCGCTCAGCGTGCCGCGCACCCACAGCGCCACGTGGACGGCGAAGTCGGACCGCTCCGTCTCGCCGTACTCGCGGGTGCCGTCGAGCGGGTCGACGATCCACACCCGGCCGGCCTCCAGCCGGCTGCGGTCGTCGGCCGCCTCCTCGCTGAAGACGACGTCGTCGGGGCGCTCGGCGGCGAGGACGGCGGTGATCGCCTCCTGGGCCGCGGCGTCGCCGGCGTCGCCGAGGGCGCGGCCGGTCAGCCCGCCGGAGCGCAGGCCGGTCAGCACGTCCGCGGCCGCCCGCGCGGCGGCCGCGGCGACCTCGACGTCCCTCACTCCCCGGCTCCCGGGGCCGTGGCGTCGGTGGGACGCGAGGGCGGGGCATGCCGGCCGGAGGCGTCGGTGACCCGCGCGAAGTACTCGGCGCGCAGGTCCTCCCGCGGCAGCACGAACACCGCCCGCGCCTCGACCAGCGGCCGGTCCGGCGCCTCGGCGAGCGCGATGGTGCCGGTGACGACCGACTTGCGGCCGCCGGCCTCGGTCACCCGGCCGCGGCAGACGACCGGGGTGTCCAGCGGCACGGGCCGCCGGTAGTCCAGCTCGAGCCGGGCGGTCATGCCCCACAGGCCCGCGCGGATCGTGGCCGCACCCAGCACCTGGTCCATCACCAGGCCGCTCATCCCGCCGTGCAGGAAGCCGGGCGGTCCCTCGTAGGCGAGGCCGAAGCACACCTCGCCGACGACGCCGCCGGGCTCCTCGCGCAGCCGCAGCGGCGGGGCGAGGGCGCTGCCGACCCCGGCCACCGGGTTGTACACGCGCCGGAACCGCACCGGGTCGTCCAGCGGCGGCAGCTGCCCCGGCGGTCGGACGGCGGCGGCGAGCCGGCCGGTGGCCGTCCGCACCGCCGCGGCGACCTCCTGCAGGTCCGCGGCGGGGACGGCGGTGCGCACCGAGGCGTCGACCAGGCCGCGCAGGGCGTCGCCCAGGTCGGCGACCGCGCTCATCAGCGCCGCGTCGTAGGGGGCTCCTCCGCTGTCAGTGCTCACCCGCGGACGGTAGCCCCGCGGGCCCGGCCGGCTGCCCGGGGGGACCGGCGGGCGCGGGCCCGGGTGCCGCCCCGGGAGCGCCGCCCGGGACGCCGGGCAGCCCGGGGCCCGAGCGGGGCAGCCGGACGGTGAAGACCGCGCCGCGGCCGGGCGCGGTGTCCAGGGAGACCTCCCCGTCGTGCGCGGCCACCAGCGACGCCACGATCGACAGGCCCAGCCCGGTGCCACCGGCGGCGCGGCTGCGCGAGGCGTCGGCCCGGTAGAAGCGCTCGAACACCCGGGCGGCGTCCTCGGGCGCCATGCCCGGGCCCTCGTCGGCCACCCGCAGCACCACCACGTCCTCGCCGCCGCTGGTGTCCTCGCCGATCGAGACGGTCACCCGGGCGGTCTCCGGCGTGTGCACCAGCGCGTTGGTCACCAGGTTGCCCACCACCTGGCGCAGCCGCGCCTCGTCGCCGAGGACCACCGGCACCTCGGTGAGCGAGTCGTCCAGGTGCAGGCTGACCGGCCGGTCCGGCTGCAGCACCCGCGCGTCGTGCACGGCGTCACCGGCGACCTCGGCCAGGTCGACCGGCGCGATGGACAGCGGCCGCTGCAGGTCCAGCCGCGCCAGCTGCAGCAGGTCCTCGACCAGCACGCCCATCCGGCCGCCCTCGCTCTCGATGCGCTGCATCAGCCGGTCGGTCTCCTCCGGGCTGGCGACGGCGCCCTGGCGGTAGAGCTCGGCGAAGCCGCGGATGGAGGTCAGCGGGGTCCGCAGCTCGTGGCTGGCGTCGGCGACGAACCGGCGCATCCGCTCCTCGGACGCCCGGGCCTGCTCCTCCGAGGCCTGCTGGGCGCGGAACGCGTCCTCGATCCGGGCGAGCATGCCGTTGAGCGCCTGGGACAGCCGGCCGACCTCGGTGCGGCCGTCACCCGGCGCGACCCGCTGCGTCAGGTCGCCGGCGGCGATGGCCTGCGCGGTGCGCTCCACCTCCGCCAGCGGGCGCAGGCTGCTGCGCACCAGCCAGTACCCGGTCACGCCCAGGGCGACCAGCACCACCAGGCCGACGACGATCTCGATGGCCACCAGCCGCGCGATCACCCGGTCGTCGCGGTCGAGGTCCCCGCCGACGACGAGGACCAGCCCGCCGCGCAGCTCCGCGGCCGTGACCCGCCAGGACGTGTCGCCGTCGCCGGAGGCCACCGTCTGCGCGAGCCACCGGCCGGGCCCGCCGTCCTGGGGCGGGCCGCCGGGGGCCGCGGCGCGGGCCGCAATGGCGGCGACGTCGTCGGCGTCGAGGGCGGGCAGCGCGTCCTCGTCGTCGGGGCCGGAGAGGACCACCGGCTCCTCGTCCCCGGGGATCAGGCAGGCCACGTAGGTGTCGGGGGCCAGGTAGCGCTGGCGGCTGCCGAACAGGCAGTCGGTGAGGTAGTCCTGGGAGCCGGCCGTCTCCCGCAGCGTGCTCTCCAGCTGCTGGTCCAGCTGGGCGACCAGGTAGCGCTTGAGCAGCGACGTCGCCGTCACCCCGGTGGCGACCAGCGCGAGGGTCACCAGGACCAGCAGCATCGCGACGAGCGTGATCCGCAGCGGCACCCGCGGGAGTCGGGGACCGCTGCGGAGCGCCGCTCCGGGAGGAGGACCGGGGGGAGTGCTCACGCGCCGCGGGGCAGGCGCAGGGTGTAGCCCACCCCGCGGATGGTGTGCAGCAGGCGCGGCTCGGTGGTGTCCACCTTGCGCCGCAGGTAGGAGATGTAGGACTCGACGACGTTGGCCTCGCCGTTGAAGTCGTAGTTCCACACGTGGTCCAGGATCTGCGCCTTCGACAGCACCCGCCCGGCGTTGGCCATGAGGTAGCGCAGCAGCTTGAACTCGGTGGGGGACAGGTTCACCACCTGGCCGGCCTTCACCACCTCGTGCGACTCCTCGTCGAGCTCGATGTCGGCGAAGGTGAGCCGGCTGGTCTCGACGGCGCGCTGCTGGCCGGCGCTGCGGCGCAGGACCGCCCGGATGCGGGCGAGCACCTCGTCGAGGCTGAACGGCTTGGTCACGTAGTCGTCGCCGCCGAGGGTCAGCCCGGAGACCTTGTCCTCGGCCGCGTCCCGCGCGGTGAGGAACAGCACCGGGGTGTGCCGACCGCTCTCCCGCAGCCGGCGGACGACGCCGAAGCCGTCCAGGCCCGGCATCATGACGTCGAGGACCAGCAGGTCGGGCCGGAACGTCGAGGCCAGCGCCAGCGCCTGCTGGCCGTCGGAGGCCGTCGCCACCTCGAACCCGGCGTAGCGCAGGCTGGCCGAGAGCAGCTCGCGGATGTTGGGCTCGTCGTCGACCACCAGGAGGCGCGCCTCCGGGGCGGCGGGCCGAGCGGTGCGGGCTCCCGTCACGACAACTCCCGTCGGACGCCTGGCTGCTGTCGTCATGCCCCGAGGCTCTGCCGCGGAACTGCAGTCCCCCTGGACGCTACCTGTGAGTTCCCTGAGGGGGGCCCTCCTGGCCGGCGGGCGCCATCGCGCGGCCGCGCCGCCAGTAGCCGATGGCGTGGTGCTGGGCGCGGGCGAGCCCCCAGCGGCCGCGCAGGTCGGCCCGCACCGCCCGGACGGCGGCCGACTCGGCGGCCACCCACGCGAAGACGTCGTCGCCGGCCGGGCGCTCCGTCGCGGCCACGGCGTCGGCGAGCAGGGTGCTCTCGCCGGGCGGCGTGCCGCCGCGGTGCAGCCAGCGCACCTCGACGCCGGCCGGCGCGGCGAGCTGCTGCTCCTCCTCCGGCCCGGCGACCTCGAGCAGCGCCGTCCCGACGGTGTCCGGTCCGGCCGCGGCCAGGATGCGGCTGATGGCCGGCAGCGCCGTCTCGTCGCCGGCGAGGAGCAGCGTGCCGGCCGGCCGGTCGCCCAGCGGGCCGCTGCCGGCCACGCCGAGCAGGGCGCCCGGGGCCGCCGCGCCGGCCCAGGCGGCGGCCGGGCCGTCGCCGTGCAGCACGAAGTCGACGTCGACCTCGCCGCGGCCGGGGTCCTGGCGGCGGGCGGTGTAGCTGCGCAGGCTGACGCCGTGCGGCCCGGCCGGCCACACGACCCGGCCGTCCCGGGCGACCGCCGGCCACCGCGGCTCCGGATCCCCCACGCGGGGCACCAGCAGGTTGACCGTGGGCCCGGCCGCGGCGACGGCGGCCGGGGTCCCCGAGAGGACGACCCGGCGCACCGACGGGGTGACGTCGGTGACGGAGACGACGGTGAGGACGTCGACGGGGCGGGGGCTGCCCGGCAGGTGGTCCCCGTCAGCGGGAGCGGGCGGGCTGGCGGGATCGGTCACGCCGGCGAGCGTAGGGACCGGGCGGGGAACGGGGCCGACCCGGCCGACCCCGGGGGAATGGGGTCGACCGGGCCGGCGATCGAGGACGGGCGACCTCACTGAGCGTCACCACTGCTCGACTCTCAGCAGGAGGTTCGCCCGTCCGGTCCCCGTCACTGCACACGCTACGTGAGGACGGCGGTCCTGCCACCGCACGAGCGGGTGACGCCCGCTCTCCGGAGGGTGATCTGCGTCGCTCCGGGTGCCGATGTGTGTGCGCTCCGGACGCCGGGCACGGGGGAGGGACGACCCGACGACACGGAGGTCCGAGATGGCCGACGAGTTCGAGAAGGGTGACCACGTCACCTGGAACAGCCACGGCAGCAAGGCCGAGGGGACCGTCACCCGGAAGATCACGGAGGAGACGGAGGCCGGGGGCCGGAAGGTCAAGGCCAGCTCGGACGACCCCCAGTACGAGGTCGAGAGCGACAAGAGCGGCAAGACGGCGGTGCACAAGCCCTCCGCGCTCGACGAGAAGTAGTCACAGGGACAAGGAGGCGATCGTGAGCGAGATGGACGACGGGTTCGCTGGTGTGTCGTCGCGCAGCAACAAGCACAACCCGCGGCTCGACGAGCAGCTGGAGCACGAGATCCAGGGGATGCTGAAGGCCGAGCGGGCCACCCGGGCCGAGGAGTTCCGGGAGGTCGAGCCGGTCGCCGAGGGCGAGCCGGACATCGCCGCAAACCCCGCGGGCACCCTCGTCGGCGGCGTCCCCGTCGGGATGACCGAGGACGCCGTGGTCGCCCGCGCGGAGCTGGCGCGCTGGCTGGTGCGGGCCGACTTCCCGAACGACGGGCCGGGGCTGGTCGAGGCCGCGCTCGACCACCGGGCGACCGACGCCGTGGTGGACGAGCTGCGCCGGCTGCCCGAGGGCGAGACGTACGAGCGGATCGGCGACGTCGCCCGCGCGCTGGGGTACCCGACCGAGACCTGACCGGCGGGACGAGCGGGACCCGAGGGGGCTCAGGAGCCGGTGCGCTCCTGGGCCCCCTCGCCGTTCTCGTCCTCGGCGATCTCGTCGCGGCCGCGCCGGCGGAACAGCCTGGACCCCGGGAAGCCCTTCACCACCTCGCGGATGTCCTGCATCGTGTCGACGAGGTCGTGCACGTCGGTGCCGACGTCGCCCAGCGACTCCAGCACCGGCAGCATCGTCTCGTCGAGGTGCGAGACCACGTCCGGCAGCCGGTCGACCAGGCGCACCAGCGCCTCCACCTCGTGCGGGTCGAGCGTCTCGGCCAGTCGCCGCACCGACGGCGCCAGCCGCGTCAGGGGCTCCTCGTAGCCGGCCAGCAGGGGGTCGATCCGCCCGACCAGTCCCTCGGCGGCGGTGACCGTGCCGTCCGCCCGCCCGAGCGTGCCCTCGGCGCCGTCGACCGCGCTCTCGGCCCGCCCGACGGCGTCCTGCGCCCGCTCGATGGTGGTGCCCACCGCCGCGATGGCCGCGTCGGCCTTCTGCTGGGTGCCCTCGACCGCCTCGATCGCACGGTCCGCGCGGGACTGGGTGCCCTCGACGGCGCCGATGGCGGCGTCGGCGCGGGACTGGGTCTGCTCGACGGCGCCGATGGCGGCGTCGGCGCGGGACTGGGTCTGCTCGACGGCGCCGATGGCGGCGTCGGCGCGGGACTGGGTCTGCTCGACGGCGCCGATGGCGGCGTCGGCGCGGCGCTGGGTGCCCTCGACGGCGCCGATGGCGGCGTCGGCCTTCTGCTGCGTCCCGCCGACCGCGGCGATCGCGGCGTCGGCGGCCCGCAGCGTCGACCCGGCGCCGGCGACCAGCTCGTCGGCGCGCTGCCGCGTCGCGTCGAGGGCGGTCACCGCGCCGTCGACCCGGTCGACCAGGCCCTCCGCACGGTCCACGACGGCGTCGACGCGGTCCAGCAGCCCCTCGAGCCGCCCGATCGCCGCGGCCACCCGGGGCACCAGGGCGAGCGCGTCGGCGACGCCGTCGCGCAGGCTCTCGACGGCGGAGAAGACGTCGGAGGGACCGGGGATCGAGGGCAGCCGCACGCGCCGACGCTACGTCCGCGCGCCGGACCCCGCCCGTCCGCGACCGCCCTCCCTCGGTCGTGGCCTGCGGATACGCGACCCGCCCGGCGGGTCACGCCGCGTGCAACCGGTCGAGGCGGCCTTCCGCCCGTATCGTTGAGTGCTGCCGCGTGTGCGGTGAGCGACGGCGCGGACCACGACGATGGGATCGACAGCGGTGCGGGACGAGCGGGGGGACGACCGGGCCGTGGGCGGTGACGCGCCCGGTCCGGTGACCGTCGAGCAGTTGCTCGCCCGCCAGGGCGGCGCCACCGGCCGCCGCGCCGCGCGCCGCACCGGTGAGGTGCCTATCCCGCTGGAGCCCGGCGAGTCACTGCCCTCGCACCGCGGGCCGAAGCCGCCCGTGCCCGGCACCGCAGCCGCGCCGCCGGCCGCCGCGCCCGAGGAACCCCGCCGCGGGTTGCCGCCGGTCCCCGCCGCGCCGGCCAGTGTCCAGTACTCCCGCCCGGTCCCGCCGCTGCCCGGCACCCCGCCGAAGGGCGTCCAGCGCCCCGCCTCGGTGACGCCGCCGGCCGGCGTGCAGCACTCCCGCCCCGTCCCGCCGCTGCCGGGGACGCCGCCCGCGGGGACCCACTGGTCGACGCCCGTGCCGCCGCTGCCCGGCACGCCGGCGGCGGGCGTCCAGTACTCCCGCCCGGTCCCGCCGCTGCCCGGCCGCCCCGCGCACCCGCCGATCCCCGGCCTCGACGGGCCGGCGATGTCCGGCGCCGGCAGCACCCGGCGGCCCGCGGCCCCCCGCCCGCCGCGCAGCCCCGGCCGCCGCCGGCTGGTCCGCGCCGCCGTGGCCCTCGGCGTGCTGTTCGGCCTCGTGGTCGGCTACCACGCGGGCCTGTACGCCTACGTCGACCGCAGCATCGCCCGCGTCGCCGCCCTCGCCCCCGAGGGGCCGGAGGTCATCGCCCCGCAGCTGCAGGACGGGTCGACCACCTACCTCGTCGTCGGCACCGACCTCCCCGGCACCGACGGGCCGGCCTCGGTCACCACGCTGCTGGTGCACGTCGCCGCGGACGAGCAGCGCGCCGTCCTGGTCAGCGTCCCGCCGACGGCGTGGGTCGACACCCCCGCCTGCCGGACCGACGACGGCGCCGCCCGCGAGCCCGTCTCCGAGGCGTTCGCCGCGTCGCTGCTGGCCGGCGGGCCCTCGTGCATGGTCCGCGCGGTGCAGCAGCTGTCCGGCCTGCGCGTCGACCACTACCTCGCCGTCGACCTCGGCCGCCTCCCGGCGATGGTCGACGCCGTCGGCGGGGTCAGCGTCTGCCTGCCCACCGCCGGTCCCGCCGACGCCGCCTCGGCCGCCCCGCTGCCGGCCGGCACGTCGGAGCTGACCGGGGCGCAGGTCGGCCGCTACCTGGCGCCCGGCGACGCCGGCTCCGACGTCACGGGGGTCGCCGCGGCCGAGCGCACGCAGCTGCTGCTGTCGGCCACGCTGCGCTCGGCGATGACCGTCGGGACGCTGGCCAACACCTACGACCTCACCCGGTTCCTCACGCGGTCCGCCGGCGCGCTCACCGTCGACGAGCAGACGACGCTCGGAGACCTCCGCACGCTGGCCTCGGCGCTGGGCGACCTCGAGGGCGACGCGGTCCAGCGGGCGAGCCTGCCGGTGGCGCAGGTCGGCTACGTGCCGGCCGGCAGCGACCAGGCCTACGTGCTGCTCGACGGCGCCGCCACCCGCTCGCTGTTCGACGACGTCATCGAGGACAGCACCGTGCCCGCCGAGCTGGCCACCCCGGTCGCCGCGGCGGCCACCGCCCCGGCGGACCCGGCCGCGGCGGAGACCCCGGCCGCCGACCCGGCCACCGCGCCCGAGCAGGCGCCCGCCAGCCCGGCCGCCCAGCCGCTCACCGTGGCGCCGGCCGCTGTCACCGTCGACGTCCTCAACGGGACCGCCACCTCCGGGCTGGCCTCGACCGTGGGCGACCTGCTGCGCCAGCAGGGCTTCGCCGTGGGCCAGGTCGGCAACGAGCGCGGCACGGTCAACCAGACCGTCGTCCGGCACGGCCCCGGGGTGGTCGAGCAGGCGCGCACCGTCGCCGCCGCCGTCCCCGGCGCCGTCCTGCAGCCCAGCGACGCCATCGGCGACACCGTCCAGCTGGTCCTCGGCCCGGGCTACACCGGCGTCGTCCCGGTCCAGGTGCCCCCGGCCCCCGCCCCGGCCGTGGCCGCCGCGCCGGCCCCCGGGACGCCCGCGGCGCCCTCCACGACGGCCGCCCCCGCCACGCCCGTCAGCTGCTGACCGAGGCGCTCCACCAGGTGGGGCCTCTCCCGGCGACTCGTGCACTGGTCCGCATCGGGGGCAGAGCACGAGCGGGCACGGGACCGGATCCGGACGTCGGACGGCCACGGGCCCGGTCAGCAGCTGACC
>NZ_JBJGZD010000037.1:0-36810 GCF_054050335.1 Geodermatophilus sp. SYSU D00698
TTTCCAGGCCTTCGTTCGAGGCGGTGTCCCCACTGTAACACCGGCTCCGCAACGGTCCGGCCCCACGGGCCCTCCCGGCGGTTTCCCAGGCCTTCCGGCCCGGTCCGTTCTCGCTCGGTGCAGGAAGAACCATACACGCCCCGGATCGGGTCCTGCACGGGGGTCCGGTGAGTCCCGGGCCACACCCGTTCACCGGGGTCGGTCACGGGGGCGGGGCGTCCTCCGCGTCGTCGTCGGACAGGTCCTGCGGCACGCCCTCGGACGGCGCGCGGTGCCGCTCGGGATCGATCCCGCTCGCCAGCCGCTGCTCGACGTCGGGGGTCTGCTCCGGCTCCGTCACAGGAGCGACTGTCCTCCCCCGCTGCCGGCGCCGCAGCGCGTCCGGGGCCGCACGTACCCGGACCAGCGGCGACCACGGCGGGCGCAAGGCCGGTCACCGGTGCGAGGCACGCGCCCGGTAGGGCCGCCCGGTGCCATCACCGGGGACCAACGTCGCTGACGGGCCGCCGGGCCCGTCACTAGCGTCCGGCCCGACAGTCCCCGTCCGGGTCCGCCGGCCCGGTGCACCCGGAGGGCCCGGTCATGGGCAGGTCCTACGCGTCCCGCGTCAGTTCCCCGCGCCTGAAGTGGGTCGTCCTCGTCGTCTGGGTGGCGCTGGCCGCCGCGGCCGCTCCCCTCGCCGGCGGGCTCACCGGGGAGCAGGAGAACGACATCGCCGCCTGGCTGCCGCAGGACGCGGAGTCCACCCGGGTGCTCGAGCTCCAGGGGGAGCTCGGCGCGAACCCCGACCTCATCCCGGCCGTGGTCGTCTACGAGCGGACGTCCGGTCTCACCGCGGAGGACCTCGCGGCCGTGCAGGAGGACGTGCGCGCCTTCGGGGAGCTCGACGCGCTCTCCGGCAGCGTGCTGGGGCCGATACCGGCCGAGGACGGCCAGGCCGTGCAGCTCGTCGTCCCCCTGGACGTCGGGCCGGACGGGTGGGAGGCCATCGCCCCGGTCGTCGACGACATCCGCGCCGAGGCGTCACAGTCACCCGACGGGCTCGGGACCTGGGTGACCGGACCGGCGGGCAACGCCGCCGACTCGTCCGAGGCCTTCGCGGGGATCGACGGCACGCTGCTGTTCGCCGCGCTCGGCGTCGTCATCGTCATCCTGCTGCTGACCTACCGCAGCCCCGTCCTGTGGGTCCTGCCGATCTTCTCGGCGGTCATCGCGCTGGTCTGCGCCCAGGCCGTCGTCTACCTGCTGGCCCGTCACGCGGACCTGACGGTCAACGCCCAGAGCGCGAGCATCCTCACCGTCCTGGTCGTCGGCGCGGGGACCGACTACGCCCTCCTGCTGGTCGCCCGGTACCGGGAGGAGCTGCGGCTGCACACCGACCGGCACGAGGCCATGACCGAGGCCGTGCACCGGGCCGGGCCGGCCGTGGTGGCCAGCGCCGGCACGGTGGTCCTCGGCATGCTGTGCCTGGTCGCCGCGGAGATGAACTCGACCGCGGGCCTCGGGCCGGTGGCCGCGATCGGCGTCGCCGTCACCCTGGTCGTGCTCATGACGCTGCTGCCGGCGCTGCTGGTGATCTGCGGCCGGTGGGTGTTCTGGCCGGTGCGGCCGTCCTTCGGCAGCGCCGAGCCGAGCGCCACCGGGTGGTGGGCCCGCGTCGGGACCTGGATCCGGCCGCGCCCCCGGGCCACGTGGATGGTCACCAGCGCGCTGTTGCTGCTCGCCTGCTTCGCCGTGTTCCGGCTGGACCCGAGCGGCCTGACCCAGGCCGAGGGCTTCCGCGGGACGCCGGAGTCGATCGCCGGCGAGGAGGTCGCCGCGGAGCACTTCCCCGCCGTCGCCGGCAACCCGGTGGTCGTGGTGACGACGGCGGACGACGCCGACGCGGTCGCCGCCGCCGTGGCGGAGGACGACGGCATCGCCGCCGTCGCTCCCCCGCAGGTCGTCGGGGACGGCGCGCTGCTCGAGGCCTCGCTGGCCGACCCCTTCGACAGCGCGGCGGCCGCCGCCACGGTCGAGCAGCTGCGCACCTCGCTCGACGACGTCGGCGACGGGCAGGCGCTGGTCGGCGGGACGACGGCGCTCAACCTCGACGTCCAGACCGCCTCACAGCGGGACAACCGCGTCGTGATCCCGCTGATCATGCTCGTGGTGCTCGTCGTCCTGGGCCTGCTGCTGCGGGCGCTGGTCGCACCGCTGGTCCTCATCGCGACGGTGGTGCTGTCCTACGGCGCCGCGCTGGGGCTCAGCGCCCTGGTCTTCGGCTGGGTCCTCGGCGTGGAGGCGACCGACAGCTCGTTCCCGCTGTTCGTCTTCGTGTTCCTCGTCGCCCTCGGGATCGACTACAACATCTTCCTGATGACCCGCGTGCGGGAGGAGTCCGCCGACCACGGCACCCGGCGGGCCGCGCTGGTCGGGCTGGCCGCCACCGGCGGCGTGATCACCTCGGCGGGGCTGGTGCTCGCGGCGACGTTCGCGGTGCTCGGCACCCTGCCGCTGACCTTCCTGACCCAGCTGGGCATCGCGGTGGCGCTCGGGGTGCTGCTCGACACGATCGTCGTGCGGTCGGTACTGGTCACCGCGCTGACCCTCGACGTCGGCCGGTGGATGTGGTGGCCCGGCCGGCTGGCGCACCGCCTGGACGAGCCGGAGGTGCCGCCCGCACCGGCCGCGTCGCCGTCCGAGGCGCCGGCCCGGACCTGACGCCGGCCGACGTCCCGGGACGGCGGCGTTCCGCTCAACGGCACGGGCCTGGGACCCCGGCGGACACCCGGGGCAGGGTGGACCGGCCCGCGCGACCCGCCGCGGCGGACCGGAGGAGCCCCGGGTGGAGCACGGAGGACGGTTGCGCCTCGCCGAGCAGTGCCGGGTGGTCGTCGACAACGACTGGGCCGGGGACCCCGACGGCCTCGTCGCGCTGGCCCACCACCTGCTGTCCCCGACCAACCGGGTGGTCGCCGTCACCAGCTCCTTCCTCAACCCGGTCTTCGGCCCGCTGGGGACGACGGCGGAACGGGGCTCGGCGCTGGCCCGGGAGCTGGTCGACCTGGTCGGCGGCCCGTCCCGGCCGCCGGTGCACACCGGCGCGGAGGGACCGTTCGACGGCACCTCGACCTCCGCGGCCTCGGCGGCGATCGTGGCCGAGGCGCGCCGGGACGACGACCTGCCCCTGTTCCTCGTCTGCGCCGGCCCGCTGACCAACGTCGCGGCCGCGCTGCAGGAGGCCCCCGACATCGCCGGCCGGCTGACCCTGGTCTGGGTCGGCGGCGCACGGGCGCCCGGGGCCGCCGAGTACAACCGGGACACTGACCCCGGGGCCGCCGAGCGCGTCCTCGCCCGGCCCGAGCTGGCGATCCGGCAGTTCCCGCTGGAGACCTACCGGCGCTGCGCCTACTCGGTCGCCGAGCTCGAGCGCGACCTCGCCGGCAGCGGCCGGGTCGGCCGGTGGCTGTGGACCCGCTTCCTCGAGCTCCCGCTGCCCGACTGGATCCGGCTCGGCGGCGTCTGGCCCCTCGGCGACAGCCCGCCGGTGCTGGTCACCGCGCTCGACGACGAGTCGAGCACGTGGACCGAGGCGGCGGGTGGGACCCGGCGGGTCTACACCGACGTCGACACCCGGCTGCTGTTCGGCGACATGCTGGCCAGGCTCCGCCTGCACGAGTCCCGCCAGGCCCGCGGTGAGGGCGGGACCGGCCGGGACGGGTGACCGTGGAGCTCGTCGACCACCCGACGGCCGCGCCCGGGGTCCTAGGGTTCCGCGTGGACTTCGCCGACCTGAGCCGGCCGTTCGTCATCGCCCACCGCGGCGGGGCCCTGCAGGCGCCCGAGCACACGATGGAGGCCTACCGGGTCGCGGTGGGCCAGGGGCTGCCGGTCATCGAGCAGGACGTGTCCACCCTCGCCGACGGCGGCCTCGGCGTCATGCACGACGGCACCGTGGACCGCATGACCACCTCCAGCGGCAACGTCGCCGACCACACGTCGGTGTCCTGGAAGCAGCTGGAGATCGACGCCTCGGCGATCCTCGGCGGCGGCTGGCCCGACGGGCTGCGGCCCCCGCTGTTCGACGAGGTGCTCACCGAGTTCGGGAACCGCGTCCTGCTGTGCGCCGAGGCCAAGGGCACGGACGCCATGGACCCGATGACCCGGGCGCTCGACCGCCGCGGCATCCGCCCGGGGGCGGTCCTGCTGCAGTCCTACTCGCTGACCGACTGCCGGCTGGCGCGCTCGCGGGGCTGGCAGGTCATCTGGCTCGGCAGCACCGACGTCGCCCGGGCCGCGGCCGAGGGCATCGGCTGGATCGGCCCGGAGGCCGGCCAGGTCACCCCGGCGGTCTGCGCGCGGGCGCACGCGGCCGGGATCGAGGTGGCCTGTCACACCGTCGACCGCCGCCACCACCGGGACACCGTGGTCGCCGCCGGCGTGGACGCGATCTTCTCCGACGACCCCGTGTACCTCGCGGGCGACGCGGCCCGTCGCCCGTCGGACCTGTTCGCCCGGCAGGTCTGGCTGCCGGGGATGCAGCCGGACACCGACCGCGGCCGCTTCCACCCCGACGACGCCTCGTGGGGCTCCGCCGGCTCCGCCACCTCCACGCTCATGGGCTTCCTGGCGCCCCCGGACCCGGCCGCGTTCACGCTGGACCTCGACGTCCGCATCGACGAGTGCCACGCCGACGGCCGCACGTCCTGCGGGTCGGTCCTGCTGAGCACTGACGACCACCCCCACCTGCCGACGTCGCCGTCGTCCCCCGGTGTCGACGGCTACCGCGTGCTCCTGCGCGCGGACGGCGACGTGGAGGTGCACCGGGTCGCCGACGGCGTCGCCACCCGGCTGGCGTCCTCGACCGGGGGCGAGCCGCTGCGGATGGGCGCCTACGTCGCCCTCCGCATCACCGTCACCCCCGCCGCCCTCGTCGTCCGCGCCGGCACCGCCGGGGAGACCGTGACCGTCGCGGACGCCTCGCCCCGCCCCGTCCCCGTCGTCCACCTCGGCAGCGTGTCCGCCGGGGTCCGCTTCCGGAACCTGGTGTTCACGTGACCGATCAGCGCCCGACCGACCAGCGCCCGACCGACCAGCGCCCGACCGATCCGCGCCCGCTCCCGGGCCACGGCCCCGCCGACCCCGACGGGTACCTGGTCGAGGAGACCCCCGGCGGCTACCGGTGGACCTGCCGCTCCGACGGCCGGACCGGGGGGCCGTTCCCCACCCGCGAGGAGGCCGTCGCCTCCGCCGAGGCCGACCGCACGCCCTGACCCGCCCGGAGCGCTCGGTTCCGTCCCGCGCGGAACGGACCCGGCCGATGCGTGAACCGGGCCGCCGCCCGGGTAAGCGCGGAGCCCCGTGGTGCAACCGCCCCGGGTCGGAACTCCGATGGGTGTGCGCGTGACCGACCACGGCGGAGCAGACGCCGACGCGACCAGCAGGGCGCCCGCCGACGGCCCCGGACCGGACGCCGAGGAGCGGCTGGCGCGGACGGTCGGGGACGCCGGCGTCGTCCGCACCGCGTTCGACCAGGTGCCGCTGATCCTCGCCGTGTACGCCGGACCCGAGCACACCGTGGTGGCCGCGAACGCGGCGATGCGGTCGTTCTTCGGCCGGGACGAGCTCATCGGGGCGCCGATCCGGTCGGCGCTGCCGGAGCTGGCGGGGCAGCACGTCTTCGAGCTGCTCGACGAGGTGTACGCCACCGGCCGCAGCCGGGTGGCGCGGGAGTGGCGGCTGCAGGTCGACCTCGGCGGCACCGGCGAGCTGCAGGAGGTCTGGCTCGACTTCCACCTGGCGCCGACGCGCGCCGTCGACGGGCGGGTGAGCGGCGTGGCCACCTACGCCTACGACGTCACCGAGTCCGTGCGGGCCCGGCAGGCCGCCCAGCAGCAGGCCGCCGACGCCGAGCGGCGGGCGCGCGACGCCCGCGACGTCGTCACCGCGCTGCAGGAGGCGCTGCTGCCCACCGACCTGCCGGTGCTGCCCGGCGCCCGGATCGCCGCCCGGTACCTGGTCGCCGACCGCGACCAGGTGGCCGGCGGGGACTGGTTCGACGCGATCCCGCTGCCCGGCGGCGGCGTCGCGCTCGTCGTGGGCGACGTCGTCGGGCACGGGGTCGCGGCGTCGGCGGCGATGGGCCAGCTGCGGGCGGTGCTCTCCGACGCGCTGGTCACCGGCGCCGGGCCGGCCCGGGCTCTGGCCCGCGCGGACGCCTTCGCTGCGCGCAGCCCGCAGCTGCGCGCAACCACCGTCGCGCTGGTCGTGCTCGACCCGGACACCGGCGACCTCGCCTACGCCTGCTGCGGGCAGCCCCCGCCGGTGGTCGTCGCCCCCGACGGGTCCACCCGGTTCCTCGCCGACCGGGGCGGCGAGCCACTGGGCACCGGCGTCCCCGGCACCGCACCGGCGCTGTCGCGCGACACGCTGGCGCCGGGCGAGCTGGTGCTCCTCTACAGCGACGGGCTGGTCGAGCGGCCGCACCGCAGCATCGCCGACGGCATGGCGGAGCTGGCCAAGGTCGCCGCCGACGCCGCGACCGGGCAGGCGCCGCTCGGCGCCGGCGCCGGCCCGGCCGAGCGGGTCTGCCAGCTGACCGTCGAGCTGCTCACCCGCACCGGCTACGACGACGACGTCACCACCCTCGCCGCCCACCGCCTGCCGGAGCCGGTGCCCGTGCTGCACGCCGAGACGACCACCGACCGCGGCGGCATCCGCGGACTGCGGCGCACGGTCGACGCGTGGCTGGACGAGCTCGACCCGGCCGACGACGACCGCGACGCCGTGGAGCTGGCGGTGTGGGAGGCCGTCGCCAACGCCGTCGACCACGCCTACCCGCCGGGGCTGCCCGGGCCGGTGCGGGTGGACGCCGCCCTGCTGCCCGACGGCGTGCTGGAGTGCCGCGTCACCGACGAGGGCAGCTGGCGCGACCCCGACCCCGGGGCCACCCACCGCGGCCGGGGACTGCTCATGGCCCAGCAGCTCACCGACTCCCTGCACGTGCTGCGCGGCGCGGGCCCGGCCGGCGCCGGCACGGTCGTCACGCTGCGGCACCGGCTGCACCGGCCGGCGATGCTCGGCTCCGGCGTCGGCCGCGACGCCGCGCCCGCCGCCCGCCCGCCGTTCGCCGTCGACGTCGCCTCCGGGGACGGGGTCCCGGGCGACGGCGTCCTGGTCGGCGAGGCACCGGGCGGTGGGGACGGCGGGCCGGCCTCCCGCGACGTGCGGCTGCGGGTGTCCGGGCCGGTGGACGTCACCTCGGTCGAGGCGCTGGCCCGGCAGCTGGCCGCGGCCTCCCGCGGCGGGGTGCTGCCGCTGACGGTCGACCTCAGCGGGGTGACGCTGCTCGCCAGCGCCGGCGTGCAGGTGCTGCACCGGGTGCGCGACCAGCTCGCCGGGCACGGCCACGCGCTGACCCTCGTCGCGCCGCCCGGCAGCGCCGCCCGCGCCGTCCTCGACCTCGTGCACCTGCCCGCCACCGGCTGACCCGCGGCTCCCGCGTTGGAGCCTCCTTGGAGCGCGGCCCGGGAGCCTGGCCGCCCCCCGGGCGGCGGTCCCGGGGACCACCCGGGCGGGAGGCGCCATGGAGGACGTGCTCGTCGTCGGGGCCGGCCCCGTCGGTCTCGTCGCGGCCTGCGAGCTGGCCCGCCAGGGCCTGCGGCCGCGCATCGTCGACCCGCTCGAGCAGCCGACCGACCAGTCGCGCGCCGTGCTGCTGCACCCGCGCAGCCAGGAGGTGCTGGCCGCGCTCGGCGCGCTGGACCGGATCGACGCGGCCGCGCGCCGCATCGGCGCGGTGGAGATCCGCGCCGGGGGCCGCCCGCTCGTGCACCTCCCGCTCGGCGGCCTGCCCACCCGCCACCCGTGGGCGCTGGACGTGCCGCAGTCCGACACCGAGGCCGCGCTCGCCGCCCGGGCCGCGGAACTGGGGGTGACGGTCGAGCGCGGGGTCGGGATGGCCGGCCTCACCCAGGACGCCGACGGGGTCGACGTCACGCTGCGCGCCGCGACGTCGGAGGAGCGGGTCCGCGTCGGGTGGGTCGTGGCCGCCGACGGCGCGCACAGCCCGACCCGCAAGGCGGTCGGCACGGCCCTCGCGGGCACCTTCACCGGCCGGCACTTCGTCTTCGCCGACGTCGACGCCGACACCGACCTCCCGCCGGACACCGTGCGGCTGTTCGCCTCCCCGGAGGGCATCTCGGGCCTGTTCCCGCTGCCCGGGCAGCGCGTGCGGCTGATGTTCCTCGTCGCCCCGCCCGCCGAGGGGGTCTCCCCCACCCTCGAGCTCGTGCAGGCGCTGGCCGACCGGCGGATGGAGGGCCGGGTCGCGGTGCACCGGGCCCGCTGGCTCACCTTCTTCGAGGTCCACCACGGGCAGGTGCCCCGCTACCGCCACGGCCGCGTCCTGCTCGCCGGCGACGCGGCGCACGTCCACAGCCCGGCCGGCGGGCAGGGCATGAACACCGGCATGCAGGACGCCGCCGGGCTCGCCTGGCGGGTCGCCCTCGTGGCGCGGGGCCGCGCCGGCGCCGCCCTGCTGGACTCCTACGACGCCGAGCGCCGGCCCGTCGGTGCGGCGGTGATCCGGGAGACGACCGCGCTGACCGCCGCGGGCACCCTGACCGGCGTCCCGGCGGCGGTGCGCAACGCCGTGCTGTCCGCCGCGGGGCGCGTGCCGCGGCTGAGGAGTGCCGCGGCGGCCCGGCTGGCGGAGCTGACGGTCGCCTACCCCGGCAGCCCGGTCGTGGGTTCCGCCGGCCGGGCGGTGGCCCGCGCCGCCCGCCCCGGCCGGCACGCGCCGGACCCCGCCGGCCTCCTGGACGCGGACGGGAGCCCGGTCCGGATCGGCGACCTGCTGCGGCGCCCCGGGCACCTGCTGCTGGTCCGCACCGGGGACGCCGGCGTGCTCGCCGCCCTCCGCGGCACGCTGGGCGACCTCGGCACCGTGGTGCCCGTCGTCCGCGACGCCGCCGGTGCCGTCGCCGGTGCCGTCGCCGGTGCCGTCGTCGACCCGCACGACGTCGTCGGCCGCACGTACGGGACCGGCGACGACGGGCTGGTCCTCGTCCGGCCCGACGGCTACGTCGGCTTCACGAGCGTCCCCGCGGACCCCGCGGCCCTGGCGGCCCACCTGCGCGACGCGCTCCGCGTCGCCGCCCGCACACCGGTCCCCGGGGCCGCGGCCCGGTGATCCGCCGGCCGCTGCCGCGGGGGCCCCACGGCGCTCCCGGGCGGGGCAGGATCGCGGACCGTCGCACCCACGCCCGTGGGAGGTGCCGTGGAGCTGGAACTGGAGATCCTGCCGGTGGTCAGCGGCCGGCGGGAACTCGTCACCTGGCTGGTGCTGGGCTTCCTGGTGACGTTCCTCGTCACCCGCTTCGTCACGCACGCCATCCGCCTCGGCCGGGGGCCGTTCCGGGACGCCAGCGTCGGCGGGGTGCACCTGCACCACGAGGTCTACGGGATCTTCCTGCTGCTGGGCACCGGCACCGTCGAGTTCACCTACCGCCCCGAGGGGGCCGGTGCCGTGCTGGTCGCCGTGCTCTTCGGCGCCGGCGCGGCCCTGACCCTCGACGAGTTCGCCCTGTGGCTGCACCTGGAGGACGTGTACTGGTCCCGGGAGGGCCGCAGCTCGGTGGACGCGGTGCTCATCGCGCTGGTGGTGGGCGTGCTGCTCCTGGCCGGCGCCAACCCGTTCGACGCCGACGACGCCGACAGCGAGGTCGCGATCGCCCTGACCGTCGCGGTCAACCTGGTGTTCGCGCTGGTCGCCGTCCTCAAGGGCCGCGTCGTGCTCGGCGTGGTGGGGGTGTTCGTGCCGCTGGTCGCGCTCGTCGGCGCGGTGCGGCTGGCCCGGCCCACCTCCCCGTGGGCCCGGCGCCGCTACCCGCCGGACGGCCCCCGCGCGCGACGCGCGCTGCGCCGGTTCCCGCCGGGCCGGCGCAACCGCTGGGACGGCCTGGTCGACCTGTTCACCGCCGTGCCGCGGTCCACGCCGGCCGCGGCGGCCCCGGGCACCCCGGCGACCGGCTGACCGTCCGTCCCGCGAGCCCTACCAGCGCGGGCGCCGATGCGGTACGCAGGGCACCGGCGCGGGGGCGTTCCGCTCGGGAGCCGTGCGCTGCCGCGGCGGGGTCGCCCGCCCGCGGCCGACGACGGCACGGGGGCCGCACGCGAGGAGGCCGACCGTGCCCGGCACCACCTCCCCTCAGCTGTCCTTCCACGACCTGGGCCCGCTCGAGGTGCTGCGCGGGGGGACACCGGTCGCGCTGGGCGGCGCGCGGCTGCACGCGGCGCTGTCGCTGCTGCTGGTGCACGCCGGACGGCCGGTCCCCGCCGACGCGCTGGGCGACGCGATGTGGGGTGAGCGCTCTCCGGGGCGGTCGTCGTCGACCCTCGACTCCCACGTCTGGCGGCTGCGCCGGGCGCTCGAGCCCGGCCGCCCGCCCGGGGCGCCGTCGGCGGTGCTGGTGCGCGAGCCGGGCGGCTACCGGCTGGTCGCCGACCCGGAGTCCGTCGACTCGCGCCGGTTCGCGCGCCTGGCCGCCGCGGCGGCGGCCCTGCTGCCGGCCGGGCGGCCGCACGAGGCCGCCGCGGTTGCCGAGCAGGCCCTCGGGCTCTGGCGCGGGCGGCCCTGGCCCGCCGTGGCCGACCGGCCGTGGGCCGCCCCCGACGTCGCCCGCGTCGAGGAGCTCCGCGACCAGGTGCGCGAGGTGCTGGCCGAGGCGCTGATCTCCGCCGGTGCCCCGCAGCGGGCGCTGCTGGAGCTCGGGTCGTCCCTGGCCCAGACGCCGCTGCGGGAGCGACTGTGGGCGCTGCGCATGCTCGCCCAGCACCGCCTCGGCCGTGCCGAGGAGGCGCTGCGCAGCTACCGGCAGGTCCGCGCGATGCTCCTCGACGAGCTGGGCCTGGAGCCCGGCGCGGAGCTGCGCGGCCTGCACCGCCGGATCCTCGCGGCGGACCCGACGCTGGCCGGCCCACCCGCACCCCGCGTCGCCACGGGGTGAGGTCCCCGGGCGGCTTGGAGCGCCGTTGGAGCGGGGACCGGCACGGTGGGACGTGTACTCCTTCTCCAAGCACGCCGACGTCCAGTTCGCCGTCGAGGACGTCCTGGGCGGGACCTGGGCCCGGGCCGCCGACGTCGGGGAGGTGCTGGCCACCGTCGCCCGCGTCCCGGACGGCGACGCCCGCGCCTGGGTGGCGCAGTGGAGCGCCACCGCGGAGCGGCTGGCCGGGCTGGCCCGCGACGCCGAGGCGGGCGGTCACCTGCGCAGCGCGGCCGCGCGCTGGCTGCGGGCCGCGGCCTACTGGTCGACGGCGTCGGACCGGGGCGACGCCACCGGGGAGTTCGTGCCCCTCTGGGAGCGCCACCGCGACGCCTGGGACCGGTTCGCCGACCTCACCGCCGCCGTCGGCGACGTCGCCGTCGAGCGGCTGGAGGTCCCCTACGAGGGCACCACCCTGCCCGGCTACCTCTTCCGCCCGGGCCCGCCCGGGGAGCCGCGCCGCACCCTGGTGCACACCAACGGCAGCGACGGCTCGGCGGTCAGCGCCTGGACCCGCGCGATCGCCGACGCGCTGGCCCGCGGCTGGACCGCGGTGACCTACGACGGCCCCGGCCAGAACGCCGCCCTGGTGCGGCAGGGGCTGCCGTTCCGGCCCGACTGGGAGCACGTCCTCACCCCCGTCGTCGACGCGCTCGTCGCGCGGGCCGACGTCGACCCCGCCCGGATCGCCGTCATGGGGGTCAGCCAGGGCGGGTACTGGGTGCCGCGGGCACTGGCCTCCGAGCACCGGGTCGCGGCCGGCGTCGCCGACCCGGGCGTCGTCGACGTCTCCAGCACCATGCTCGCCCAGCTGCCCGCGCACCTGGTGCGGCTGCTCGACGCCGGCGACCGGGAGGCGTTCGACCGCGAGATGGGCTGGGCGCTGCGCCTGTCCCCCGCCACCCGCTCGATGCTGCAGTGGCGGATGCGGCCCTACGGGGTGAGCTCGCCGTTCGACCTGTTCACCGCCGCCCGGGCGTACCGGCTCACCCCGGAGCAGATCGCGGCCGTCCGCTGCCCGATGCTGGTCACCGACCCCGAGCACGAGCAGTTCTGGCCCGGCCAGTCCTCCCGCCTGGCCGAGGGCCTGACCTGCCCGGTGACGCTGCTGCCCTTCACCGCCGAGGAGGGCGCCGACGGGCACTGCGAGCCGGCCGCGGCCGGCCTCCGCAACGAGCGGGTCCTCGACTGGCTCGACGACGTCGTGCCCGCCTGACCGCCCGCGGTCAGCGCGGTTCCCTCCGCACCCGCCACCACTGCCCCCTCGGGCGGTGCACCACCGGGACCTCGTCCGCGACCAGCTCGTAGCGCCGCCCGTAGGTCTCCACCACCGACTCGACGGCGGCCACGACCGGGATGGCGACCAGCGCGCCCATCGGCCCGAGCAGGCTCACCCCGACGATGACCGAGCCGAGCGCGACCGCCGGGTGCACGTGCACCGTGCGGGCGGTGATCCGCGGCCCGATGAGGTAGTTCTCCACCTGCTGGTAGGCGGCGCCGAAGAGGACGACCCACAGGGCGTCCGACGGCTGGCCGGCCAGGGCCACGACCGCCGGCAGGCCGATCGCGAGGTAGGTCCCCACGGTGGGGATGAACTGCGACACCAGGCCGGTCCACAGCGCGAGCGGCAGCCAGAACGGCACCCCCAGGACCGCCAGGAAGACCGCGGTGACGAACGCGCTGAGCAGGGCCAGCAGGAACCGGGAGAACACGAAGCCGCCGGTCTTCTCCACCGCGATCTCCCACACGGTGGCGATGACCCGCTGCTGGCGGGGCGGGAAGCGGCGGGAGACGGTGTCCCGCAGGGCGGGTGCCTGGGCGGACATGTAGAAGGCGAACAGCAGGAACGTCAGCGTCTGGAAGATCGCGCCGATCACCGTCGTCACGAAGCCGACCACGCCCGGCGTGAGGTCCTCGACGACCTGCTGGACCCGCTCGGGCGTGAGCCGGAGGGAGTCGACGACGTCGGCCGCCTGCAGCTGCGTGCCGAAGGTCCGGTTGACCGCCTCCACCAGGCTGCGGACGACGTCCGGCAGCGAGGTGACCAGCCCGGCGAGCTGGTCGACCAGCAGGGTGCCGAACGCGGCCACCATGCCGATCCCGAGGAGCACGACGACGAGCATCACCAGACCGGTGGCGGCCCCGCGGCGCAGCCCCCGGCGGGTGAGGGCGTGCACGGCCGGCTCGATGCTGATCGAGAACATCCAGGCGAGGAACACCAGGCCGAGGAAGCTCCGGAGGTGGGTGAACGACCAGGCCGCCACCTGGTAGGCGGCGGCGGCGAGCAGCACCAGGAGCAGGACCCGGCGCAGCCAGGGCGGCTCGACACCCCACCGGCCGGGTGCCGCGCCGTCGGCCACGGCGGGGGGCGTCACGGGGGGCGTCACAGGGGGCGCGGCAGGGGGCGGCGGGGCGGCCGGCGCCTCGCGCCCGGCGGTCCCGTCGGGCTCCCCAGTCCCCGGCACGCAGGCAGGGTAGAGGGGACCGGGACCTCCGGCACGGGCCGGAGGTCCACGGTCGGCGGGACCTCCGGTCGGCAGGCCCTCCGGTCGGCAGGACCTCCGTCGGGGCGCGCCGGGGCATCTGGACCGGACCCGGGCCCGCCGCCAGACTGGCCGGGCACCCCGGGGGTCAGGAGGCACCGCGTGGAGCTCGGGATCGATCTCGGCACCGCCACCACCGTCGTGAGCGACGTGCGCCGCGGGATCCTCTACGACGAACCCACCGTCATGCTCGTGCGCCGCGGCAGCGGCCGCCGGGACCGGGTGCTGGCCGTCGGCCGGGAGGCCGCCGACCTGCTCGGCCGCGCGCCGTCCCGGTACGCCGCGGTGCGCCCCCTCGACGACGGCGTGGTCACCGACCTCGAGACCACCCGGACCTACCTGCGCGCGGTGCTGCGGGCGGCGGGCCAGCGGCTGTGGCGGATGCCCGTCCGCGCGGTGGTCACCGTGCCCGTCGGGTCCAGCTCCCTGGAGCACCGCGCGCTGCTGGAGGCCGCCGAGGAGGCGGGCATCCGGCCGGTGACCGCGCTGGACGAGGCGGTCGCCGGCGCCGTCGGCTGCGGCCTCGACCCGCTGGAGCGGCGGGTGCACATGGTCGTCGACGTCGGCGGCGGGCGGGCCGAGGCCGTCGCGTTCTGCTACGGCGGCGTGCTCGCCTCCCGAACCAGCAAGACCGGCGGGGAGGAGATGACGCTGGCCGTCGCCCGGTTCCTGCGCGAGCAGCACCAGCTGCTGGTCGGCGACCTCGAGGCGGAGGCGCTCAAGGTCCGGCTCTGCTCGGCCGGGGACGAGCCGCTCGTCGTCCAGGGCCGGGACGGCGTCACCGGCCGGCCGCGGCTGGCCACCGTCCCGGCGGCGGAGGTGGGTGAGGCGCTGCGCCCGATCGTCGACGACATCGTGCGGACCCTGGCGCCCTGCCTGGACGACCTCCCGCCGCAGGCCATCGCCGACGTCATGGGCGAGGGCGTGCTCGTCTTCGGCGGGTCCTCCCTCATCCCCGGCCTCCCGCAGGAGCTCGAGCGGGTGCTCGGCCTGCCGGTCAAGCCGGCCGAGGAGCCGCTGACCTGCGTCGCCGACGGGGCCGCCCGGGCGCTGCGCAACCGGGCGCTGCTGTCGGCCTACGGCCGCCGCTGACCCTCAGGCGAGGCCGGTCACGGGGCCTGCACCGGCTCGGTCGCGAGGACGTCGGTTCGGTGGTCCAGGTAGTGGCGCAGGCCCGCGGACACGACGTCCTTGGCGTTGTTGGCGCCCGTCCCCGGCCCCTGCACCATCGCCGTCACGACGATCTCCGGGGCGTCCATCGGGGTGGCGACGGTCAGCCAGTTGTCGTACTCGTCGTCGCGCAGCCCGCCGTCCTGGGCCGTGCCGGTCTTGCCGCCGACCGGGGCCGGCAGGCCCGCCAGCCGGATCGCGGTGCCGCTGGTGACGGCGTCGCGCATGCCCTCGCGGACCGGGCCCAGCTCGGCGGCGTACGGCAGCGGGGTCGGGGCCGGCGTGGGGACGGCGGTGTGCGACCCCTGCGTCCCGATCGACATGCCCAGCCGCGGGGTGACCAGGGACCCGGTGCTGAGCGCGGCGGTCCACCGGGCGTTCTGCAGCGGCGTCACCGTGATCTCGCCCTGGCCGATGCCGAGGATGACGGTGGACCCGCCGTACCAGGTGCCGCCGTCGGCCTCCACGGACTCCGGCGTGCCGAGGTACCCGGCGGACTCGCCGGGCAGGTCGATGCCGGTGCGCCGGCCGACGCCGAGCGACTGCGCGGTGTCGATCATCGCCTCGGGGCCGAGCGCGACGGCGAGCTTGTAGAAGTAGACGTCGTTGGAGATGGCGATCGACTCACGCAGGTCCATCGGCCCCATCGGCCGCCAGTTGCCGAAGGTGTGCCCGCCGTAGGTGTAGCTGCCCCCGGTCGGGATCACCTGGTCGGGGTCCCACACCCGGTGGGCCTGGTTGGCCGCGGCGACGACGAGCTTGAACGTCGACCCGGGCGGCGCGACCGCCTGCGTGACGTGCTCGAGCGTCGGTGACCCCGGCGCCGACGCGAGCGCCTCCAGCGCGGCGGAGTCGGCCGGCGGGCCGTAGAGGTTGTTGTCGAACGACGGGGCGCTGGCGATCGCCAGCACGTGCCCGGTGCGGGGGTCCATGGCGACGGCGGCGCCGATCTTGCCCTGCGGCCGGGGCTGGGCGCGCAGGGCGGCGGCCAGGCCGGCGTCGAGCTGCCGCTGCAGGCCCAGGTCGATCGCCAGCCGCAGGTCGGCACCGGGCACGGGCTCGACGCGGCCGGCGAGCGCGACGGGCACGCCCGCCGGGTCCACGTACACGCACTGCCGCCCGTTGGTGCCGCGCAGCACCGCGTCGTACTCCAGCTCCAGGCCGGCCCGGCCGACGACCTCGCCGTTGGGCAGGCCGGGCCAGCGCTCCTCCGCCTCGGGCGTGGCCACGCCGACGAAGCCGAGGACCGGGCCGAGCAGCGCGCCCTCCGGGTACCACCGGCGGGGCTCCGGGACGACGACCACGCCGGTGATCCCGGCGGCGGCGATCGTGTCGCCGACGGCCCGGGGCACCTCGGCCACCGGCAGCGACAGCGTGGTGGCCTCCGCCGCGTCCAGCTGCGCCTGCAGCTCGGCGGGCGGGCGGGCGGTCAGGACGGCGAGCCGCTCGACGGCCGCGGCGTCGTCGCGCACGAGGGCGGGCACCGCGAGCACCCGGTCGACGCCGGTGCCGGCGGCGGCGGCGTCGACGGCCAGGGGCGCGTCGTGCCGGTCGGTGATGGTGCCGCGGGGGGCGGGCAGCCGGATGCAGCGGGTCATCTGCTCCTCGCCGGCGAGCGTGAGCTCCTCGCCCCGGGTGACCTGCATCCGCCAGCCGTAGAGCCCGAAGGCGACCAGCAGCGCCGAGAGGGCGGCCGCGGCCAGCCGGAGCAGCCGCGGGCGCGGGTTGCGCCGGCCCGGCGCCGCCCACAGCCGCCGGCGGACGCTGTCCCGGCGGACGCCCAGCACGACGCCGATCGCGGCCAGGTGCACGACCAGCGCCGTCCCGCCGTAGCTGAGCAGCGGGAACGGGACGCCGGCCAGGGGCAGCAGCCCGAGGTTGGCACCCACCGAGACGACGGTCTCGACGCCCATGAGGATCGCCAGGCCGCCGCCGACCAGCGCGGCCTGCGGCGTGCGCGCCCGGCGGGCGGCCAGCGCGAGCCGCCACACAAGGACGACGACGGCGACCACGACCCCGGCGCCCGCGAGCAGGCCCCACTGGCCGACCAGGCTGGCCGGCGCGAGGTCGGTCTGCCCCTCGGGCAGGTACTGGGCGCGCAGCTCGCGGAGCGGGTCGCCGGCCCGCCCGGTCAGCCCGCCGGAGGCCACCGCGATGTGCGCCTGCCGCAGCGCCCAGCCCGAGCCGGTGGGCGACTCGTGGGCGCCGACCAGGAAGGTGCCCAGGCGCTGCAGCTGGTAGGGCTGCATCAGGCTGATCATCAGCGGCGCGGAGACGACGGCCGCGGCGCCCAGCGGCAGCAGGAAGCGCGCCGGCACCCGGCCGAGGACGAGCATCGACGCGGTGAGGACGGTGAGCAGCGCCGTCGTGCTGAGGTCGGGCTGCATCAGCGTCAGCCCGATGGGCACGGCGGCCAGCAGCACGGCCGGGCCGAAGCGCCGCCAGGCCGACCGTCCGGAGCCGAGGACCGCGGCGAGGACCAGCAGCAGCCCGAGCTTGGCCAGCTCGGAGGGCTGGAAGGTGACCGCGCCGAGGACGAACCAGCGGGTGGCGCCCTTGACCGTGACCCCGACCGTGAGGACGCCGACGAGGAAGACGACGGCCGCGGCGTAGGACACCCAGCCCAGCACGCCGAGGTACCGGACGCGGACCCGCCAGAACACCGCGAGGGCGAGCACACCCCCCGCGGCGATCAGGCCCTGGCGCAGCGCGAGCTCGTGCGCGCCGATCAGGTACAGGTTGGCCAGCCCCAGCCCGACCAGCGCCAGGGCGGCGACCACGGCCAGCAGGTCGAACAGCGTGCTGCGGCGTTCCCGGCGCTCCTCCCGGGTCCGGCCCGGTCCGCCGTCGCCGGCCGTCAGCCCGCCCGGCTCCAGCGGGGAGCCCTCCGGGACGGCCCACAGCACGCGGCGCTGGCGCCGGCTCCACCGCCGGGTCGCCGGGGGACTGCTCGCGGCGTCGTCCGGCGGGCCGGCGGGCACCGTGTAGCGCATGCGGGCACTCCCGTCGGGTCAGCGGGTGCGGAGCTCGGGTGGGCAGGAGCCCACGGACAGCGGCGCGGAGGCCGCGGTCGCGGGCGCGTCGGTGACCGCCAGGACCGCGACGGCCGGCAGGGGCGGCAGCGCGACCACGCCGAGGGCCTCGGCCCGCTCCCCTCCCGGCGGGACGGCGACCGTGCCGCCCGGCGCGGTGGAGCTGTCGCCGGTGCAGCGGTCCACGAGCAGGTAGGACCAGCTCACCCGCTGCTCCGCGGTCCCGGGGACCAGCCGCACCTGCACCCGCACGGTGCAGGGCTGCCCCGGCTCGCACGCGTCGAGGCCGCGCAGGTCGACCGCGGTCACGCTGCCGGCCGCGGCCGGGGCCGGCGCGGGGATCGGCACGCCGTCGGGCTCGGGCTCCGCGGTCGGCTCGACGCCGCTGCGCCCGGCGTCGAGGAGCACCTCGACGTCGGCGGCGATCTCGTCCCGCAGCAGGACGACCTCCGCCGTGACCGCTGCGGTGAGCACGACGACCGAGAGCAGCCACGCCCCGACCCGCCGCGCCCTGCGGGACCCCTCGCGCCGGACCGGGCGCGACACGGTGCCGCGGACGGCGGCCGACGCGGCCGCGCCCACCGGCCCGCCCGCCGCGATGGACCGCACCAGCGCGCCGAGCTCGGCGCGGACGGCGCCGCGGTCGATGGCCGCGGCGGCCTCGGCGACCCGCCGCGCGACCGGAGGGACGCCGGCGTCCGGCAGGGCCGCCACCGCCGCGTCGACCGCGTCCAGCAGCGGGTCCTCCGCCTCCGCCGCGCCGGGACGGGACCGGGCGGTGGCCGCGACGTCGGCGAGGACCGCGGCGACGGCCGGACCGGTCGGTGCCGCGGAGGGGTGGAGGGCCACCTGCCCGTCGGTCCCGACCGCGAGCCGGTCGAGGAGCGCGCGGCTGCCGGCCCCGGTGTCCGGCACCGGCAGCTGCGCCGCCTGCTCCAGCACCCCGGCGGACAGCTCGAGGGCCTGCGGCGAGGTGAGCCGGGCGAGGGCGAGCAGGCGGGCGAGCGTGACCCCGCCGGAGGGGACCGGGGGCGGACCGGACGGCCGCTGCTGGGCCGGAGGAGGGGGCGCGGAGCCGTCGTCGAGGCCCCCGGACGCCCGTTCGATCGTCAGGTCTGCCACTGACTGTCACCCGCCCATCCGCGTGCTCAGGATGTCCTCCGGGTCCGGCCCGCTCAGGCTGGTGCACGGAGCCCCCGGATGTCACCGGGTCGCCGCACGGCGTCGCACCGGAACCGGCGCGTCGCGCTGGAGGACCGGCGCGTCGGCGCCCGGGACCCGGCGCGTCCCCGGCGCCCCGCGTGCCCGGGGACCTCCGGCACCGCCCGCGCGGCGACCGAGGTCCCCGCTCCCGGTGACCTGCTCCCCTTCCGCCCCGCCCGCGGACGGCGGCGCACTGGGGACCTCACCGCGGACGTCCCGAGGAGGCACCCCATGTCCGCACGAGACCGCACCGCCGGCACGCCCGGGGCCTGGACGTGGCCGCAGGTCGCCGCCCTGGTCGTCGGTGCCGTCTACACGATCGCCGGCGTCGCCGGCTGGTTCGTGACCGGCTTCGAGGACTTCGCCGCCCACACCGGCGACGAGCTGCTCGGCTTCGAGGTCAACCCGCTGCACAACCTGGTCCACCTGGCCATCGGGGTCGCCGGCCTGGCCCTGGCCCGCTCCCTGCCCCTCGCGCGCACCTACGGGTGGCTGCTCGCCGTCGGCTACGGCGCCGCCCTGGTGTACGGGCTGATCGCCATCGGGGAGACCTGGGACTTCCTGGCGATCAACGCCGCCGACAACTGGCTGCACGCGGTCAGCGCCGCCGTCGGCCTGGCCATCGCCCTCGGCCCGGTGCGGGCCGCCGTCGGCCGCCGGACGACGGGGGTGTGAGGCACCCGCCCCACCACCGGCCGGGACGCGCCCGACGAGGAGGCCGCCACGACGAGCCGGGAGCGGGCGCGGGGGCCGGACCGGGCCGACCCCTCGGGAGCAGGGCGTGCTCGACGGCCTCGCCTCGGTGCAGGTGTCCCTGGCCGTCGCCGCGTGGGCCGACCTCCCGCGCCGCCGCCCCGACCGGGTCGACGGCCGCCGGGCGGTGCGGGCGGCGGTCACCGCCGTCGACCGGGTGGGTCCCGCGGCCTGGTTCCTGTGGGGGCGCCGCCGCCGAGCGGCCCTCCCGGCGACCTCCACCGCCGGCTCCGGGACGACGCCCCCGCCGGCAGCCCGGCGGGGGCGTCGCCGTGCGCACTCAGTCCTGCCGGGTGCGGGTCGGCGACGGCTCCGGCTCGGCACCGCGCGGGCGGGGCAGGACCGGCGGCCCCGCGGCCGGCACCGGGCCGGACGGCGGCAGCGGCCGGGCCCGGTGCGCCCCGAGCGCGACGAGCAGCACGCCGCCGCCGAGCAGCAGCGCGCCCACCGCCAGCAGCGACACGGAGACCCAGGTCAGCCCGGGCAGGGTGGCGCCGACCCGGACGTCGGCCTCGATGCCGGCGCCGCCGTCGGTCCGCATGAGCACGACGGTCCAGTCGCCCTCGTCCGGCCGCCAGTCCAGCGTCACCGACCCCGTGCCGACGGCCGAGGCGGTCCAGATGCCCGCCTCCTCCGGCGGGACCGGCGGCGACCCGCCCGCCTCCGCGTCGACGGCCCACGCCCACTCGTCCCCGGACCACCAGCCCGACTCGGCCGGCTCGACCTCCGCGCGGGCGACGCCGCCCAGGTACCGGTCGACGTCGGCGGTTCGGGCCAGGCCGAGGAACAGCTCGTCGTCGGGTCCGGTGGCGGTGGCCTGCACCCGCGCGGTGCCCAGCAGCTCGTCGACCACCCAGTCGGTCCCGTCGCCCTGCAGCAGGAGCCCCTGGCTGACGGCGGCGTGGCCGGCGGTGTCGACGGCGGCCGGCTCCGAGGTCACGAAGCCGCCGTCGCGCTGCGTGGTGTCGGCCCACAGCAGGCTGCCCCCGGCGGCGAGCAGGCCGGTCGCGGCGGTGACGAGCAGCGCGCCGGCGACCACGGCCACGACCGGCCCGGCCGTCCAGCGGCTGGTCGCCGGCGCGGCGACGGGGGCCGCCGTCGCGCCCGCGGGAGGCGCCTGCCCGGCGGGGACCGGCGGCGCCGCGGCCGGCGCCGGCAGCGCGGCGGGATCCGTCCCGCCCATGTCGAACCGGAAGGGCGGATAGGCGTCGGTCAGCAGCAGGACGTAGCCCGTCACCCGCAGGGACCACCGGTCCATGCCGAGGACGAAGTCGTACAGTGGTTGGGGATAACGGCCGGTGGCGAGCAGGACGACGCCGGCCACGAGGACCAGCAGCGCGACCAGGCCACCGGCCGCCCACCCCTCGCTCCAGACGCCGTCGCCGTCCCAGTCGCCCGTGCCGAACCAGAGCCCGCCGCCGACGAACACCGCCAGCACGAGGTAGTGCGGCAGCGCCAGCAGCCACTTGACCAGCACCAGGCCGCGGGACATCCGCTCCGGGTACACGACGTCCAGCCGGGCCGGGTGCCCGGGCACGTCGGCCAGGGTGAACGGCGGGTACCGGTCGGTGCCCAGCGCGGAGTAGCCGTAGTGCTGGACCCGCCAGGTCCAGCGCAGCACGCCCACGGTGAAGTCGAACAGCGGCCGCGGGTAGCGCGCGGTCACCAGGACCGCGAAGAACGCGACGACGGTGACGACGCCCACCGCCGCCCACAGGAACACCAGCACCACGAGGTGCGGTACCAGCAGCAGCCACTTGACCAGCCAGAGCCCGCGGGACAGCGGCGGGTCCAGGACCCCGTCGACCCGCACCGGGTAGGCGGGGGGCGGCGGTCCCGCCCCCGGGGACACGTGCTCGCTCACGACGCACCTCCTCCGCACCGCCGCGGCGGCCCGGGGTCGTCTCCCCGGCGCAGGCGGCCGTCCGGAGCCTCGCCCCCCGGGCCGCCGCGGGGACACGGGCGAAGGCGGGTCGGCCGCGGGGACGTTGGTCGGTGGTCCCGGGGACCGCGGGCCCCGGACGGCGGCGCCCGCACGGGCCAGGCTCGGGGGGACGACCGTCCCGAGGAGCCGCACCATGGCCCGCCGCGCCGCCCTCCCGGACCTGCCGCCTCCCCGGGTCCCGCCCCCTCCGCTGGAGGCGGCCGCGGACGCCGCCGGGCGGGCCCCCTCCGTGCACGGCACCCGGCCCTGGCGCGCCGTGCTGCACCCCGGCCGGCTGGAGCTGGTCGCCGACCTCCCCCGGCAGCTCGTGGTCCCGGACCCCGTCGGCCGGGCCCGGGCGCGGAGCGTGGGTGCGGCCCTGTTCGACGCCCGGGTCGCGCTGGCCGCGGCCGGGTCCGCCGTCCGCGTCGACCGGCTGCCCGACCCCACCGACCCGGGGGTGGTGGCCGTCCTCCGCCCGGTCGACGGGCCGCCGGACCCGGTGCTGGCCGCCCTCGCCCCCGCCGTGCGCCGGGGCCACGCCGACCCCCGGCGGCTCGAGGCCGACCGCGTCCCCGAGGACGTGCTCCGGCTCCTGGTCGCCGCGGCCGCCGCGGAGGAGACGGTGCTCGTCCCGGTCACCCGCGAGGAGCACCTGCGCCTGGTCGCCCGGCTCGCGCAGCAGGCCGGCCGCGGCCCCGCCCCGGACACCGACCGGACCCTCGTGGTGCTCGCGACGCACCGCGACGACCTGCGCGCGTGGCTGCGCTGCGGCGAGGCCCTGGAGCGGGTGCTGCTGGAGCTCACCGTCCGCGGCTGGGGAGGCGAGCCGCTCCCCCGGCTCGTCGAGGTCCCGGTGACCCGCACCCAGCTGCGCTCGGCGCTCAGCTGGGACGCGCACCCCCAGGTGGTGCTGCGCACCGGCCGGGCCCCGCTCCCGGCGCCGACGCCCCGCCGCCCGGTCCCCGACGGCCACGGGGGGACGACGTGGGTGTGACCTCCCGGCTGGCCCCGGTCGTGGCCGCGGTCGGCCCCGACCGCTCCGCGCCGGCGGTGGCGGCGGCCGCCGCCGACCGGGCGCACCGCGAGCTGCGCCCTCTGCTGCTGGTGGCCGCGGTGGAGGGCGCGCACGACCCCGGCCGCGCCCACGACGGTCCGTGGCACCGCGCGCTCGCGCGGCTGGACGTGCTGCGCCGCGACCTCACCGCCCGCGCCCCCGCCACCCCGGTGCGGACCGTCGTGCGCACCGGTCCCGCGTCCGGGGTGCTGCGCGAGGAGTCCGCGGGGGCGGCGGTGCTGGTCCTCGGCACGGGTCCCCCGGCCGGTGGACTGGGCCCCGTCGCCCGGGACCTGCTCGCGTCCGCGGCCTGCCCCGTGCTCGCCGTGCCCCCGGGCGCCACCGGGGGCAGCGAGGTCGTGGCCGGCGTGGAGGGCACGGCCGGGACGACGGCGGTGCTCGCCGCGGCGGCCCTCGAGGCCGGTACGCGGGGCTGCCCGCTGCGCGTGGTGCACGCGTGGCCCGGCGGGGGCGCCCTCGGCGGCGCGGCGGTCCCGGCGGCCGTCGCGGAGGCCGAGCGCCGGCTCGTCGAGACGCACGCCGCCCGGGTGCACGAGGGCTGGCCGGCGGTGCCGGTGACCGTCGACGTCCGCGAGGGGGATCCCGCCCCGGCGCTGGTGCGCCTGTCCCGGGACGCCGGGCTGCTGGTCCTCGGGCGGCCGCGCACCCCGGCCGGCCCGGCCCTCGTCGAGGCGGTCGCGGGGCACGCGCGCTGCCCCGTCCTCGTCGTGCCGGCCCCTCCCCCGCCGCGACCCGACGACGCGCGCCGGCGCCGGGCCGACGTCGCGCCGGCGAGGTGACCCGTGCCCCCCGACGCCGCCCCGCCGCCGGGGTACCTGCGCGCGCTGGTGCGGCGCGGCCTCGCCCCGGGCGCCCGCACGGCCGACCGGGTGGAGCTGGTCTCCTGGCTCGCGAGCGTCCTGCTGGCCGTCGCGGTGGTGCCGGTGGCGCTGGCGGTGGGCAGCGTGGTGGCGTCGGACACCGGCGCGCTGGCCGATCGCCAGGCCGCGCAGCGGCAGCAGGTGCCCGCGGTGGTCCTCGAGGACGCGGAGGTGCTGCCCGGCTCCCCGACGTCGCTGCGGGCGACCGCGCCGGCGCGGTGGGAGGCCCCGGACGGCGGCACCCGCCAGGACACGGTGCCGGTCGCGCCGGGGACGCCGGCCGGGGCCACGGTGCCGGTGTGGACCGGTCCGGGCGGCGGGCGCGCCGGCCCGCCGATCGAGGCCACCGACGTCGCCGTGGTCAGCGTGACCAGCGGCGTGCTGACCCTGCTGCTCGGGCTGGCCACGGCGGCGGTCGCGCACGCCTCGGTCTGCGCCTGGACCGGCCGGGCGCGCGACCGCGCCTGGGAGCGCGAGTGGGCCGAGGTCGGGCCCCTGTGGGCCGACCACTTCCGGCTGCCCTGACCCCCGGCGCCCCGGCGCCCCGGCGCGTCAGACGTGCAGCACCGCGGCCCCGGCGAAGCGGCCGTGCGCGAGGTCGGCCAGCGCGCGCGGGGCGGCGTCGAGGGCGTAGGCGGTCGTGGTCGCGCGCACCCCCAGCCGGGCGGCGAGGACGAGGAACTCCTCGGCGTCGCGGCGGGTGTTGGCGGTGACGCTGCGCAGCCGGCGCTCCTGGAACAGCTCGCCGGCGTAGGACAGCGGCGGCACGTCGGACAGCCAGATGCCGGCGACGGCGAGCGTGCCGCCGCGGTCCAGGGCGCGCAGCGCGACCGGCACCAGCTCCCCGGCCGGCGCGAACAGCACCGCGCCGTCCAGCGGCTCCGGCGGCGGGTCGGCCGGGCCGCCGACGGAGTCCGCCCCGAGCTCCCGCGCCAGGGCCCGGTTGGCGGCGCCGCGGGTGAGCACGTGCACCCGCATCCCCTGCGCCAGCGCGACCTGCGCCGTCAGGTGGGCGCTGCCGCCGAAGCCGTAGACCCCCAGCCGGCCGCCGGGCGGGACCGCGGCGCAGCGCAGCGCCCGCCAGCCGATGATCCCGGCGCACAGCAGCGGCGCGGCCGCCTCGTCGTCGAGGCCCTCGGGCAGCCGGTGGGCGAAGCGCTCGTCGACCAGGCAGGCCTCGGCGTAGCCGCCGTCGAGGTCCCAGCCGGTGAACCGCGGGTCGGTGCACAGGTTCTCGTCGCCGCGGCGGCAGAACCGGCAGCTGCCGTCGGTGCGGCCGAGCCACGGGACGCCGACCCGGTCGCCGGGCGCGAAGCGGGCCGCCCCGGGCCCGAGCGCGTCGACGCTGCCGACCACCTCGTGCCCGGGGACGACGCCCGGCCGCCGCGGCGGCAGGTCGCCCTCGGCCAGGTGCAGGTCGGTGCGGCACACGCCGCAGCAGCTGACCGCGACCCGGACCTGCCCCGGGCCGGGGACGGGCGGCTCGCGCTCCACCCGGCGCAGCGGTCCCGCGTCCACGGGCGCCGGCGTCCCGACCACCCAGGCCCGCACCCGCGCCTCCTCAGACCGTCGTCCCGGCCGGCACCTGCCCCGGGTGCACCACGACGACGGGGCACCGGGCCCGGGGCACGCAGCCGAGGGCGACCGGCGACCCGCCGAGGCCGGCGACCACCCCGTCACCCTCCGCCGGGGCCCGGGGGCGGGTCCGCCGCCGGACGTCCCCCCGCCGGCGGACCTTGGTCCCGGGCGAAGACGGCGAGCAGCGCGTCCACCTCGTACGCGGCCGTGGCGGGGTGCCGGAAGTGCTGGTGCGGCCGGATCTCGTAGCGGGTGCGCCGGCCGTGCCGGTGGCGCGTCAGGTACCCGCCCTCCTCGAGGTCGCGGAGGATCCCCAGGGCCGCCCGGGGGGTGACACCCACCCGGGCCGCCACGTCGACGACCCGCGCGTCGGGGTCGGCGGCCACGGCGAGGAGCACGTGGCCGTGGTTGGTGAGGAAGGTCCAGGACGGGCGCGCCGCCCGGGCGTCCGCGGTCACGGGCTGCTCCTCGGTCCGGTGGCGGGGACAGGTGAACCGTGCTTCACTGGTTCTCGCGGAGGGGAGTATCCCCGTGGCGCTGCCGCCGTCAGGACGGCCCCGTGGGAGGGGTCCGGCGGAGCGGGCCCGAGACGGGCCGGGAGAGACCTCCGGTTGGTGCTCACCGACTGGAGGCTGTCCGTGGACGTCCCCTTCTGGCTCTGGCTGGCCGTGCTCGGCCTCATCGTCGGCATGCTCGCCGTCGACCTGTTCGCCCACCGCCGGGCGCACGTCATCGGCGTCCGCGAGGCCGCGCTGTGGTCGGCGGCCTGGGTGGCGGTCGGCGTCGCCTTCGGCGCCTGGGTCTGGTGGGCGCACGGCGCCGAGCCCGGCCAGCAGTACTTCGCCGGCTACCTCATCGAGAAGTCGCTGGCGGTGGACAACGTCTTCGTCTGGGCGGTCCTGTTCACGTACTTCGCGGTGCCGCGGGAGTACCAGCACCGCGTGCTGTTCCTCGGCGTCCTCGGCGCCCTCGTCCTGCGCGGGCTGTTCATCGCCGGCGGCTCGGTGCTGGTCGAGCGCTTCGACTGGGTGCTGTACCTGTTCGCCGCGTTCCTGCTCTGGACCGGCTGGCGGATGGCCCGGCAGCGCGACGAGCACCTCGACCCCGAGCGGTCCCGGGCGCTGCGGTGGTTCCGCCGGTACGTGCCGATGACCGATGCCTACCACGGGCAGCGGTTCCTCGTCCGCCGCGACGGCGTCCTGCTGGCCACGCCGCTGCTGGCGGTGCTCGTGCTCGTCGAGGTGACCGACGTCGTCTTCGCCGTCGACTCGATCCCGGCCATCTTCGCCGTCACCGACGAGCCGTTCCTCGTCTTCACGGCCAACGCCTTCGCGCTGCTGGGGCTGCGCGCGATGTACTTCCTGCTCGCCGACCTGGTCCACCGGTTCGTGTACCTCAAGACCGGGCTGGCCCTGGTCCTCGTGTGGGTCGGGGTCAAGATGCTGCTCAAGGTGGACCTGTTCTACGTGCCGACCGCGGTCAGCCTCGCGGTCATCACCACGATCATCGGCGTCTCGGTCGCCGCGAGCCTGCGGGCCACCCGGGGTCAGGGCCGGCGTCCGGTCGCCGCTCCGCCGGTGCCGCCGTTCCGGACCGCCACCGCCGAGGAGGTCGCGGCTCTCGAGCCGCTGTGGCGCCGCCGCCGCGCGGACGCGCCGGCCGCGGCTGGGTCCGGCCCCTCCCCCGGGGAGCGGCGGTGACTCCCGCCCCCCGGGGCGCCCGGTCACGCCCGCGCCGGCTCGCCCGCGTCGACGGTGACCCCGGTGCGCCGGCCGGCGGGGTGGACGACCAGGACCGGGCAGGCGGCGTGCACCGCGCAGTGCAGGGCCACCGACCCGACCAGCAGCCCGCGCACCGCCCCGCGCCCGCGGCCGCCCACCACCAGCAGCGCGGCGTCGCGCGCCCGGTCGACCAGCACGTCGGAGGCGGCGCCCTCGACCACGTCGACGTCGACCCGCGGCACCGGCGCGTCCGCGGGCCGGCCGCCGAGCACGCCGTCGACGGCCTCGTCCACCCGCCGGCGCAGGTCGCCGCGGACCTCGTCCCGCGAGGGCACGACGACCGAGGACAGGTCCACCCAGTAGTCGGTGAGGACGTAGGTGGCCAGCACGTGGAGCTCCGCACCGGTCCGCGCGGCCTCCTCGACCGCCGCGGCGAGGGCCGCGTGCGCCGTGGCGGAGCCGTCGAAGCCGGCGACGACCCGCGGCGGGGCGGCCGGCTCGTCGGTCCGCGGGTGCACCACCAGCACCGGACAGCGGGCGTGGGTGACCGTGTGCAGGGCGACCGAGCCGAGCAGGGCGCTGCGCACCGCTCCCCGCCCGCGGTTGCCGACGACGACGAGCTGCGCGTCGGCCGACCGGCTCACCAGGGCGGCCGCGGGTGACTCGGGTGTGACGTCGACGTCGACGGGGACGCCGTCCGCCTCCGGGACCTCCTCGCGGACCGACGCCACCAGCTCCTCGGTCAGCCGCCGGGTGGCGCCGCGGACGTCGTCGACCAGCGGCACCACGACGCCCGCGCCGCCGAGCCAGTACAGGTCGGACGCGAAACTGCTCACCACCAGGAGTCCGGCGGCGCGCTCCGCGGCGGCACGGAGGGCCGCGTGCAGGGCGGCGCGGGCCGGGACCGAGCCGTCCACCCCGACGACGACGGGGCCGACGGCGGGCGCGCCGGCGCCGGGCTGCTGGGGGGTGGCGTCCATCGGCGGTCCTCACGTCGGGCCCGGGGACGCCCCGGGCGGGCGCCCCGACGATGCGCCGCGCGGCCGCCGCCCGACCTGGGGCGAGGGACCCGGGGTCCCGGGACCTCCGTCCCTCCGCACGGCGGCCGCCGACCCTGGGGCCGGGTGCGCGGGCTCCCTAGCGTCCGGCACACCGACCGCGAGGAGGAGCCGTGCAGACCAGGGACGTCATGACGCGCGACGTGCCCGCGGTGCTCCCCGCCGCCGGCGGCCGGCGGGGAGGACCACGGTGAGCCGGCCCCGGGTCCTGGTCGCCCACGCCAGCCGGCACGGGTCGACCCGGGAGATCGCCGAGGCCCTGGCCCGCGACGTGGGCGGGTCCCCGGCCGGGCGCTCGGTGGGCCTCTCCGCGGCGGCGCCGCCGGCCGGGTCGCGGCCCGACCCCGCCGCCTGGGACGCGGTGGTGCCGGGCAGCGCCGTCCACGCCGGCCGCCGGCTCCCCCCGGCCCAGGACCTGGCCGTGCGGTGCGCGGGGGTGCTCCGCCGGCGGCCGGTGTGGCTGTTCTCCAGCGGGCCGATCGGCGATCCGCCGTACCCGCCGGAGGACCCGCAGGACGCCGCCGCGCCGGCCGCGCTGCTCGCCCCGCGGGGCCACCGGGTCCTGCCCGGCCGGCTCGACCCGGGCCCTGCTCGGCTCCGGCGAGCGTGCGGTGGTCACCGCGATGCGTGCCCCGGTCGGCGACGTCCGGGACCGGGACGCCGTCCGGTCGTGGGCCGGTGAGATCGCCGGCGCGGTCGCCGCGGGCAGTCCGGCCGTGGCGTCGCAGCGGCTGTCCGGTGCCTGACCCGCCGCGGCCGCTGCACCGGGCCGGCGGGAGGGCCGTCCGGGCCGCCGACCCGGGCCTCCCGGCCCCTCCGTCCGGGACCGTCGCCCCGGTGCGGTCCCGCCTCCGGCAGGGCAACCTGGGGAGTCGGCGCCCGCAGGGGCGCACGTGGGGGCCGCGCCACCCCCGCGGCAGGCCGAACGGGGAACGCACGTGACGGGTACGGGGACCATCCGCACCTCCCTCGACGACGGGGAGTGCCGCTCCCTGCTGGGCAGGGGCACGCACGGGCACCTCGCCTTCACCCGGGACGCCCTGCCGGCGATCGCACCGGTCCGCTACGCGCTCGACGGGGACCGCGTGGTCATCCCCGCGGCCCCGGACAGCGACCACCTGCCGCCGGCGGGGGGCGCCGTCGTCGTGCTCGGCGTGGACGGCTGCGACGGCGACACCGAGTGGTCGGTGACCGTCGTGGGCCCGGCGCGGACCGTCACCGACGCCGCCACCGCGGCCGCCCTCCGCGCCCGGGACTGGCCCCGGCCGCTGCTGGTCGGGGACGGCCACCGGTTCGTGCTCCTGACCATCGGGGTCCTGCGCGGCTGGCGGACCGCGCCCCCGGCGGCCCCGGTCCCGGGGAGGGCGGTGTGACCCCGGACGACGCCGTGTGACCCCGGACGACGCCGTGTGACCCCGGACGACGCCGTGTGACCCCGGACGACGCCGTGTGACCCCGCCGGGGCGGGACGGGGCGGGACCGCCGGGTGCCTACCACCGGCCGGGGTCCCGTGCCAGTCTGGGCCGGCGAGGTCAGGCCTCGGTGAGGGGTGCCGACATGACCGGTCCGGTGTCAGCGCGCGGGCCCGGGCCCGCGGGCGGGTCGACCCTGGCCGGGATGCGGCTCACCGAGCTGGTCGACGAGGTGCAGGACCGGCTGACCGTGGTCGCCCGCAGCCAGGAGCGCATCCAGAACCTGCTCGACGCGTTCCTGTCGGTCTCCTCCGGCCTGGACCTGGAGACCACCCTGCGGCGCATCGTGGAGAGCGCCTGCGACCTGGTCGACGCCCGGTACGGAGCGCTGGGCGTGCTGGCTCCGGAGGGCGGGCTGGCGGCGTTCATCCACGTCGGCGTCGACGAGGCGACCGCCGCCGCGCTGGGCTCGCTGCCCGAGGGCAAGGGCGTGCTCGGGCAGCTGATCACCGAGCCGTACCCGCTGCGGATCGCCGACCTGAGCAAGCACCCGGCCTCGGTCGGCTTCCCCCCGGGCCACCCGGAGATGCACAGCTTCCTCGGGGTGCCGGTGCTCGTGCGCGGCACGGTGTTCGGCAACCTCTACATGACCGAGAAGCGGCAGGGGGAGTTCACCCCCGAGGACGAGGCGGTGCTCACCGCTCTCGCCGGCGCCGCGGGCGTCGCCGTCGACAACGCCCGGCTCTACGAGGAGGCCGAGGAGCGCCGCCGGTGGGCGACCGCGCTCTCCGACGTCCGGGCCAGCCTGCTCGACACCGGCTCCGGCGAGCGGGCGCTCGCCCTCGTCGCCGAGCGGGTCCGCGAGCTGACCGGCGCCGCGGCGGCGTGGATCATGGCCGGCCCCGACGCCGCGGGCCGCTACGAGGTCCGGGTCCAGGTCGGCGACGGGCTGCGGGACATCACCGGGACCTGGGTGGACGTGGCCGACAGCCCGGTGCTGCAGGCCATGGGCGACGGCGCCGGCGAGGTCGTCACCCTCGACATGACCGGGCTGGCCTACGACGGGCCCAACGCGCACGTGGAGTGGGGTCCCTGCCTGGGCGTCCCGCTGCGCGGCACGGAGGCGGAGTCCGCGGTCGTGATCGCGGCCCGCCGCGCGGGGTCGCCGGCGTTCGACGGCGCGCTGCCGGCGCTGGTCGGCTCGTTCGCCGACCAGGCCGCGGTCGCGCTCGACCTCGCCGCCCGGCAGCGCCTCGCCCGCCAGCTCGACGTCTACGAGGACCGCGACCGCATCGCCCGCGACCTGCACGACCACGTCATCCAGCGGGTGTTCGCCGCCGGGCTGAGCCTGCAGTCGGTCCTCCCGCGGGTCGCCGACCCGCAGGTGCAGGGCCGGATCCGCGACGTCGTCCGCCAGCTCGACGACACCGTCCGCGACATCCGCACGAGCATCTTCGACCTGCACACCGTCGACCAGCCCGACGGCGGGGTGCGCCGGCAGGTGCTGGACACGGTGGCCGGCACCGCGGGCGACCTGGAGTCCACCGTGCGCACCTCCGGCGCGGTCGACACGCTCGTCACCGGCGGGCTGGCCACCGACGTGGTGGCCGTCGTCCGGGAGGCGGTGAGCAACGCGGCCCGCCACTCCGGCGCCCGGCACGTGACCGTCACCCTCGACGTCGGCGACGAGCTGGTGCTCGAGGTGGTCGACGACGGCCGGGGCATCGACGCGCGGGCCGCGCGCAGCGGGCTGCGCAACCTGGAGCAGCGGGCGACCGGCCGCTGCGGCGGCCTCGAGGTCGCGGCGGTCCCGGACGGCGGGACCCGGCTGCGGTGGTGGGCGCCGCTGTCCTGACCGGCCGCGGTGGCGGGCGCCGCCGTCCCGACCGGCCGGTCAGCCCTGGCGGGGCGTCCCGCCGCGCAGCTGGGTCGCGAGCACCGCGGCCTGGGTGCGCCGCTCCAGGCCCAGCTTGGCCAGCAGGTGGGACACGTAGTTCTTGACCGTCTTCTCGGCGAGGAACATCCGCTCGCCGATCTGCCGGTTGGTGAGCCCCTCGCCGATGAGCTCGAGCACCGTGCGCTCCTGCTCGCTGAGCCGGGCCAGCGGCCCGGCCGGCTCCGCGGCGCGCCGCATCCGCTCGAGCACCGCGGTGGTGGCCGCGGGGTCCAGCAGCGAGCCGCCGGCGGCCACCGTGCGCACCGCGCTGACCAGGTCGGCGCCGAGGATCTGCTTGAGCAGGTAGCCCGAGGCGCCGGCCATGATCGCCTCGAACAGGGCCTCGTCGTCGCTGTAGCTGGTCAGCATGATCACCCGCAGCTCCGGCATCCGGCTGCGGAGCTCACGGCAGACCGAGACGCCGTCGCCGTCGGGCAGCCGGACGTCCAGCACCGCGACGTCGGGCCGGAGCGCGGGCACGCGGGCCAGGGCCTCGGAGGCGTTCTTCGCCTCCCCCACGACCCGGATGCCGGGGTCGCTCTCCAGGACGTCGGCGACGCCGCGGCGCACCACCTCGTGGTCGTCGAGGAGGAAGACCCCGATCGGCGCCTGCTGCGTGTCCGTGTCCACCGGAGCCCTCCCGTCCCGCGGTCGCCGTCCGAGGTTAGGGCCTGCCGGCCACCCGGGGCGCGGGGTCGGAGGTCCCGTCCCCCCGGCCGCAGGCGACCTCCGGCCCGCCGACCGGGGACGTCCGGCCCTCACCGCCGTCCGGCCGGGGCGCGAGCGTCGGGCCGTGGACGACGCCTCCCTCCGATTCCGGGCCGGCTGCGCCACCCCGGAGGAGCCGTGACGTCGTCCCTGCTCGACCGCGCCACCGCCCGCGCGGCCGTCGCGCTGGCCGACCGCGCGCCGTCGCCGCACGACACCCGGCCCTGGCGCTGGCGGATCGGGCGCACGTCGGTCCACCTGTCCGCCGACCCGTCCCGGCGGCCGCCGGCGACCGACCCCCGGAGCCGGGACCTGCTGATCGGCTGCGGTGCCGCGCTCCACCACCTCCGGGTGGCCCTGCGTGCCGCCGGCCTGGCCCCGTGCGTCCACCGGCTGCCCGACCCCGCGCACCCCGCACACCTCGCCGCCGTCGACGTGTCCCCCGCCGAGCCGGCCCCGGACGACCTCGCCCTGGCGCAGGCCGTCGAGCACCGCCGCAGCGACCCGCGCGTCTACTCCCCCTGGCCCGTCCCGGCGGAGCTGCTCGCCGACCTGGTGCGCGCCGCGGCCGGGGAGACGGCGCGGCTCACCGTCCTCGCCCCCCGCGCCCGGCGGGAGGTGGTGCGGCTGGTCGAGGAGGCCGCCTGGAGCGGGCGGTCCCGCGGCTCGGCGGACGGCGTCCCGGTGCGGGACCTCGCCGGCGGCGCGCTCCGGCTCGCCGGTGACGGGTCCGGGGGGAGCGTCCTCGCCGTCCTCACCACCGCCGGCGACGGGCCCGCCGACCGGCTGCGGGCGGGCGAGGCGCTCAGCGCGGTGCTCCTCACCGCGACCGCCGTCGGCCTGGCCACCGACCCGGTCGGCCGGCCGCTCGAGGTCCCGCACGTCCGGGCCCGGCTGGCCGCGCTGTGCGCCGGCGTCTCCCCCGACGCGCCGGGGACGCCCCAGGCTCTCGTGCGGCTGGGCTGGGCGCCGGTCAGCGCCGACCCGGTCCCGGCGACCCCGCGCCGCCCGGTCGACGGGGCCGTCGACCCGCTCGACGCCCCCTGGTCCTGACCGCACCGGCGGTGCCGGCCGAGGCGTGTCCGCCTGCCGGTGGGCAGCGCCCCGCAGGTGGCGCCCACGGGCAGGGCCGGAGGACCCTGCCCGTGGGCGGGGGCGGGGCGCTGGACTGTGGCCGTGACCACCCGGACCGTCCCCGCGGGGCAGCTGGGCCGCGGTGCCGGTCCCTCCGGCCGGGGACGGGGACGTCCGCAGCGCCTGACGACCGACCTGGTGCGCGTGGCCCTGGGGCTCGTCGTCCTGGGCACGGGGGTGCTGATCGCCCGGCGGGGACAGCTGTCCGCCCTCGAGCGGGACCTGTTCCGGCTGTTCAACGACCTGCCGGCCGGCATCATGCCGGCGGTCTGGGTGGTCATGCAGCTGGGCAACGTGCTCGCCGTCCCGGCGCTCGCGCTGGTCGCCGTCCTGTGCCGCCGCCTGCGCGCGGCGCGGGACCTCCTCCTCTCCGGGTTCGCGGCCTACCTGGCCGCCGACCTGGTGAAGTCGCTGGTCGGCCGGGAACGGCCCGCGGGCCTGCCGGTCGGCGCGGTCCTGCACGAGGGCACCGTGGGCGGGGCCGGCTTCGTCTCCGGCCACTCGGCGGTCGCCGCCGCCCTCGCCGCCGCCGCCGCCCCGTACCTGACCCGGCGGGGACGCCGGGTGGCGTGGGCGCTGGCGTGGTCGGTGGCACTCGCCCGCGTGTACGTGGGCGCCCACCTGCCCCTCGACGTCGTCGGGGGCGTGGCGCTGGGCTGGGCGATCGGCTCGCTGGTGCACTGGGTGTTCGGGGTGCCGTCGCGGGAGGTCCCGCCCGGCCGGGTCGAGGCCGTGCTGCGGCGCTTCGGGCTGCCGGTCACCGGGGTGGCGCCGGCCGCGGTGCGGGCACGCAGCTCCCAGCCGTTCACGGCGGTCGACGACCGCGGCCGGCGGCTGTACGTGAAGTACCTGGAGCCCGACCGGCACGAGCGCGACCGGCTGCACCGGATGTGGCGGGTGTTCGCCGTCGGGGACGTGAAGGACGCCGACGCGCTGGCCCCGCTGGGGCACCAGGCCGAGCACGAGGCGGTGGCCGCGCTGACCGTCGAGCGGCGCGGGGTGCGGGTGCCGTCGGTGCTGCTGGCCCGCGGCGGGTCCGGGGACGCCGTCGTCGTGCAGGAGTACGTCGAGGGCCGCCCGCTCGACGAGCTGGACCCGGCGGAGCGGACCCCCGGGCTGCTGCACCAGGTGTGGAGCGAGGTCGCCCGGATGCACGCCGCGAACGTGGCGCACCGGGACCTCGTGGCCGCCAGCGTGCTGGTCGACCCGGCGGGCCGGCCGTGGCTGGTCGACTTCGGCAACGCCCGGACCGGCGCCACCGACGACGAGGAGGCCGTCGACGTCGCCGAGCTGCTGGCCTCGCTGGCCGCCGCACCCGGGGCCCCCTGCGACCCGGTCGCTCTGGTGGCCGCGGCGGTCGACGTCCTCGGGGAGCCGGCCGTCGCGGCGGCGCTGCCGTCGCTGACGCCGCTGGCGCTGTCGTCCGAGACCCGGGAGCGGCTGCGCGCCGAGCCGTCCCGCCTGGCCGCGCTGCGGGCCGCCCTGCACGCCCGGCTGGACCTGCCCGACCCCGACCGCCCGGTGTTCCCGCCCGCCGGGCCCGTGGCGCGGGTGCTCGTGACCCTCGGCTGCGCGGTCGCGTTCGCCGGACCCGTGGTGGTCGCCGGGGTCGGCGCCGCCGTCGACAGCGTCGGGGCGCAGGGGTGGCGGTGGCTGGGCGGAGCCGGGCTGCTGGCCGCCGCGGCGGCCCTGGCCCGCGCGGCCGCCGTCGCCCGGGCCGCCGACCGGCGGGTGTCGGTGGGCCGGGCGCTCGTCGTCACGCTGGTCGCCCGGAACGTGGGCCTGGTGCACGGCCGCGACGGCGAGCGCCTGGCGCGCGCCCGGCTGCTGGAGCGGGCCGGGCTGCTGCCGGCGACCGCGCACGCGGCGACGGTGCGGACCGCGGTCGCCGGCCTGGCCGGGGCGGCCGTGGCGGCGGGGGCGGTCGTCGCGCTCGCCGCCGTCGACGGCTCGATCCCGGACTGGCGGTCCCCGACCGCGGTCCTCCCGGCGGCCGCCGCCGGCCTGGCCGCCTGGGTGCTGGTGGGCGCGGGACAGCTGACGGCCCGCCGCGGCGGCGCCGAGCCGCTCCCGTCGACCGCCGTGCGCCGCCTGGTCCCGCGGCGGCAGCAGGCGGCCCTCCTCGGCTGGGTCGCCCTCGCCGTCTCACTCGAGGCCGCGGTCCTCTCGGCCGCGGTGCAGGCGGCCGGCGGTGGGGTCCCCGTGCTCGCCGTCGCCGGCTGCTACGCCGTCCTCCGCCTGGTCTGGATCGCGCTGCCCGCCTCCGCCCTGCCCGGCGCCCCCGAGGCGGTGCTGCTCCTGCTGCTCGGCACCATCGGGACGTCCGCGGCCGCCGCCTGCGTCGCCGTCCTCGTCACCCGGTCGCTGACCGTCTGGATCCCCGCCGCCGTCGGCGTCGCGGTGGACCGGCGGTCCCACCCGGCCACCGTCCCCGCGTCCGTCTGACCGGCCGGGCCGGCTGCGCGGCACGTCCTCGACCTGCGGGAACTGTCGTACCCCGGCCGTAGCGTGCGGGGTGTGGAGGAGGTCGCCGAGTACGTCTCGCCGGTGGAGCGCGCGCTCGCCGGCCGGCTGCTGGAGCGGCCGGTGTCGATCCCCCGGCTGCCGGTGGCGCTGCTGTCGGACGAGCAGGCGGCCGCCGAGCTGCAGCGGGTGGCCGCGCTCAAGGCGATGACCGCCGCCTACGAGGCGGAGCTGGTCCTGGGTCTGGCCGACGACACCCCGGCCGATCTCGATCCCGCGCCGGGCACCCCGGGCGCCCGCCGGGGGTCGTGGGCGCCGGATGCCGAGCTGCCCGGGGTGTCGGAGTTCTTCACCGCCGAGCTGGCGGTGGTGCTCCACGTCGGCCGGGGCACCGCCTCCCACCTCGCCCACCGCGCCTGGACATACCGCTCGCACCTGCCCGGCACCTGGGCGGCGCTGGCCGCCGGGCGGCTGGACGAGGCGCGTGCCACGGCGCTGGTCGACGTGCTGGAGCACACGAGCGCGGCGACCGCCCGGACGATCGAGGCCCGGCTGCTGCCGGAGGCCATGTCCCTGACGGTGCGCAAGCTCGAGGACCGGGCGCTGGCGCTGCTGCTCGAGGCCGATGCCGAGGCGATCGATCAGCGGAGGGTGACCGCGCAGCGGCACGCCGACGTGCGGCTGTACGACTGCCCGTTCGACGGCATGGCCACCCTCGCCGCCGACCTCCCCGACGTCGCCGCCGCCAGCTTCGCGGTCGTGGACGCACTCGCCCGGATGCTGAAGGCCGACGGAGACGAGCGGCCGATCGGGCAGCTGCGCACCCTGGTCCTCGCCGATCTGCTGCAACGCCCCTGGGAGACCGGCCGCCCGCCGGTGAGCGCCCACCTGCAGGTCATCGCCACCCTCGCCGCGCTGGCCGGCCGCAGCGGCGAGGCCGGGGCGGTGAACGGCCTGCCGATCACCGCCGCCCACCTCCGGGAGCTCCTGCAGCAACTGGAGGCCCTCGGCGTCCGGGCACCGGAGGGCGGCTCGGTGACGCTGGCGCTGGTCGACGACGACGGCACGCTGCGCGCCACCACCACCCTCGACCGGTTGCGCCGGCTGGTCCGCACCGGCTGCGCCGACCACCCGGCCGACGCCGACTGCGAGTGCGCGGTGCTCGACCGCCCGGCCGAGACGGACAACTACGAGCCCTCGGCCCAGC
>NZ_JBJGZD010000038.1:0-25937 GCF_054050335.1 Geodermatophilus sp. SYSU D00698
GTGGGCGGCCTGCTCGGTCTACTCGAACGACGGCGACGCCGTCCCCGGGCCGATCGCCCCGGCCGCTCCGGTGCCGCCCTCGACGGCGGCCGGCCCGCCCATCGCCGCGCGGATCTGCTCCAGCCGGGAGGCGCCGGCGACGTCGAGGGTCGCCTTCTGCACCTCGAGCATGCGGCCCTCGACGGAGGTCTGCGCGAGCTCGGCCTGGCCGAGCGCGTTGGCGTAGCGGGCCTCGATCTTGTCGCGGACCTCGGCCAGGCTCGGGGTGTTGCCCGGCGCGGACAGCTCGTTCACCTGGCGCATCGAGGCGGCCACGTGCTCCTGCATCTTGGCCTGCTCGAGCTGGCTCATGAGCTTGGTGCGCTCGGCCAGCGTCGTCTGCAGCCGCATGCGGCTCTGCTCGACCGCGCCGCGCGCCTGCTCGGCGGCCTGCAGCGCCTCGTCGTGGCTGCGCTTGAGGTCCTCCATCGCCTGCTCCGCGGCGACCAGCTGGGTGGCGAACGCCTGCGCGGCCTGCTCGTACTCGGCGGCCTTGGCCGCGTCCCCGCGCCCGAGGGACTGGTCGGCCAGCACCAGCGCCTGGCGGGCCGAGGCCTGCAGCTTCTCCACCTCGCCGAGCTGCCGGTTCAGCCGCATCTCGAGCTGCCGCTGGTTGCCGAGGACGGCGGCGGCCTGGTTGGCCAGCGCCTGGTGCCGCTGCTGCTCGGCCTCGATCGCCTGCTGGATCTGGATCTTCGGGTCCGCCCGCTGGTCGATCTGCGCGTTGGCCGACGCGGTCAGGTACCGCCAGAGCTTGACGATCGGGTTGGGCATGGTGGGCTCCTCCTGCTCCGGCGCGGTCCCGCGCCGCCTCCTGGCTCCCGCACCGCCGCGGTGCCACGGCGGTCCTCCCCGTCATCGTCCCAGCAGGACCGGTGTCCCGGCCAACAGGGACGTCCCCGGTCGCGGCCGGCGTCCCCCGTCCGGGGATCCCCGGAGGACCGGGCCGGACCGGGCTAGGGTCGGCCGATGGACAGCGCCGTCCCCACCCTCACCGTCCTCGGCGAGCTCGTCGTCGACCTGCTGCCGGTCCCGGACGCCGACGCCGGTCCCGAGGGCACCGCGCCGCAGTACGTGGCGCGGCCGGGGGGCAACGCGCTCAACGTGGCCGTCGCCGCGGGGCGGCTGGGCGCCCCGGTGGCGCTGCTGGCCCGCCTCGGCACCGGCCCGCTGGCCCCGGCGCTGCGGCGCCACGCGGAGCTGTCCGGCGTCGACACCCGCGGCATGGTGCCCGCGACCGAGCCGGTGAGCCTCGCCGTCGTCGGGCTCGGTCCGGACGGGTCCGCCGACTACGGCTTCCACGTGCAGGGCGCCGCCGACTGGCAGTGGACCGACGAGGAGCTGGCCGCCGTCGTCCCGGAGGCGACGGCGGTGCTGCACGTCGGCTCCATCTCGAGCTGGACCCCGCCCGGGTGCGACGCGATCGCCCGGCTGGCCGAGCGGCTCACCGGCCGCGCGCTGGTCAGCGTCGACCCCAACCTGCGCCCGATGCTGGCCGGCGGGCGGGTCGGCGCCACGCTGGGCAACGACCCCGGCACCGTCCGGGCCCGGCTCGACCGGCTGGTCGCCGTCGCCGACCTGGTCAAGGTCAGCGCCGAGGACCTCGGCTGGCTGGAGCCCGACGCCACCGCCGACCTCGACGCCACCGCGCAGCGCTGGGCCGGCCGCGGGCCGGCGCTGGTGCTGCTCACCGACGGCGGGGCGCCGCTGCGGATCGCCCGCCCGGGCCGGCCGCTGCTGCACCGGGAGCCGCCGCGGGTGACCGTCGCCGACACCGTCGGCGCCGGGGACACCCTCGCGGCCGGGTTCTTCGCCGGCCTGCTGGCCACCGGGGTCACCTCGCGCGCGGCGCTGGAGGCGCTGTCCGACGACGACCTGCTGCGCCTGGTCGACGACGCCGCGCTGGCCGCCGCGCTCACCTGCACGCGGGTCGGCGCGGACCCGCCCACCGCCGCCGAGCTGGCCGCCGCCCGCGGCTGACGCCCCCTATCCCGGCGTCAGCCAGGCGGCGGTGTCGGGCGGCAGGTCGCCGCCGGCTCCGGCGCTGGTGAGCAGCACCCGCCCGAGCCCGGGCAGCGGGACCGGCTCCGCGGACAGGTTGACCACGCAGCGCAGCGCCGGCCCGCGGTCGAAGGCCAGGACGTCGGCGCCGAGGTCCAGCCAGGTCAGCGGCTCCTCGGCCAGGAGCTCGCGGCGCAGCCGCAGGGCCGCCCGGTACAGCGAGAGCGTGGACGACGGGTCGTCCCGCTGGGCCTCGACGGTGAGGCCCCGCCACGACGCGGGCTGGGGCAGCCACGGGGCGACGCCCACGGGTGCGAAGCCGAAGGGCGGCCGGTCCCCCGACCACGGCAGGGGCACCCGGCAGCCGTCCCGGCCGCGCGCGGTGCGCCCCGACCGCTCCCAGGTGGGGTCCTGCAGCGTGTCCTCGGGCAGGTCCTCGACCTCGGGGAGGCCGAGTTCCTCCCCCTGGTACAGGTACGCACCGCCGGGCAGGGCGAGCGTCAGCAGCGCCGCGGCGCGCGCCCGCCGCAGCCCCAGCGCGAGGTCCGCGGGCCCGGCCGCGTCGAAGCCCATGACGGCGGCGCCGCTGTGCGCCCGGCCGAAGCGGGTGACGTGCCGGGTCTCGTCGTGGCTGGACAGCACCCAGGTGGCGGGGGCGCCGACCGGCGTGAGCGCCGCGAGGGTGCCGTCGACCACCGCGCGCAGGGCCGCGGCGTCCCACGGCGCCCTGAGGTAGTCGAAGTTGAAGGTGGTGTGCAGCTCGTCCGGGCGCACGTAGCGGGCCAGCCGCTCGGGCCCGTTGACCACGGCCTCGGAGACGAACAGCCGGTCGCCGTCGTAGGTGTCGCCGATGCGCCGCCAGCGGCGGAAGACCTCGTGCACCTCGTCGACGTCCCAGTGCGGGTTGTCCACCCACTCGGTGCTGGCGAAGACCGCGCCGGGGCCGTGCCCGGCGTCGGGCAGGCCGGGCACCTTGGCCATCGCCGGCGCCGCGTCGACGCGGATCCCGTCCACCCCGCGGTCGAGCCAGAACCGCACGATGCCGTCGAACTCCTCCTGCACGTCCGGCGACGTCCAGTCCAGGTCGGGCTGCTCGGGGGCGAACAGGTGCAGGTACCACTGGCCGTCGGGGACCCGGGTCCACGCCGGCCCGCCGAACGCGCTGATCCAGTCGTTGGGTGGTTCCGTGCCGCCCGCGCGACCGTCCCGGAAGAAGTAGCGCGCCCGCTCCGGCGCCGCCGGTCCCCCGGCGAGGGCGGCCCGGAACCACGGGTGCTCGGCCGAGGTGTGGTTGGCGACCAGGTCGACGACGACGCGCAGCCCCAGCGCGTGCGCGTCACCCAGCAGCGCGTCGACGTCGGCCAGGGTGCCGAAACGCGGGTCGACGTCACGGTAGTCCGCGACGTCGTACCCGCCGTCGGCCATGGGAGAGGGGTACCAGGGGGTGACCCACAGGGCGTCGACGCCGAGGTCGGCCAGGTACGGAAGCCGACCGCGCAGGCCGGGCACGTCGCCCAGCCCGTCCCCGGTCCCGTCCGCGAAGCTGCGCAGGTAGACCTCGTAGACCACCGCCGTCCGCCACCACGGGCGGCGGCGGCGGTCCACGAGGAGGGTCCGGTCCCCCCTCAGGCGCCGGCCCGGTGGGCCCCGGACGACCCGGAGGTCCCGGACGGCCCGGTGGTCCCGGCGATGACACTGGAGCCGACGGTCTGCCCGGTGGCCTGCGCGTCCTGCACCTGCTCGACCCTGTCCTCCTCGGCGAGCTGGGTGAGCCGGGCGCCGGCCTCGGCGTCGCGGGTCAGGTTCTCACCGGTCTGCGGGTCGAAGACGTGGATCTTCCGGCTGTCGAGCCAGAACTCCGCCTCGCGGCCCTCGCGGATGCGGCTGGTCGCGTCGATCGACACGATCGCCTGGGTGCGCAGCTCCTCGGAGTCCAGCTCCCGGGACAGGTCGCGCAACTGGCTGGTGATCGCCTCCGGCGCCTCGTAGGGGATGTAGGCGTACTGCGAGTCACCCAGCCACTCGGTCACGTCGACGCGGGCGCGGAAGATCGACCCGAGCGGCCGCTTGGCCTCGTCGACCAGCGAGGCGTCCTCGAAGTACTCCGGCCGGATGCCGACCAGCAGCAGGTCGCGCCCCCGCACGGCGGCGACACGCCGCTCGTCGAGCTCCACCCGCCCGAACGGCGTCTGCAGGGCGTTGCCCTCCAGCGTCGCCGGGAGGAAGTTCATCGGCGGGGAGCCGATGAAGCCCGCGACGAAGAGGTTGACCGGCTGCTCGTAGAGCTCCCGCGGCGAGGCGACCTGCTGGATCTTCCCCTTGCGCAGGACGCAGACCCGGTCGCCGAGGGTCATCGCCTCGGTCTGGTCGTGGGTGACGTAGACGGTCGTGATGCCCAGCCGGCGCTGCAGCCGGCTGATCTCGGTGCGCATCTGGCCGCGCAGCTTGGCGTCGAGGTTGGACAGCGGCTCGTCGAAGAGGAACGCCTCGGCCTGGCGCACGATGGCCCGCCCCATCGCGACGCGCTGCCGCTGACCACCGGAGAGGTTCGCCGGCTTGCGCTCGAGGTGCTCCTTGAGCTCGAGCACGTCGGAGGCCTCGTTCACCCGGCGGCGGACCTCGTCGTCGGGCGTCTTGGACAGCCGCAGCGGGAAGGCGATGTTCTCGAACACCGTCATGTGCGGGTACAGCGCGTAGTTCTGGAAGACCATCGACAGGTTGCGCTCGCGCGGCGCCAGCTCGTTGACGCGCTTGCCGCCGATGATCATGTCGCCGCTGGTGATGTCCTCGAGCCCGACGATCATCCGCAGCAGCGTCGACTTCCCGCAGCCGGACGGGCCGACCAGGATCATGAACTCGCCGTCGGCGATGTCCAGGCTGACGTCGTTCACGGCCGGGTAGCCGTCCCCGTACTGCTTGACGATGTTCTTCATCTCGATGGAGGCCATCAGATCTCGTCCCCTCGATGGGTCGGCGGGATGGGGGGCACGGCCGGGTCAGCCCTTGACCGCGCCGTTGGTGAGACCGGCGACGATGCGCCGCTGGAAGAGGAGCACCAGGACGACGACGGGGATGGTGACGATCACCGCCGCGGCGGCGATGGCGCCCGTGGGGTCCTGGAACTGGGTCGCGCCGGAGAACAGGCCGAGCGCGGCCGGGACGGGGCGGGCGGCGTTCGTCGAGGTGAGCGAGATGCCGTACGCGAAGTCGTTCCAGGCGATGAAGAAGGCGATGATCGCCGTGGTGAACACCCCGGGTGCGGCCAGCGGGACGATCACCTTGCGGAACGCCTGCCAGGTGGTCGCGCCGTCGACCTGGGCCGCCTGCTCCATCTCCCAGGGGATCTCCCGGAAGAACGCCGACATGGTCCAGATGGAGATCGGCAGGGTCAGCGACAGGTAGGGGATGATCAGGCCCGGCCAGGTGTCGTACAGCCCGATCTGCCGCCACAGGTTGAACAGCGGCGTGACGATCGAGATGACCGGGAAGATGGCCACCGCGAGCGCGGTGCCGAGGATCAGCCTCTTCCCGGGGAAGTCCAGCCGGGCGATCGCGTACGCGGCGAACATCGACAGGATGCACGAGATGAACGTCGCGATCAGGCAGATCCCGAAGCTGTTGCGCAGTGCCGGCAGGAACAGGTCACTCCCCGAGCCGGTGAGGATCGTCGAGTAGTTCTCCCACGTCCAGGCCGACGGCAGGAACGACTTGTTGGCGATGTCCGCCGTGGTCTTGAACGACAGCGAGACGATCCAGGCGATCGGGAACAGGCAGTAGATGACGATCAGGGCGCCGCCGATCCACCACCAGGTCTTCTCCTTGGTCGACATCAGCGCTCCCCTCGTGCCTGGGCCAGGTCGACCCGGAATCCCTTGATGAAGCTGAAGGCGATGAGCACCACCGACAGGAACAGCAGCACGGAGACGGCCGAGCCGAGGCCGATCTCCACCCGGGAGATCGTCTGCCGGTAGGCGAGGAACGAGACCGACTCGGTGTTGTTCGCGCCGGCGGTCATGATGAAGATGCTGTCGAAGATCCGGAACGCGTCCAGGGTCCGGAACAGCAGCGCCACCATGATGGCGGCCTTCATGTTGGGGATGGTGACCCGCCACATCCGCTGCCACCAGGTGGCGCCGTCGACCTTGGCCGCCTCCTGCAGCACCTCCGGGACCTGGGCCAGGCCCGCCAGGAGCAGCAGCGAGATGAACGGCGTCGTCTTCCAGATCTCGGCCAGGCAGATCACGAACAGCGAGGTGCCCTGGCCGCCGAACCAGTCGGTGGTGTCGCTGACGCCCGGCAGCCAGGCGAACCAGCTGTTGACGAAGCCGGTGTTGATCCGGAAGGCGAACGCCCAGGCGTAGGCCGACACGACCGTGATCACCGCGTAGGGGATCAGGATGGCGGCCCGGACCAGCGGGCGGATCGAGCTGAGGGCCTTGGCCATCACCAGGGCCAGGGCGAAGCCGAGCACCAGCTCGACGGCCACCGTGACCACCGTGATGATCACGGTGACGAGGATGGACTGCCACCACACGCCGTCGGTGAGGATCACCCAGTAGTTGCTGAGACCGGTGAACGACCGGTTCTCGGGGTCGGTGAGCCGGTAGTTGAACAGCGAGTAGTAGACCGCCTGGACGATCGGGTAGGCGGTCACCAGCAACATGACCACGAAGGCCGGGCCGGCCAGCATCCAGCCGAGCTTGCGCTCGGCCCGGGACCGGTCGCTGATCGTGCCGCGGGGCGCCGAGACGGGCTGGGTCTTCTCGACCGGCGGCAGCGTCGTCTGACTCATAGCAGCTGCTCCCCTGACAGGATGGCCTGGGTGAGGGTCTCCGTGCGCTCACCGGTCTGGTCGTCGACCGAGCCCGGTGGGTGGAACTCGCGGAGGAAGGACCCCAGGACCTCGCTGTAGTAGGCCGTGAGCGGGCGGGACGCCGCCAGCTCGAAGGACTCGCGGAGGGTCTCGGACATCGGGTAGGCCTCCTGCACCTCGGGGTCGTCGTAGACCGCGATCGACGACGCCGGGTTGCCGTTGGTCACCATGTACTCGGCCTGGTTCTCGTCCTGGACGATGCAGGTGACCGCGTCGTAGGCGAGGTCGGGGTACCGGCTGAACGCCGACACGCCGATGTCGATCCCGCCGAGGGGGGGTGCGCTCGGCGTGCCCTCGTCGACGGCGGGGTACAGCGCCCAGCCGTAGTCGTCGGGCACCGACTGGTCCAGCGTCCCGGCCTCGACCTTGCTGAGGGCCTGGGCGTAGACGAACGGCCAGTTGACCATGAAGCCGGCGTCCTCGCCCTCGAAGTCGCTCGCGTTGGTGTCCTCGTTGGACGTGGTGAACCCGGGGGCCACCGCGGAGGAGTTGGCGACGGCGGCCATCACCTCGGCGGCGCGGTCGGCCTCGGGGGTGGAGAGGCCGAACTGGATGTCCTCCGGGCCCTCCCCGCTCTCCACGATGTACTGGCCGCCGGCGGACTCCAGGAGCGCGTTGAACCACACCATCAGGGACTCCGACCGCCGGCCCTGGGCGCCGAGCAGCTTGTCCTGGCCCTCCGCGGCCTCGATCAGCTGGTCCCAGGTCACCGGCTGGGTCATGTCGAGACCCGCGGCCTCGGCCACCGACTTCCGGTACCAGAGGATCTGGGTGTTGGACCAGAAGGGGACCGCGACGAGCTCGCCGTCCCAGGTGGCGGAGTCCAGCGCGCCCTGGAACACGCCCTCGCTGACCTCCTGCGCGACGTCCTCCGGGACGGGGGCGAGGAAGCCCGCCTGGGCGAACTCCGGCGGGAAGATGACGTCGAGGCTCATGAGGTCGATCGACTGGTCCTCGGCCGCCAGCCGGCGGACCAGCTGCTCGCGCTGGGGGGGCGAGTCACGGGGGAGCTGGGACACCTCGATCGTGTAGGCCCCGTTCGACTCCTCGGAGCAGCGCTCGGCGATCGTCGCCTGGCCGCCCGAGTCGGGGTTGATGTACCAGGTCAGGGTCGGGGTCGCACTGTCTCCCCCGCCGCCACCGCAGGCGGCCAGCGTGGACGCGACCACGGCGGCGGTGGCCGCGCTGCCCAGTGCACGGCGCCGTCTGCGCCGGCTCCGGGGTGGCCGGTCCGCTCCGGTCTCCGGGATCTGTCCTCCTGCGATGGACAAGACTCATCGCCTCCGTTTCGGCGAGCACCGACGATCACCGCGTGCTCGTACCGTGGCCCTGATCACAGGAGCGCGCAACCCGGCCGTTAACCGGCCGTGACCTGCAGGAGGGGCGGGGTCCGCTCAGGTCCGGCGGGCGATGACCGACGGCGTGGTGATCTCCTCGGGGGTCCGGGAGAGGACGTTGTCGATGTAGGACCGCGTGGCCTTCGTCGCCCCGACGTCGCGGCCGGCCTGCTCGGACAGGAACCACCGGTGCTCGAGCACCTCGTGGAACACCTCGGCAGGCGCCAGGCGCCCGGCGAGCTCCTTCGGGACCGCGTCGACGACCGGCTGGTACACCTCGGTCAGCCAGCGGGTGCTGGCCTCGGCCTGCGGCACCGGCCGGCCCGTCCTCTGCTCGAGGTAGGCGCGGTAGGAGCGCAGGTCGTTGAGCAGCCGGCGGGCCTGGTTCTCCTGCACCTCCAGGCCGGTGAGCCGGAACAGCTCCCGCCGGTGCTGGCCCGGGGAGGAGACCCGCGTCTCGACCCGGAGCCGGGCGCCCTCGTCGGAGGTGACGAGCTCGACCTCGCCGACGTCGAACCCGAGGTCGTTGAGCCGTCGCAGCCGCTCGGCCACCCGGTAGCGCTGCTCGTCGGGGTGGAAGACCTCCTCGCGCGTGACCTCGTCCCACAGCCGTTCGTAGCGGAGGGGCAGGCTCTCGGCCACCTCGATGGGGTCCACGCCCTCGGGCAGGAGCTCGCCGAACTGCAGGTCCAGCAGCTCCGCGCCGACCCGCTCGCGCGCGAGGTCGAGGTCGTAGTGGCGCTGGCCGCGGGACAGCTGCGGGTGCCGCTCGGCGGTCTCGGCGTCGACCAGGTGCGCGGCCAGCGCCCCGGCGTCCAGCCGGAACAGGGTGTTGGACAGCGAGCAGTCACCCCAGAAGACGCCGGCCAGGTGCAGCCGCACGAGCAGCACCACCATGGTGTCCATGAGCTGGTCCACCGACTGCCGGGCGCTGGGCCGCGAGAACAGGTAGCGGTAGGACATCGAGTACTCGAGGTACCGGGTCACCAGGATCGCGTCCTGGCCGCCGGGCCGGTCCACGCAGACGCCGAGCACCGAGACCGCCGGCAGGCCCTCCTCCTCGAACTCGCCGAGCAGCGCGTACTCGTGCCGCGCCAGCGGCTCGGCGATCTCCTTGAGGGCGAAGACCTGCCCCTGCTCGGCGACGAAGCGGACGACGTGCCGGGAGATGCCGCGCTGCGGGACCTCGAGCAGCAGGTCCGGGTCCCACTCCTCCAGCGGCTGGTGCCAGGGCAGGGAGAGCAGCCGGGCACCCTCGGTCCCCGGTGGCCGGAACAGGTACCGCACGGCGACCTCCGTCTGTGCCCGGAGCAGCCCACCGCCCGGCGGTGGGCGGTCCCCCGTGGTCACCCTGCCACGCCCGGCGGCGCGACGCCCGGCACCACGGCGGGGCGGCTCTCCCCCCGCCGTGGGCGGCTACGCGGCGAGCGAGACGGCCCGCAGCCCGGCGCGGGCCGGCGCCCCGGCGCCGACCAGCGCGAGCGCGGGCTCGGCGGCGGGCGCGGCCTCGGCGGCGGGCGCCGACGTGGCGGCCGGCTCGTCCGCGGCCTCCTCGGCGGGGGCGGTGGGCGCCAGCGGGCGGACGCGGGTGTCGGCACCCCGCAGGCCGGAGCTGACCTCGGCGAGCAGGTCGGCGAGCTCGACGTCGAGGGCGTCGCAGATGGAGGCGAGCAGCTCGGAGGAGGCCTCCTTCTGCCCGCGCTCCACCTCGGAGAGGTAGCCCAGGCTCACCCGGGCGGCACCGGAGACGTCGCGCAGCGTGCGCCGCTGCTGCAGCCGGTGACCGCGCAGGGTCCGCCCGAGCTGGGTGCGCAGCAGCGTCATGGCCGTCTCCTGTCTGGCAGAGGGAAGAGCGGCGGCACCCCCGGGTGCCGTGCGCCCACGGTACGCGGCCCGCCCACCCGGGACCGAGCCGGCGCGGACGCGTCCGCTCATGGCGTAACACCGCAGGCGGGCGCGGCCTTCCCGGCGACTACGCCGCGGTGTCGGTGACCGAGCCGGTGGGCCCGGCGGCACGCCGCGCGGCGGCGGCGCGCCCGGCCCGCGCACTGGAGCGGCGCAGGGTGAGCGCCCGGTAGACGTAGTCGAGGCCCGTGACCAGCGTGAGCGCGACCGCGGCCGCCATGACCCACCAGCGGGCGCTGGCCAGCGCCCCGGTCAGCGGCAGCGTGTACAGCCCGATGGCCAGGGCCTGGACGACGGTCTTGGCCTTGCCGCCGCGGCTGGCGGCGATGACGCCGTGCCGGATGACCCAGAACCGCAGCAGGGTCACGCCGACCTCGCGGACGAGGATGGTCAGCGTCACCCACCAGGGCAGCAGCCCGAGCACCGACAGCCCGACCAGCGCGGTCCCGGTGAGCGCCTTGTCCGCGATCGGGTCGGCGAGCTTGCCGAACTCGGTCACCTGGCCGGTGCGGCGCGCGATGAGCCCGTCGTAGCGGTCGGTGATGATCGCCAGCGCGAAGAACACCGTCGCCCACACGCGGCGGTCGTCGTCCATGCCGCCGTCGGACAGCAGCAGGACGGCGAACACCGGCACCAGGGCCAGCCGGAGGACGGTGAGCGCGTTCGGCAGGTTGACCAGCCTGGCCGACTGCGGCGGGGTCGCCGCCGGGTCCGGCAGGACGGCGCTCACCGCGCGGTCACCGCCCGGCCGGGAGGGCGGCGGGCTCGAGGGCGGCCGCGACCAGGTCGACGCCCTCGGTGCCGACCACCTCGGCCGTGAGCAGCTGCCCGGGCCGGGCGTCGGCGGGGACGCGGGTCACCGTGGTCGTGCCGTCGGCGTCGGGGTCCTGGTGCGCGGCGTGGCCGGCCCAGACGCCCGGCCCCTCCTCCGCGGACAGGTCCTCGGTGAGCAGCACCTCGGCGCGCTCGCCGACGCGGTCCTCGGCGCGCTGGGCGGTGAGCTCCTCGACCAGGTCGGTGATCCGCCGGACGCGGGCGTCGATCTCGGCCCGGCCGAGCTTGCCCGGCAGGCCGATCGCCTCGGTGCCCTCCTCGTCGGAGTAGCCGAAGACCCCGACGGCGTCGAGGCGGCCCTCGGTGAGGAAGCGCTCGAGCTCGGCGACGTCGTCCTCGGTCTCCCCCGGGAAGCCGAGGATGACGTTGGTGCGGAACCCGGCCGTGGGCGCCAGCGACCGGGCGCGCTCGATCAGGGCGAGGAAGTCGTCGGTGCCGCCGAACCGGCGCATCCGGCGCAGCAGGCCGGGCGAGGAGTGCTGGAACGACAGGTCGAAGTAGGGCGCGACGCCGTCGGTCGCGGCGATGACCTCGAGCAGGCCCGGGCGCAGCTCGGCCGGCTGCAGGTAGGCCACCCGCACCCGCGCGATCCCCTCGACCGCGGCCAGCTGCGGCAGCAGCCGCTCCAGCGAGCGCAGGTCGCCGAGGTCCTTGCCGTAGGAGGTGGAGTTCTCGCTGACCAGCACCAGCTCGGTCACGCCCTGCTCGGCCAGCCAGCGGGCCTCGCCGAGGACCTCGGCCGGGGGCCGGGAGACGAACGAGCCGCGGAAGGTCGGGATGGCGCAGAAGGCGCACCGCCGGTCGCAGCCGGAGGCGAGCTTGAGCGCGGCGGAGGGGCCGGAGGCCAGCCGGCGGCGCTGCACCCAGCCGTGGCCGGGGATGGCCGGGGCCTCCGCGGAGGCGGCCGCGGCGGTGCGGGCGACCGGGCTGATCGGCAGGAGCGTGCGGCGGTCGCGCGGCGCGTGCGGGACCAGCGGCCGGCCGGCGAGGACGTCGTCGAGCCGGTCGCCGATCGCGGCGTAGTCGTCGAAGCCGAGGACGGTGGCCTCGGGCAGCGCCTCGGCCAGCTCGGAGCCGTAGCGCTCGGCCATGCACCCGACGGCGACCACCTCGGCGCCGCTGTCGGTGGCCGCGAGGACGGCGTCGACCGAGTCCTTCTTCGCCGACTCGATGAACCCGCAGGTGTTGACCAGGACGGCGTCGGCGCCCTCGGGGTCCTCGACCAGTCGGTAGCCGTCGGCGGCCAGGCGGCCGGCCAGCTCCTCCGAGTCGACCTCGTTGCGGGCGCAGCCGAGGGTCACCACCGCCACCGTGCGGGCAGGGCTGGGCGGAGCTGTCACCGGCCCATCGTAGTCGAAGGAACGTCCTGGCCCCCACGGCTCACGGGGACGCCGCGGGCCCCCGCAGGAGGGCCGCCGCACGCCGCCTCGGCCGCGGCGCTCACGCCTCCGTGGGCAGGGTCCCGCCACGCAGTGTGAACAGGACCGACTCGAGCTCGTCGGGCTTGACCAGCACGTCGCGGGCCTTGGAGCCTTCGGACGGGCCGACGACGCCCCGGGTCTCCATGAGGTCCATGAGCCGGCCGGCCTTGGCGAAGCCGACCCGCAGCTTGCGCTGCAGCATCGACGTCGAGCCGAACTGGCTCGTGACGACGAGGTCGACCGCCTGGCACAGGAGGTCCAGGTCCCCGCCGATGTCCTCGTCGATCTCCTTCTTCTCGCCCTGCGCGGCGCTGAAGACCTCCTCGCGGTACTCCGGCTCGGCCTGGCGCTTGGTGAACTCGACGACCGCCTCGATCTCGGCGTCGGACACGTAGGCGCCCTGCACGCGGATCGGCTTGCCGGCGCCGATCGGCAGGAACAGGGCGTCGCCCATGCCGATCAGCTTCTCCGCGCCGGGCTGGTCGAGGATGACCCGGCTGTCGGTGAGGCTGGAGGTGGAGAACGCCAGCCGCGAGGGCACGTTGGCCTTGATGAGGCCGGTGACGACGTCGACGGACGGCCGCTGGGTGGCGAGCAGGAGGTGGATGCCGGCCGCGCGCGCCTTCTGGGTGATGCGGACGATCGACTCCTCGACGTCGCGCGGGGCGACCATCATGAGGTCGGCGAGCTCGTCGACGATCGCGAGGATGTAGGGGTAGGGCCGGTAGACCCGCTCGCTGCCCGGCGGCGCCACGATCTCGCCGCGCTCGACCTTGCGGTTGAAGTCGTCGATGTGCCGGACGCCGGACGCCCGCATGTCCTGGTAGCGCTGCTCCATCTCCTCGACCAGCCAGGCCAGCGCGGTGGCCGCCTTCTTCGGGTCGGTGATGATCGGCGTGATCAGGTGCGGGATGCCGTCGTAGGGCGTGAGCTCGACCATCTTCGGGTCGACCAGGATCATCCGCAGCTGGTCGGGCGTGGCCCGCAGCAGCAGCGACACCAGCACCGAGTTGACGCAGCTGGACTTGCCGGAGCCGGTGGCGCCGGCGACCAGCAGGTGCGGCATCTTCGCGAGGTTGGCGCAGACGAAGCCGCCCTCGATGTCCTTGCCCAGGCCCACGAGCATCGGGTGCGGGTCCTGCTTGGCCACGTTCGAGCGCATGACGTCGCCGAGGCTGACGGTCTCGCGGTCGGTGTTGGGCACCTCGACGCCGACCGCGGACTTGCCCGGGATCGGGGCGAGGATGCGGATGTTGTCGTTGGCGACCGCGTACGCGAGGTTCTTGGTCAGCGCGGTGATCTTCTCGACCTTGACCGCGGGGCCGAGCTCGATCTCGTAGCGGGTGACCGTCGGGCCGCGGGTGAAGCTGGTGACGGCGGCGTCGACGTTGAACTGCTCGAGGACGCCGGTGATCGCCTCGATGGCGGCGTCGTTGGCCTGGGAGCGGGCCCGCGGCGGCGTGCCCGGGCGCAGCGAGTTGATCGAGGGCAGCACGTAGTCGCCCTCGACCGGCTCGATGACCAGCTGCTGGGGCTCCTCGACCGGCGGGAGCTCCTCCGGCGGCGCCGTCCGGTCGACGACGGCGGGCCGCCGGCCCGCGGCGGGCGCCGGCTCGGGGGCGGGCTCGTGCCGGACGGCCTCCCGCACGTCCGCGGTCGGCACGTGGTCGATCGGGCCCGTGGTGAGGTCGGGCGAGTCGCCCTCGGCGAGCGCCTCGGCCAGCGCCGCGCGCTTGGAGCGGCGCGGTCTGACCGGCTCGGCCGGCTCCTCCTCGGCCCAGTCCTCGTCGTAGCCGTCCTCGTCCCACTCCTCGTCGCCGCCCCGGCCGACGAGCTCGCGCAGCCGCTCGGGCACCTGGTGCAGCGGGGTCCCGGTGAGCACCAGGAGCGCGAAGACGGCGAGCAGGGAGAGCAGGACGACGGCGACGACGGCGCCGAGGCCCGCGGTCAGCGGCGTCCCGACCGCCCAGCCGACCAGGCCGCCCGAGCCGGGCTCGCCGGCCATCGGGTCGGCGGGGGTGCCGACGACGGACGCGATGCCGAGCACCGCGAGCGTGGCGCACACCCAGCCGATGGCCAGCCGGCCGCGGGCCTCCGGACGCGGGGCGCGGCGCAGCAGCCGCAGCGCGACGAGGAACAGCAGCGCCGGCAGCACCACGAGCAGGGAGCCGACGATCCAGCGGACGCCGTCGGCGAGGCCGGCGCCCACGGGGCCGATGCCGTCGAACCACGCGGCGGCGCCGAGGACGACGGCGAGCCCGAGGACGGCGAGGCCGGCCCCGTCGCGGCGGTGCTCGGGGGCCAGCGGCTCGGCCTCCTCCGGGCGGGCGATCGAGCGGGCCAGCCCACCGGCGCCGCGGGCGAGCAGGGACCAGGCACCCGCGGCCGCCCGGAACGCGCCCGCCGCCGCGCCCGGCCCCTGCTTGGGGGCGGGTCTGCGGGCGGGCGGCTTGCGGTTGCCGTTGCGGGCGGGCGTGCGCGAGGCCGGCCGCTTGCCGGAGGCCGTCGACCCGGACCGGCCCTTCGGGGCCGAGCCGGCCGGCCGGCGCGAGGGCGTGGTGCGGGCAGGCATGTGTCGACGGTAGCCGCCGGCCGGCGTCCTCCCAGGAAGGCGCGTGCTCGTGTCCCCGGCCTACGGTCGCTGCATGCCGACCTCCTCCCCCGTCCCGTACGGCAGCTGGCCGACCCCGGTCACCTCGGCACTCGTCGTCCGCGCGGCGGCGCGCCTCGGCGAGGTCGCCGTCGACGGCGGCGACGTCTGGTGGTCCGAGTCACGCCCCGGCGAGGGCGGCCGGTCGGCGCTGGTCCGGCGCTCGGCCGACGGCACCACGACCGACGCCCTCCCCTCCCCCTGGAACGCCCGCACCCGGGTGCACGAGTACGGCGGGGCGGCGTGGACGGTCGCCGGCGGCACGCTGTGGTTCACCCACTTCGACGACCAGCGGCTGTACCGGCTGTCCCCCGGCGACGACGGCCCGGTCGCCGTCACGCCCGAGCCGGACCTGCCGGCCGGGGTGCGGTACGCCGACCTGACCCCGGACGCCGGTGGCGCGCTGCTCGCCGTCCGCGAGACGCACGCCGCCTCCGGCACCGCGTCCGACGTCGTCGACGAGGTGGTGCGGCTGGCGCCGGACGGCACCGCCGAGGTGCTGGTCGGCGGGCCGGACTTCGTCTCCGACCCCCGGCCCGGCCCGGACGGGCAGCTGGCCTGGCTGCAGTGGGACCACCCGGACATGCCCTGGGACGCCGCGCAGCTGGTCGTCCGCGCCGCCGACGGCACCGAGACCGTGGTCGCGGGCGGCCCGGGCGAGTCGGCGGTGCAGCCCACCTGGGCCGACGACGGCACCCTGTGGTTCTGCTGCGACCGGACCGACGTGTGGTCGCTGTGGCGGTGGCGGCCGGGCGGCGGGGCGGAGCTGGTCCTCGACACCGGCACCGAGATCGCCGGGCCGCAGTGGGTCTTCGGCGCCCGCCGGTTCGTCCTGCTGCCCGGCGGCCGGGTGGTCGCCGCGGCCGGCGGCGAGGGCGGGGACCGGCTGGTCGTCGTCGAGGCCGACGGGACCACGCGGGAGGTGCCGCTGCCCGGGTGGACCGCCCTGCGGTACCTCACCGCGCACGGCGACGGCGTCGTCTGCGTGGCCGGCAGCCCGGCGAGCGAGCCGGTCGTGCTGCGCGCGGACCTCTCCGGGCGCAGCGAGGTGCTGCGCCCGGCGCGCGACCTCGGGCTGGACCCGGCGTGGTTCTCCGCGCCGGAGCACCTGACCTTCCCGACCGAGGAGCGCGGCACCGGCATCGCCGAGGCGCACGCCGCGGTCTACCCGCCGGAGAACCCGGAGGCCCGCGCGCCCGAGGGGGACCTGCCGCCGCTGATCGTGATGGTGCACGGCGGGCCGACGTCGGCCCACCCGCGCGTGCTGGACCTGGAGATCCAGTACTTCACCTCGCGCGGCTTCTGCGTCGCGCACGTCGACTACCGCGGCTCCACCGGCTACGGCCGCCGCTACCGCGACGCGCTGCAGGGCCGGTGGGGCGTCGTCGACCTCGACGACGTCGTCGCCTGCGCGCAGCACCTCGCCGACGCCGGCCGGGTGGACCCCGCCCGCATGGCCATCCGCGGCGGCTCGGCCGGCGGCTACACGACGCTGGCCGCGCTCACCCTGCGGCCGGGCGTCTTCACCGCCGGCGCCAGCCACTTCGGCGTGGCCGACCTGGGCGCCCTGGCCTCGGACACGCACAAGTTCGAGTCCCGCTACCTCGACGGGCTGGTCGCGCCGTGGCCCGAGGGCGCCGACGTGTACGCCGAGCGCTCGCCGATCACGCAGGTCGACGCGCTGGACACCCCGCTGGCGGTGTTCCAGGGCGCCGAGGACCGCGTCGTCCCGCCGGAGCAGGCCGAGGTGATGGTCGCGGCGCTGCGGGAGAAGGGCGTGCCGCACGCCTACCTGCTGTTCGACGGCGAGCAGCACGGCTTCCGGCGTGCGGAGAACATCCGCGCCGCCCTCGACGGGGAGCTGTCCTTCTACGCGCAGGTCTGGGGCTTCACGCTGCCGGAGGAGGGGATCGCGCCGGTGACCGTCGTCCGGTGAACCGCCGCGGCCCGGCGTGCGTACGTCCTCGGGACGGGGGACCCGGGAGGAGGCGCGGATGGCCAGGCGGGCACCGGCGGCACCGCTGGACGTGCGGGCGGCCTACGCCGCCCACGGCGCCGAGCTCTACCGCTTCGCGCTGCGCCAGCTCGGCGACGGCGGCGCGGCGCAGGACGTCGTCCAGGAGGTGTTCCTCCGCGCCTGGCGCGCCTCCGGCTCGTTCGACCCGCAGCTGGCGAGCCTGCGCACGTGGCTGTTCGCCATCGCCCGCAACGTGGTGGTCGACGAGGCCCGCCGGTTCGCCGTCCGGCCGTGGCAGCGGCAGCTGACCGACGACGCGGCGTCCGACGCGCCGCCCGTGGCTGCCGCCGACGAGGCGCTGGTGGACGCCTGGGTGGTCGAGGAGGCGCTGCGCCGGATCAGCGAGGAGCACCGGACGGCGATCGTGCAGACGCACCTGCGCGGCCGGCCGCACGCAGAGGTGGCCGCTGAGCTCGGCGTGCCGGTCGGGACGGTCCGCAGCCGGGTGTTCTACGGGCTCAAGGCCTTGCGCCTGGCCCTCGACGAGATGGGGGTCGAGCCGTGAGCGGTCCGCGCGGGGACGAGCACCGGGAGCTGCGCGAGCTGCTCGGCGCCTACGCGCTGGGTGCCCTCGGGCCGGCCGAGCGTGACCGCGTGCGCGCCCACCTCGACGGATGTCCCGGCTGCCGCGCCGAGCTCGCCGAGATCGAGCCGCTGGCCGCGCGGCTGGCCCGCGTCGACCCCGACGCGCTCGACGCCACCCCCACTCCCCCGCCGGACCTCGGCGCCCGCGTGCTCGGCCGGATCGCCGAGGAGGAACGGCGGCGGGTGCTCCCGCTGCGGCGGGCGGGGACGCGCCGACGGGTGCTGGCGGCCACGGCGGTGGCCGGGGTGGCCGCGGCCGGTGGCGCCGTCGGCTGGCTGGTGCGGCCGGTGCCCGACCCGCCCCCGCTCGAGCCGGTCGCGGTCCAGGCCGTGGCTCCCGGCGTGCAGGCGCGCGCGGACCTGGTGCCGCACACCTGGGGCGTGGAGGTGAAACTGACCGGTACCGGGTTCGAGGACGGCGAGGTCTACCGCGTCGCGGTCACCGACGACGCCGGGCGCGAGGTGCCCGCAGGGGAGTTCCTCGGCGTCGGCGGAGTCGAGCTGCGCTGCAACCTCAACTCCTCGGTGCTGCGCGCCGACGCCGTCGGCTTCGAGGTGGTCGACGCCGACGGCGACGTGGTGGTCCGCTCCGACTTCTGAGGGAGAGGGGGCGCCGACCCCCGTGCCCGACGCCCCCTCCCCGGATCAGGCCTCGCCGGGGACGGTGCGCCCGTCGACGGTGAAGCCGGTGCCGGCGCCGTCCTGGAACACGTCCGGGCCGGTGGGCGCGGTGTTGGCGCGGATGGTCGTGTGGGTGACGGTCATGGTCCCGGCCGCGGAGTTCCACAGCCCCCCGCCCTCGGTCGCGGCGGTGTTGCCGGTGACCGTGCTGCGGTCGACGTGCACGGTGCCGGCGCCGGTCAGGTGCAGGCCGCCGCCGTTGCCCGGGCCCGCGCCCGTGGTGTTGTGCGACAGCGTCGAGCGGGTGACGGTCGTCGCCGACCCGGCGACCGCCTCGATGCCGCCGCCGGCGCGGGCGGCGGTGTTGCCGGTGACGGTGCTGCGGTCGAGGACGAGGGTCCCGGCGTTGAGGACGCCGCCGCCGGAGGCGCCGCCGGAGGCGCCCGGCGCGCCGGGGGCCACGCCGCCCGTGACGGTGGTGCCCCGCAGCGTCAGCGAGCCGCCGGGCCGGACGTCGAACACCCGGTCCAGGCCGGCTGCGTCGACGGTGGCACCGCGCCCCTCGACGACGAGCCGGCCGGTGACGTCGAGGTCGCCGGCGGCCGCGGTGTCGTCCTGGCCGGACAGCGCGAGGCGGTACGTGCGGTCGGACAGCACGATCGTGCCCGAGCCGGCGGCGTTGGCCGCCTGCACCGCGGCGCGCAGGGAGCCGGGGCTCCCGTCGGCGGTGGTCGTGACGCCGCTCCCGCCGGAGGAGCCCGGGCCGCCGGCCGCGGCCGGGGTCGCGGTGAGCAGCAGCAGGGCGAACGCCGACGCGCCGGCCGCGGTGCCGGCGCGCAGGGTCGTGGGTCGCATGGCAGTCCCCTCGGTCCGCGGCGCCCGCCAGCCGGGCGCCGCTCACGAGGGGGTACGGCCGCGGCCGCCGCCCCGTTCAGACCGCCGGGATCACACCTCGAGGACGGTCGGGATGATCATCGGGCGGCGGCGGTGGGTGTCGGACACCCACTTGCCGACCGTCCGGCGGATCGTCTGCGACAGCCGGTGGGCGTCGCGCTGACCGTCGGCGAGGTCCCGCTTGAGGTTGTCCTCGACCAGGTGCAGCACCTCGTCGAAGGCACTCGGGTCGTCGGAGAAGCCGCGGGTGGACAGGTGCACCGGCCGGACGATCGTGCCCGTCGAGGGCTCGATCACCACGGTGAGCGCCACGAAGCCCTCGTCGCCGAGGATGCGCCGCTCCTGCAGCGACTCCTCGCCGACGTCGCCCACGTTGAGCCCGTCGACGTAGACGTTGCCCACCGGCACCGACCCGGTGATCGACGCCTTGCCGTCGACCAGGTCCACCACCACGCCGTCCTCGGCGAGCAGGACCCGGTCGGCGGTCATGCCGGTCTCCTCGGCCAGCGCGGCGTGCGCCCGCAGGTGCCGCCACTCCCCGTGCACCGGCATGAGGTAACGCGGCTTGGCGACGTTGAGCAGCGTCCGCAGCTCGCCGGCGGGGGCGTGCCCGGAGACGTGCACGCGGGCGGTCTCCTTGTGCACGACGGTGGCGCCGAGCCGGGCCAGCCCGTTGATGACCTTGTAGACGGCGGTCTCGTTGCCGGGCACCAGCGAGGAGGCGAGCACGATGGTGTCGCCGGCCTCGATGGTGACCTGGTGGTGCTCGCCGCGGGCCATGCGCCCGAGCGCGGACAGCGGCTCGCCCTGCGAGCCGGTGCTGATGAGCACCACCTGCTCCGGCGGCATGCTCGTCGCCTCGTCCAGGCTCACCATCAGCCCCGGCGCGACCCGCAGCAGGCCGTGGTCCCGGGCGACGCCCATGTTGCGGACCATCGAGCGGCCGACCAGGGCGACCTTGCGGCCGTGCATCTCGGCGGCGTCGAGCACCTGCTGGATGCGGTGCACGTGGCTGGCGAAGCTGGAGACGATCAGCCGCTGGGTGGCGCGGCGGAAGACGTCCTCGAGCACCGGCCCGATCGACCGCTCGGGGGTGACGAACCCGGGGATCTCGGCGTTGGTGGAGTCGGCCAGCAGCAGGTCGATGCCCTCGAGGCCCAGCCGGGCGAAGGCGCCGAGGTCGGTGAGGACGCCGTCGAGCGGGAGCTGGTCCATCTTGAAGTCGCCGGTGTGCACCAGCACGCCCGCGGGCGTGTGCACGGCGACGGCCAGCGCGTCGGGGATCGAGTGGTTCACCGCGATGAACTCGCAGTGGAACGGCCCGGCGACGTGGTCGTCGCCCGCCGCGACCTCGACGAGGGTCGGCACCAGCCGGTGCTCGCGCAGCTTGGCCGCCACCAGGGCGAGGGTGAACCGCGAGCCGACCAGCGGGATGTCCCCGCGCAGCCGCAGCAGGTAGGGGATCGCGCCGATGTGGTCCTCGTGCCCGTGGGTGAGGACGACGGCGACGACGTCGTCGAGGCGGTGCTCGATGACCCCGAAGTCGGGGAGGATCAGGTCGACGCCGGGCTGCTCGGCCTCGGGGAAGAGCACCCCGCAGTCGATGACCAGCAGCTTCCCGTCGAACTCGACCACGGCCATGTTGCGGCCGATCTCGCCGAGCCCGCCCAGCGCGATGACCCGCAGGCCGCCGGCGGGCAGCGGGGGCGGCGTCTTGAGGTCCAGGTGCGGCTGACCGGCGGTGCCGGCGGTGCTCACGGTCACGGGGTGGCGCTCACAGGGCTCACAGGGGGATGCCTCCGTCGGCGAGGTCGGCGCGCAGCTGCGCGATCTGCTCGGGCGTGGCGTCGACGAGCGGGGGGCGCACGGGGCCGGCGGGCAGCCCCAGCTCGCGCAGCGCCGCCTTCACCATGATGACGCCCTGGGTGCGGAAGATGCCGGTGTACAGCGGCAGCAGGGTCTCGTTGACCTCGCGCGCCTTGGCCAGGTCGCCGGACTCGACCGCGGCGATCAGCTCCGCGAGGCGGGGGCCGGCCAGGTGGCCGACGACGCTCACCACGCCGACGGCGCCGAGGGCCAGCATCGGCAGGTTGACCATGTCCTCGCCGCAGTAGTAGGCGAGGTCGGTGCGGGCCAGCGTCCAGGCGAGCGCGCCGAAGTCGCCCTTGGCGTCCTTCACCGCGACGATGCGCGGGTGCTCGGCGGCGCGGACCAGCGTCTCCACCTCGATCGGCACGACCGAGCGCGGCGGGATGTCGTAGAGCATCACCGGCAGGTCGGTGGAGTCGGCGACCGCGGTGAAGTGGCGCAGCAGCCCGGCCTGCGGCGGCTTGTTGTAGTACGGGGTGACGACGAGCAGGCCGTCGGCGCCCAGCCGCTCGGCCCGGCGCGCGTTGTCGATGGTGTGCGCGGTGTCGTTGGTGCCGACGCCCGCGACCACGGAGGCGCGGTCGCCCACCGCGTCGATGACCGCCTCGAGGACGGCGTGCTGCTCACCGTCGCTGAGCGTGGGAGCCTCCCCGGTGGTGCCGAGGACGACGAGGCCGTCGTGGGCCTGCCGGTCGACCAGGTGCGCGGCCAGCTCCTGGGCCCCGGCGAGGTCGATCGAGCCGTCCTCCGCGAGCGGGGTGACCATCGCCGTGACGACGCGTCCGAACGGCCGGGCGGGGTCGGTGGTCATGCGGAGGAATCTACCGACCGGCCGCGGGCGTCCCGGTCCCGGCAGCGTCCCGGCGGAACTCGGAGACGGCGTACCGCAGGCCCGTCGCCGAGGTGGCCCACCCCTCCTCCGGCGTGCGGGACACGCGCCGCCAGCCGTCGTCGAGGACGGGGGCGCGGGTGTCGCCGTCGACGGCCAGGTCGACGTCCGTGACGACCAGCCGGTGCGCGTGCGGGAGGAACGCCGCGTAGACGGCCGCGCCGCCGATCACCCAGCAGTCCGGGTGCGCGGCCAGCACGCCGGCGACCGAGCCGGCCCGCTGCGCGCCGTCGGCGGTCCAGTCCGGGTCGGTGGTGAGGACGACGTTGACCCGGCCCGGCAGCGGCCGGGTGCGCGCGGGCAGCGACTCCCAGGTGCGCCGCCCCATGACGACGGTGCCGCCGCCGGTGAGGCGCTTGAACAGCCGCAGGTCCTCGGGCAGGTGCCAGGGCAGGGTGCCACCGGCGCCGATGACGCGGCCGTGGGCCTGCGCCCAGATGCAGGCTATGCCCATCGGCGCCGAGTCCTGCGCACGGTCACACGGCCACGGCGGCGCGGATGGCCGGGTGCGGGTCGTAGCCGTGCAGGGTGAACGACTCGAAGGTGTGGTCGAACAGCGACGGCGCCGGGGCGATCTCCAGCGTCGGGAACGGCCGTGCCTCGCGGGAGAGCTGCTCGCGGACCTGCTCGACGTGGTTGCTGTAGACGTGGCAGTCGCCGCCGACCCAGATGAACTCGCCCGGCTCCAACCCGACCTGCGCGGCGACCATGCGGGTCAGCAGCGCGTAGCTGGCGATGTTGAACGGGACGCCGAGGAACATGTCGGCGCTGCGCTGGTAGAGCTGGCAGGACAGCCGGCCGTCGTGGACGGCGAACTGGAACAGCGCGTGGCAGGGGGCCAGCGCCATCTCCGGCAGCGCGGCGACGTTCCACGCCGACACGACCATGCGCCGGGAGTCGGGGTCCTTGCGGAGCGTGTCGAGGACGCCCTGGATCTGGTCGACCGTGCCGCCGTCGGGGGTGGGCCAGGAGCGCCACTGGACGCCGTAGACCGGACCGAGGTCGCCGTCCGCGTCGGCCCACTCGTCCCAGATGGTGACGCCGTGCTCCTGCAACCAGCGGACGTTGCCGTCGCCGCGCAGGAACCACAGCAGCTCGACCGCCACCGACCGGAAGTGCACCTTCTTCGTCGTGACCAGCGGGAACGACGTCGACAGGTCGTAGCGCAGCCGCTCGCCGAAGGTGCTGACCGTGCCGGTCCCGGTGCGGTCGGACTTCGGCGTGCCGGTCTCGAGGATCCGCCGCAGGAGGTCCTCGTACTGCGTGTCCACCGGTCCGTTGCTCACCACGGGCGTCGAGCCTAGGCGACCACGGTGCGCGGGGCGGGCAGCGCGGAGGTGAGGTCGGCCGCGAGGTCCCCGCGGTCGGCCACGGCGACGTCGTCGAGCTCCAGCCAGTCCGCCATCAGCCGCAGCTCCTCCGCCAGCGCGGCGGCGACCTCCGCGCGGTCGACGCCGTCCTCGGCGTGGGTGGCCTGCGCCCGCAGGACGCCGGCCTGGCGGTCGGCCTTGAGGTCGACCCGCGCCACCAGGCGGTCCCCGAGCAGGAACGGCAGGACGTAGTAGCCGTGCACCCGCTGCGCGGCGGGCGTGTAGATCTCCAGCCGGTAGCGGAAGCCGAAGATGCGCTCGACCCGCGGCCGCTCCCACACCAGCGAGTCGAACGGCGACAGCAGCGCGCGGGCGCGGATCCACCGCGGCCGGCGGGCGGCCGGGTCCAGCCAGGCGGGCGCGCCCCACCCGGCCACCTCGACCGGCAGCAGCTCCCCCGCGTCGGCGAGCTCGGCGATCGCCTGCCGCGCCTGCGCCGGCTTCAGCCGGAAGTAGTCGCGCAGGTCCCGCTCGGTGGCCACACCGAGCGCGCGGGCGGCGGTGCGCACCAGCTCGCGGACGGCGTCGGCGGGGTCCGGCGTCGGCGTCTGCAGGACGGCGGCGGGCAGGACCCGCTCGGTGAGGTCGTAGACCCGCTCGAACGACGTCGTGCGCGCCCGCGCCGTGAGCACGCCGGTGTAGAAGAGCCACTCGAGGGCGACCTTGCCGGCGTGCCAGTTCCACATCTGCCCGGGCCGGTCCGGGCGGGGCTCGTCGAGGTCGCTGGCCTTGGTGGGACCGCCGTCCCGCACCCGGTCGAGCACCTCGGCCACGTAGCCGGGCCGCTCGCGCTGGATGCGCACCATCGAGCCCCAGGCGTGCTCCTCGGCGGCGGCCATGCGCCAGCGCAGGTAGGGGTGCAGCCGGACCGGGAGGAAGGACGCCTCGTGCGCCCAGAACTCGAACAGCTCGTGCCGGCGGGCGGTGAAGTCGTCGAGGACCGCCCGGCGGTAGGCGCCCAGCCGGCTGAACGCCGGCAGGTAGTGCGACCGGGACAGCACGTTGACCGAGTCGATCTGCACGACGCCGAGCCGGTCGACCATCCGCCGCAACTGCCGGCTGTCGACCACCCCGGTGGGACGCGGGTCGGCGAAGCCCTGCGCGGCCAGCGCGATGCGCCGGGCGAGGGCGGCGGGCAGCCGGTCGGCGACGGAGGCGGGCACGCCGCCGATCCTGCCGTGCACCGGTGACGGTCCGCCGCCGAGCTCCCCGACCTAGGCTGCCCGGCGTGGACCCCCGCCCGGCCTTCCCGCGCCTGACCGGCACCGCGGACGTGTCCGTGCGCCCCGCCGTCGCCGCGGACGCCGCCGAGGTGGCGCGCGTGCAGGGCGAGACCTGGCGCACCGCCTACGCCGACGTCCTGCCCCCTGCCGCGCTCGAGGGCTGGGACGCCGCGGCCGCCGAGGCGGCCTGGCGCGCGGCGATCACCGCCCCGCCCACCGCGGCTCACGGGGTGCTGGTCGCCCTCGACGACGGCCGGGTGGTCGGGTTCGCCGCGTTCGGTCCCGCCGAACTGTCCGACGGCGAGCAGCCGCACCCGGCCGGTCCGACGACCGAGCTCGCGGTCCTCCTGGTGGAGCCGCGGTGGGGACGGCGTGGGCACGGGAGCCGGCTGCTCGCCGCGGTCGCCGACCTGGCCGCCGGCACCGGTGCGGCGCGGCTGACCGCCTGGGTGCCCGAGGGCGACCGGGTCACGGCCGGCTTCCTCGAGTCGGCCGGGTGGGACCGGGACGGCCGGGCCCGCACCCTCGACGCCGCCGGGGTCCCGCTGCGCGAGGTCCGCTGGCACACCCTCCTGGGAGGAGACGCATGACGTTCCAGGGCTTCCCCGACGAGGGCCTGGTGTTCTACGAGGGCCTGGAGGCGGACAACTCCAAGACCTACTGGACGCGGCACCGCGCCGTGTACGACACCTGCGTCAAGGCTCCCATGCAGGCCCTCGTCGACGAGCTGGCCGCCGAGTTCGGCCCGGCGAAGCTCTTCCGCCCCTACCGGGACGTCCGCTTCAGCAACGACAAGACGCCGTACAAGACGCACCAGGGCGCCGTCGCCAACCCGGAGGGCCGCGGCGCGGGCGCCTGGTACGTCGAGATCTCCGCCGAGGGCCTGCGGGTGGCCGGCGGTGCGTGGCGGCTGGAGTCCGACCAGGTCGAGCGCTACCGCCGGGCCGTCGCGGACGACGTCCAGGGCCGACGGCTCCGTGACGAGGTGGGTCGCCTGGCCGCGGCCGGCTGGTCCGTCGACGGCGACCGGCTCACCCGGGTGCCCAGGGGCTACGACCTGGGCGGCGACGACGCCCGCGCGGACCTGCTGCGGCACCGGTCCCTGCACGCCGGCCGGCTCTTCGACCTCGCCGAGTGGCTGCACGGGCGTGAGGCCCTCGAGCAGGTCCGCAACGCCTGGCGGGACCTGGTGGCTCTCAACGCCTGGCTGGCGGACAACGTCGGCGCGACGACGAAGGAGATCCGTCGGCGCTGATCGGCCGTCCGTTGCCGTTCTGACGAGATGCCGAAAGGGCCCCCACCGGGTGGTGGGGGCCCTTTCGGTGAAGAGTTGTCCGGCGGCGTCCTACTCTCCCACCCCGTCTCCGGGGCAGTACCATCGGCGCTGAGAGGCTTAGCTTCCGGGTTCG
>NZ_JBJGZD010000039.1:0-13643 GCF_054050335.1 Geodermatophilus sp. SYSU D00698
CCCGTTTAGGTTTTTTTTGTTATTGGGGGGTACGGCGGGTTTTGGGGCCCCCCCCCCCCGGCGCGCCCTGGGCGGCGCGGCCCGGGCGGCGGGCGTCGTCCGCGGCGCCGCGGAGCACCAGCGCGCCGACGACGGCGGCGAGCACCAGCCCGAGGGCGAGGCCGCCCGCGAGCAGGGCGGCGGGGAGGACGCGGGAGGCCGGCGCGGGGGCGGCCACCGGCGCGGGCGCCGGCGGGACGGCGGGCGCCCGGCCGGCGGTGGGGTCCCAGGTGCCCCACGGCGTCCAGCCGCCCACGGGGACGGTGCCGGGCGCGTCCGGGGTGTACGGGTGGGTCACGGGGTCTCCTCGGGCCGTCGGCGTCGCCGCACCGTAGGACCCGGAGCCGCGCCGTCCCGGGTCCCACTCCGAGGCTGCGGGCAGTGGGGAGGACGGGGCCCTTCTAGGGTCACGCGTGCAGCACCGATCCCACCGACACCACACGGGAGCCAGCGTGGCCACCGAGCAGGACTACCGCGTCGAGCACGACTCCATGGGGGAGGTCCGTGTCCCCGCGTGGGCCAAGTGGCGCGCCCAGACCCAGCGCGCCGTCGAGAACTTCCCCATCTCCGGCACCCCCATCGAGCGCGAGCTCATCGCCGCCCTGGCCGCCATCAAGGGCGCCGCGGCCCGCGTCAACGCCGACCTCGGCGTCCTCGACGGCGAGGTCGCGCGGGCGATCGCCGCGGCCGCCGCCGAGGTGGCGTCCGGGAGGTGGGACGAGCACTTCCCCATCGACGTCTTCCAGACCGGCTCGGGGACGTCGAGCAACATGAACACCAACGAGGTCGTCGCGACCCTCGCCACCGAGGCCGCCGGCACGCCGGTGCACCCGAACGACCACGTCAACGCCTCGCAGTCGTCCAACGACGTCTTCCCCTCGGCCATCCACGTGGCCGCCACCCGGGCGATCGTGCGCGACCTCGTCCCGGCCCTGCGCCACCTCGAGTCCTCCCTCACCCGCAAGGAGACGGAGTTCGCCGAGGTCGTGAAGAGCGGCCGCACCCACCTCATGGACGCCACCCCGGTCACCCTCGGCCAGGAGTTCGGCGGCTACGCCGCGGCGATCCGCTACGGCGTCGAGCGGCTGGAGGCCTCGCTGCCGCGCATCGGTGAGCTGCCGCTGGGCGGCACCGCCGTCGGCACCGGGATCAACACCCCGCCCGGCTTCGCGGCCGCGATCATCGACACCCTCGCCGCGGAGCTGGACCTGCCGCTGTCCGAGGCGCGCAACCACTTCGAGGCGCAGAGCTCCCGGGACTCGCTGGTCGAGGCCTCCGGCCAGCTGAAGACGATCGCCGTCGGCCTGGTGAAGATCGCCAACGACCTGCGGTGGATGGGCTCGGGCCCCCGCACCGGGCTCGGCGAGATCCAGCTGCCCGACCTGCAGCCGGGCAGCTCGATCATGCCGGGCAAGGTGAACCCGGTGATCCCCGAGGCGGTCATCCAGGTCGCCGCCCAGGTCATCGGCAACGACGCCGCGGTCACCTACGCCGGCACCACCGGCGTCTTCGAGCTCAACGTGACGCTGCCGCTCATGGCCCGCAACGTGCTCGAGTCGATCCGCCTGCTGGCCAACGTCAGCCGGATCCTGGCCGACCGCTGCGTCGACGGGATCGTCGCCAACGTCGAGCAGTGCCGGACCTACGCGGAGTCCTCGCCGTCGATCGTGACGCCGCTGAACAAGTACATCGGCTACGAGGAGGCCGCGAAGGTCGCCAAGCAGTCGCTGACCGAGCAGAAGACGATCCGCCAGGTGGTGCTCGAGCGCGGCTACGTCGAGCAGGGCAAGCTCACCGAGGCCCAGCTCGACGAGGCCCTCGACGTCCTCTCGATGACCCACCCCTGACCGTGCGGGGTGGGCCGGGAGCCCCGGCCCACCCCCGTGCGGGGACGGTCCCTGTCGTCCTCGGGGCCCGACGCCAGTAGCGTCGGGCCACCATGACCGAGACAGCCAGCACCCCCGAGGTATCCCTGCGACACGCGGGGGGTGACCTCCCGCTGCGCACGGTCCCGGCGTCGGAGGGACCCTCCGGGCTCGACGTCTCCAAGCTGTTGGCGACCACCGGGCAGGTGGCGCTCGACGTCGGCTTCGTCAACACCGCCTCGTGCACGTCGGACATCACCTACATCGACGGTGACGCCGGCGTCCTGCGCTACCGCGGCTACCCCATCGACCAGCTCGCCGGGAAGGCCAGCTTCCTCGAGGTCACCTACCTGCTGATCTACGGCGAGCTGCCCACGGCCGACCAGCTGGCCGCCTTCGACGAGAAGCTGCGCCGGCACACCCTGCTGCACGAGGACCTCAAGCAGTTCTTCCAGGGCTTCCCGCGCGACGCCCACCCGATGCCGGTGCTGTCCTCGGCGGTCAGCGCCCTGTCGACCTTCTACCAGGACTCGCTGGACCCCTTCGACCCGCACCAGGTGGAGATCTCCACCGTCCGGCTGCTGGCCAAGCTGCCCACGATCGCGGCCTACGCGTACAAGAAGTCGGTCGGCCAGCCGTTCCTCTACCCGGACAACTCGCTGGGCCTGGTCGAGAACTTCCTGCGGATGACCTTCGGCTTCCCGGCCGAGCCCTACGAGGTCGACCCCGAGCTCGCCGCCGCCCTCGACATGCTCTTCGTGCTGCACGCCGACCACGAGCAGAACTGCTCGACGTCGACGGTGCGGCTGGTGGGCTCCTCGCACGCCAACCTCTTCGCCTCGGTGTCGGCCGGCATCAACGCGCTGTTCGGCCCGCTGCACGGCGGGGCCAACCAGTCGGTGCTGGAGATGCTCGAGTCCATCCAGGGCGAGGGCGGGGACATCCCGGCGTTCGTCGAGCGGGTGAAGAAGAAGGAGCCCGGCGTCAAGCTCATGGGCTTCGGGCACCGGGTGTACAAGAACTACGACCCGCGCGCGGCGATCGTGAAGCAGACCGCGGACACCGTGCTCGACAAGCTCGGCGGGGACAACCAGCTGCTCGACCTCGCCCGCCAGCTCGAGGAGATCGCGCTGTCCGACGACTACTTCGTCGAGCGCAGGCTCTACCCGAACGTCGACTTCTACACCGGGCTGATCTACCGGGCGATGGGCTTCCCGACCCGCATGTTCACCGTGCTGTTCGCGCTGGGCCGGCTGCCCGGGTGGATCGCGCAGTGGCGGGAGATGATCGCCGACCCGACGACGAAGATCGGCCGCCCGCGGCAGGTCTACACCGGTGAGACCGAGCGGGCGTTCGTCCCGCTGGCCGAGCGCTGACGACGTCGTCGATGGGCAGCGAGCCGCCCGGCGAGGACCTGCTGGTCCTCCCCCCGATCCCGCTGGCCACCGGGCGGCTGCTGCGCGACGACGACGACCGGCCGGTGCCGATCACCGCCGTCGAGCTGGTCGTGGTCACCGAGGACGGCGCCGAGCACCGCATCCCGCTGGTGGCGCGGCACGGCGCCTGGTGGCCGCCCGACCGCTGACCTCGCGGCGGAGGCGCGCCGGGCGTCTCCGCGGAGGGGCCCGGCGCGCCGGCCCGGTCCCCCGGCCGGGCGCATCCCCTCCCCCGTCGGGGTGAGGCCTCCCCTCCCGTCCCTCCTCCGGGTCCCCCGGGCGGTCGATCTGACGGCGAGCGCTCCACGCCGGAGCGCGGCCAGCCGATCGAGACCGCCCGGGGGACCCCGCCGTGCCCGCACCACGCACGCCCGCTCCGGCGCGCACGGCCACCCCCTCCCGCACGGCCTCCCCCCGCACCGCTCCCCGCCGCGAGCTCACCGCCCGCGAGGCCGAGGCGCTGCGCGCCCTGCTCGCCGCCCGCGCCGCCACCGGCGCTCCGGTCCCCCCGCGCCGCACCGGCACCGCGGCGCAGAGGACGACGGAGAAGCGCCGGAAGCAGCCGGCCCGCCGCCGGCCCGCCGCACGGACGCCGCGCGGGCGCGGCCCCTGGCGCACCCGGCTGCTGGTCGTCGGCCTGGCCACGCTGCTCGTGCCCGTCCTCACCGTGCTGCTCGCCCCGGCCACCTCCGCGCCCGGCTCGGCCACGGTGGCCCCCGACGCCGCGGGCCTGGCCCTGGCCGCCCGCAGCACCCTGCTGCAGGACGCCGACGCCTACCGCCGGCTGCAGGGCGAGGTCGCCACGCGGCGGGCCGAGCTGCGGGCCGCGGTCGAGGCCGAGCAGGCGGCGCGGGCCGCCGTCGCCGCCGAGCAGGTCACCGTCGGCTCCGCCGCGGCCGACCTCTACCGCGCCTCCGCGCAGACCCGCATGCCGGTCCTCGGCCTGTCCGCCGCGGCACCCGCGACCACCGGCGACGTCCTCTACCACCAGGCGCTGGCCGACCGCGCCGCCCAGGAGCGGGAGACCGCCGTCGTCCGCGCCGAGCGCGCCGCGGCCGCGGCGGAGGCCGCCGCCGCACGGGTGGCCGCCGCGCAGGACGCCGTCGACGCCGCCGCGGCGCAGGCCCGCACCGTGCTGGCCGGCGTCCGCGCGACCGTGGACGACCTCGGCCTGGACGTCTCCGCGCAGCTGGCCGCGCTGGACACCGTCCCGGCCGCCGGCGCGCAGCAGGAGCGCAACACCGCCGCGCTGCAGCGCTGGCAGGGCTACCTCGCCGGGCTCGCGTCGGCGGGCGTCGCGCCGCCGTCCGCGGCCGAGCTGGCCGACCCGGCGACGCTGCCCGACGGCTTCTCCCCCGCGCTGGACGCCGCCGGGCAGGCCGTGCCCGGGGTGGCGTGGGCCGTCGTCGGCAACCGGCCGGTGACCGTGCTGCCGGCCGAGACCGTCGCCGCGGTGAGCAGCGCGCTGTCCCGGCTGGGCCGCCCGTACGCCGCCGGCGCCACGGGCCCGGACGCCTTCGACTGCGGCGGGCTCACCACCTCGGCGTGGCTGCTGGCCGGCTACGACCTGCCGGCCGGCGCCGCGGAGCAGTGGGCCGCGGCGACCGTCGTGCCCGCCTCGCAGCTGCAGGTCGGCGACCTGGTCGTCTCCGACGGCGGCGCCGACGTGGCCCTGTACCTCGGCGACGGCGAGGTGCTCGGCGCCTCGGCGGCCACCTACCAGGTCGGCGTCCGCTCGATGCCCGCCGACGCCCGCGCCGTGCGGGTCACCCTGCCGGCGCCCGCGACGCCGAACGCGCCGCTGCCGGCGTCGGCGTCCGGCCGCGGGGCCTGCGGCGCTCCCCCGGCGCCGGTCGGCCCGGTGAGCCCCGCGTGGGGTGGCTGGTCCAACGGCCGGATCCCCGCCGAGGCGCTGTGCCCGATCGCCCGCGGCCACGCGCTGCGCTGCGACGCCGCGGCCGGCTACGCCGCGCTGGCCCGGGCCTACGAGGCGGCCTTCGGCAGCCCGCTGTGCGTCACCGACTCCTACCGGTCGATGGCCGCGCAGGTGGACGCGTTCCGCCGCAAGCCCACGCTGGCCGCCGTGCCGGGGACGTCGAACCACGGCTGGGCGCTGGCGGTGGACCTGTGCGGCGGGGTGAACGTCGCCGGCACGCCGCAGTGGACGTGGATGACCGAGCACGCCGGGCGGTTCGGCTTCGTCAACCCCGACTGGGCCCGGCCCGGCGGCGAGAAGCCCGAGCCCTGGCACTGGGAGTTCGGGCACCTGGCCTGACGAAGGACCCCCCTGCCCCCCACCGCTCGCAGGCTCGCGGCGGGACCCTGCAGCGGGGCCGCCTCACAGCCAGCGGAGGTCGGGCAGGGCGGCCCAGGGCAGGCGCACGCACGCCTCGCCGGTCAGCCCGGCCAGGCGGTCGGTCACGCCCGCGGAGGCGCACGCCAGCGGCCGCAGCGGCGTGACGACGACGTGCGGCTCGGCCACGCGCAACCCGGCCTCGGCGATCCGCCCGAGCAGCCGCTCGGGGTCGGCCAGCGCGGCCGTGGCGAGCATCGGCGCGCCGGGGTGCGACCACAGCGCCACCGGCCCCTCGACGCGGAGCACGCCCCCGGCGTCGGCGGCCCGGGCGGTGGCGGCGGTGCGGGTGCGGGCCACCACGGCGGCGTCAACGCGGTCCGACGGCGTCCACGCGACGGTGCGGTCCCCGCGGCGGACGACGACCCGCCAGCCGACGGCGGTGCACGCCGGGCCGGTCCAGTCGAGGACGGCGACGCCGGCGCCGGCGGCCGCGGCGTCGCTGACCGGGCGGGCGGCGACGAAGGCGGTGAGCGCGGCGGCGACGCCGTCGGCGGTGGGGGTCACGCCGGCGTCGGTCATGTCCTCGGCGAGGTCGTGCAGCGGCACCCGCACGCGGCGCTCGTCCTCGGCCAGGACCAGCACCGGCCCGCGGGCGGGGTCCGCGAGCACCGCGGCGCGCAGGCCGCCGGTCGCGAGGCCCGGCAGCACCGCGTCCGCGGCGGCGCGGACGTCGTCGACGGCGACCGGCGTCGGGCGCAGCCGCTGCAGCAGGCCCGACGAGGAGCGGCCGGGGCGCCCCCGCGTCACGGGCGGCGTCCCCCGAGGGTCGCGCGCAGGTCGCCCGGCAGCTCGGCCAGGCCGAGGACGCTGTCGAGCTCGGCGGCCGACAGCCGCACCGGCAGGACGTCCTCGGCCCAGCCGGTCACCCGGCGGACGCGGGCGGCGGGGCCGGGCCAGACGGCGTCGCGGGCGGCGGCCACGTGCAGCTCGGTGAGGACGTCGGCCAGGTGGACGGCGGCGACCGGGTGGACGCCGGGCCGCTCGACGGCGGCACGCACGACGCCGGCCAGCAGCTCGCGGTCGGCCCCGGAGAGCCAGTGCGGGAGCAGGACGACGGCGGGGTCGCCCGCAGGCAGCACGCTCACCGCACACCTCCCCCCGTCGGCGTCTGCGGTCCCCCGGCGTCGGTGCAGCGGGGACTCGCGGTCACGTCCTCGATATCGGCAGGTCCGCGCCCGGATGGACCCGTCGGCGACGGACTCCTGCGTTCCGTTTACCGGGACGTCACTCGGACAACTCGGCGAGCCGGTCCTTGAGCGCCCGCTCGACGCGGTCGGCGTGCACGTTCATGTTGCGCACCGAGGTCCCGAGGTCGGCCGACACCTGGGTCTTGGTCTGCCCGCCCCAGGTGGTCAGGTACCAGGTGGCCCAGCCCAGGACGTTGGGCTGCGCGGCCCGCTGGCCGCGCGCGGCGGTCGGGTCGGGGGCGCAGGCCGCGGTCAGGGCGTGCGACAGCAGCGTCTGCTCCGCCTCGTCCATGATCTGGTCGGGCGCCTCGCCGGAGTCCGGCAGCAGCACCTCGGTCGCGTCCGGACCGCCGTCGAGGGACTGCAGGTTGCGCAGGCCGTTGAGGGTGGCGACCGTCTGCGAGTTGCGCCGCAGCGTGGCCACGCTCTGCCCCATGTAGGCCGCGAGCTCGCGCTCGGTGGGCCGCCGCTGGTGCTCGGCCTGGAAGGCGGCGATCGCCTTCTGCTGCCGGTTCTCGGTGTCGGCGGCGGTGCGGCCGTGGGCGTTGCGGCCCAGGTCGTGCACCCACTTGGACAGCTGGGTGGCGAGGAAGGCGCCGAACGGGACGCCCTTGGTCTCGTCGTACTGGCCGACCGCCTTGAGGATCCACTCGGCCACCTGCTGGCCGAGGTCGTCGGGGTCGGGCAGGTGCATCCGGATCGTGCTCATGTTGCGCTGCAGCCGCTTGAGGCTGACCGGCTGGTAGTGCCGGCACAGGTCCTCGAGGAAGACCGGCGGCAGGTCGCGCGGGGCGCGGCGGCGGACGCCGGCCTCCGCGCGCAGGCCCACGGTGGCGACGTCGCGGGTCGAGCACCAGGCGCGGATCCAGTCGGCGAGCACCTGGCCCTGGCCGCAGGGGCCGTCCACGCGGTAGAGCCCCTCGCCCTCGTCGTGGCTGACCGTGACGCCGTCGGGCAGGTCGGCGCGGAAGGCGGCCAGCGGCAGGTCCCGGTCGACGCGGAAGTGCACCCGGTCGCGCGCGGTGATCGGGACCCGCGCGAAGCCCTCGGCCTCGGGGATCCCGCCGAAGACGAGCGGCGCGCGGGTGCCGGCGTCGGCCGGCTGGTCGGCGGTGGGGACGGCGGGCTGGGGGGTGCTGGTCACCGGGGACTCCTGGTCGATCGCGGGGAAGGCGTCGGCGAGGGGTGGGGCGCTACGCGGAGACGCGCTCGTGCGCGGACGCGCCGGCCGGGGCCTCGAGGTCGCCGTCGTCGGCGCGGAGGAGGACCTCGGCGGCGGCGCGCTCGGCGGCGGAGGGCTCGGCGGCGTACACCGGCATGTGGTCGTACAGGACCGTGAACAGGTCGCTGACGAAGGCGTAGGCGGCCTGCGCCTGCGGCGAGAAGCGGGCGATCGCCTCGCGGGGGCCGAGCTCCACGCCGACGGTGACGCGGACGACCCGCTCGTCCTTGCCGAGCCCGGTGACCGAGAAGGCGACCGACGGGTGCGCGGCGGCCAGAGCCGCCAGCTCGGCCAGGCAGCGCCGGGTGGACCCGCGGCGCGGCCGCAGCTGGACATGGACGACGACGGTCTCGTCGGCCTGCTGGGTCCCTGCCATCACGCTGTGCTGCATCCTCATCGCCCCCTGTGTCGTGCTCGGGGGCAACTCTGGCGCATGAGCGGACGGTGACGGGCACACAACTCGCCGTGCCCTGTGCAATCTCCGGGCCGACCTTCGTCAGGTCTTGCCCGTCCGGACCTCCATCCCGGTCCGGCGGGTCCGCGCATCGGCGACTGTTGCCGAGCCGCGGACCCGCCGTCGGTGGCGTGTCGTCAGCGCGCGGGCAGCTCCGGCGGGGCGGGCCGCTTCCCGGCCCCGGCAGGGGCGTCCGGGGCGGCGGCCGCGGGGCCGGCGGCCTGCGGCGCGAAGGCGGCGAGCGCGCCGAGCGTGTCCGCGGTGACCTGCGCGGCGAGCAGGTTGGCCTCGGCGATCTGCCGGTAGACCTCCTCGCGGTGGATGGTCACCTCGCGCGGGGCCTTGAAGCCCAGCCGGACGGTGCCGCCGCGGACCTCGACGACGTGCACCTCGATGTCGTCGCCGATGCGGATGGTCTCGCCGACGCTGCGGGTCAGTGTGAGCACGGGTACCCCTCCATGGGTGTGTGACGGCCTCCTGGCACCCCCGCCCGGCGGGGCGGGGTGTCGAGCGGTCGGACCGCTCCCCTCCTCTATCGGCGCAGGGGACGCCGGATCGGATGACGGCCGTCGGGGAGCACGACCTGGGTGGCCCGCCAGTTCGCCGGGTTGAGCACGACGGGGGCGCGCAGGTTCGCCGTCGCCGCCGCCGGGCCCTCGGCCGGCACGGTGACCAGGCAGAACAGCGAGGCGTCGGCCGGGTCGGCGAGGTCCAGGTCGGCCAGCACCTGGGCCGGCAGCACGGGCGCGTAGTCCGGGAAGTATCGGGCCGGGGGGATGGCCAGGAACCGCGGACCGTCGGCGTCCAGGGACTGGAGCCAGAACAGCAGCCCGTCCCCGTCGGCCGTGACGAGCACGTAGTCGCGGAAGTCGGGGAAGCCGGGCAGCGGGGACACCATGCCCAGCAGGGGCAGGGTGACGACGGGGGCGAGGGTCACCGCAGGAAGTCCGCGAGCGAGGGCTGGATGACCTGGGCGGTCGCCTGCAGAGCGACCTGGTAGCCCACCTGCTGGAGGTTCAGCTCCATGATCGTCTTCGGCAGGTCGACGTCCTCGACGCCGGCCAGCTGCTGCTTGAGGCTGAGCTGGAGGTCGGTGTTGGCCTCGGCCGCCCGGTCCATGCGGGCAGCGCGGGTGCCGATGTCCGCGGTGGCGGTCAGCATCCGCTCCATGACGCCGTCGAGGTCGTCCAGCGCCGTCTGCAGGGCGGTGGCGTCCTGGGCGCCCGCTGCGGCGGCAGCCCTCTCCAGCACGGCGAACAGACCGGTGGGCCCCGTGCCGAAGGCCTCGGGCCCCGTGACGTCGATCCGGATGTCCTCACGGTCGGAGACGCGGCGGGTCAGGACGCCGTCCGTGCGGCCGACGAAGGTGCCGTCGTCGGCATAGGCGACCGTGCCTCCCGTGGGTCCGCCGAAGACCGGCCGGCCCTGCACGACCGCGTTGGCCAGGCCGAGCAGGCTCGTGCGGAGTCCCTCGAGCTCGGTGCGGATCGCGCCGGCGGACGACGTGCTCATCCCACCCGTGCTCGCCGCCTGGACGACGAGCGACCGGGCCTGCCGGGTCTGCTGCAGCATGGACTGCAACGTGGAGTCCGTCGTCTCGAGGAACGCGCTCCCGTCGGCGATGTTCCGGGCGTACTGAGCCGCGCCGGACGCGTCGGCCCGGATGATCATCGACTGGTTGGTGCCCGTGGGCGAGTCCGAGGGGCGGCTGATCGTCCTGCCCGCGGTCAACTGCTGCTGCAGCCGGCCGACGGCGTCCTGGTTGCGGTAGAGGCCCTGCAGGCTGGTGAGCGCGATCGAGCGCTGGGTCACGCGCACCGGGTCACAGCCCCACTCGGCCCATGCGGTTGATGAGGACGTCCAGGGACTCGTCGATGGCCGTCACCATGCGGGCGGCCGCCGAGTAGGCGTGCTGGAAGGACATCATCCTGGTCATCTCCTCGTCGAGGTTCACTCCGCTCACCGACTCCCGGGCGCTGTCCACCTGGGCCGTGATGACGTCCTGGATGTCGCTGTTGCGCGCGACCACGGCCGCCTGGACCCCGAGGTCCACGACCAGCGCGCGGTACGTCGCGTCCACGCCGGTCTGGTCCAGGCGCAACCGGTGGGCGGCGGCCGCGTTGCCGCCGTCCAGCGACGGCCCGGCGGCGTCCGGCGCGAGGAGCGCGGCGGCCACGTCCTGGGGACGGGTGAGCCGCAGCCGGATGTTCGCCGCGGTCACCGTGGCGGGGTCGACGGTGACCGCGCCCGTCCCGTCGTCGACCATCGGTCCGCCCACGTCACCGTCCAGGTCGTAGGCCGGCTCGGTACCGGTCCCCGCCTGGGCGTCGTTGAGCGTCCGGGCCACCTGCGATGCGATCGCGTCGAGCCGCCCGCGGTAGCCGGGGAGGATCGTCCCGAGGACCGACAGCTGCCCCTCCGCCGTCCCGCCGGGCCGGACGGTGGTCCCTCCCGGCCGGGTCACCAGGCGGGGGTCCCCGGGCGCGGCCGACCGGGAGTCCGTGGTGCCGGTGAGCTCCAGGGCGGTCGCGGTGTCGCCGGTGACGAGGGAGGTCCCCCCGATGCTGACGTCCACCTGCCCGTCGGCCCCCGCCCTGCCCGTCGCGCCCACCTTCTCCGCCAGCTGCAGGACGAACACGTCGCGCTTGTCCGCGAGCTCGTTCACCGGCAGGCCGGCGCGCGATGCCTTCTGGATGGCGGCGTTCAGGTCCGCGACGGACCGGGCCGCGGCGTTGACGTCCGCGACCAGGGCGTCGAGGTTGTCCCTGGTCTTCTCCCATTCCGCGCCGAGGACGCCGTCAGCTGTCCGGAGGCCGGACACCAGGGTCTCCGCACGCTGCAGCAGCTGACTGCGTGCGGCCAGGTCCTCGGGGTGGTTCGCGACGTCGCTCCACCCGTCCCACATGTCGGCGAGCATGCTCTGGATGCCCGAGCTGCCGGGCTCGCGGAGCGCGTTCTCCACGGCGGACAGTCCCGCGCTCTCGGCGGTCAACCGCGCGGAGTTGGCCCGCTCCGCCTGTGCCCGGCTCTCGAGGAACGCGTCACGGATGCGGATGACCGTGTCCGCGTCGACACCCTGACCGACCTGGTCGCTGACGGAGTGGATCGCCGGGACGGTGTTGCCGTTGACCGACTGCAGCTCGACCCGCTGCCGGGAGTAGCCGTCGGTGTTGACGTTGGCGATGTTCTGGCCGGTGACGTCGAGTCCGCGCTGGGCGGCCCACAGCGCCGTCGTCGCGGTGTTGAGGCCGGAGAACGAACTCACAGGGCACCGTCCAGGGTGACCGCGCGGGAGGACCCGTGCTCGGAGCGGCCGGTGGCGCCGTAGGTGCCGGCCGTGGGCTGGCGGACCGACAGCAGCGCGTCGCCGATCGCGGACAGGCCGCCCTCGATGAGCTCGCGGTTGGCGTCGGAGAGGCTGCGCAGGTCGGTGACGAGGACCAGCAGCGCCTCGTGGTGCCTGGCCAGCAGGTCGTTCCACGGCGCGGGCGCGGCCTCGGCCAGCTGGCGCAGCGACGGGTTGACCCCGGTGCCCAGCCGGACGGCGATCGCCTCGGTGGCGGCGGCCCGCTCGACCTCGAGGACGCGCAGCTGGTCGAGGACGACCTCGATCTCGTGGGCGATCCGGGCCAGCCAGCGGGTCTTGCCGGACAGGATCAGGTACTGCTTCTCCTCTGCCTTGAACAGCAGCAGGTCGAGCAGCTCCTGCTCGCGCCACAGCAGCGTCGACAGGTGCTGGAAGTCCACGTCCGCCACCGCCTCCCTCGTCTCCCGGCGGGTGTCCCCGCCTTCGCGGACAGACGGTCGGCAGCGGGCAAGCGCCCCTCAAGCCGAGTTCCCAGGATTGGCAGGAGTTGTGCGTCCGGGAGGGCGCGGTCCCTGCCGAGAGAGGGACCGTGCCAGCAGCCCGCTCCCCGGTGACCGACCGCGCGGTCCCCGCGCGCTCCGCTCCCCCGCAGCCGTCGGACGCCGCGCGCCCCGACGTCCTGCGCTCCGAGGTCGAGGTCGAGGCGCTCGTCACCGAGCACCTGGCCCTGTGCTCGTTCGCGGTCAACGCGGTGGCCTCGCGCATCTCGCTGCCCGGCCACGTGAGCCGGGAGGACCTCCTGTCCTGCGCGAAGGTGGCGCTGGTCGAGGTGGCCCGCCGGTTCGACCCGTCGGCCGGCGCGACGTTCGCCACCTACGCCCTCCCCCGCCTGCAGGGCGCCGTCCTGGACGAGCTGCGCTCGGGCGACTGGGCCAGCCGCTCGGTCCGGGCCGCGGCCCGCCGCACCGACGCCGCGTCCGACGCCCTGACCATCCGGCTGGGCCGGCCGCCGACGCGCGAGGAGCTCGCCGAGGCCCTCGGGGTGCGCCGCGAGGACCTCGACGCGCTGCAGGTCGACGTCCACCGCGCCGTCATGGTCAGCATCGACGCCGAGACCGGCGCCGAGGGCGGCACGCTGGACCTGCCCGACCCCGGCGAGTCCCCCGAGCGGGCGGTGCTGCGCGGTGAACGGGCCCGCTACCTGCAGGACGCCATCCGCGCGCTGCCCGACCGGCTCGACGAGGTCGTGGAGCGCAACTTCTTCGGTGGGGAGTCGCTCACCGACATCGCCGCCGACCTCGGCGTCACGCTCTCCCGCGTCTCGCAGATGCGCGCCCGCGCGCTCACCCTGCTGCACGCGGCGATGAGCGAGGTGTGGGAGGGCCGGGCGGTGCCGGCCGACGGCGGCGTCCGCGCGCGCAACCAGCAGCGGCTGTACGTGGAGAGGGTCGCCGGCCGGAGTCCGTTGCCGCCGATCCCGGCACCGCGGCCGGCGTGGCAGGCGGCCGCCCACCGGTACCGCGCGGCCCGCCCCGCCTGAGGCGACGTCCGACCGGCAGGACCCGCTCGGACCGGCACCTGCGGGCCGGGCGGGTCCCCGCGTCGCCACCTCCGCCGACGGTCCTCGCCGGCCCGCCCGGAGGGCAGCAGGCGGCGTGCCGGGGGCCGACCCGGAGCAGCTCGCACCGAGACGGACGACGGCCCCGGTCCCGCCCGTGCGGGACCGGGGCCGTCGCGGGGACCCGCGGAGGCTCGGGGGCCCGTCACCCCACCCCGG
>NZ_JBJGZD010000040.1:0-10634 GCF_054050335.1 Geodermatophilus sp. SYSU D00698
CCCCGCGCACGGCGCCCCTCCCGGCCGCGGCCGGGAGGGGCGCCGTGCGCGGGGGACTACTTCTCGAGGACGACGGTCGTCTCCGTCAGCCCGACCTCGGCCTCGACGACGCGCTCACCGCGGCCGACGGGGGCCAGCGAGCGCAGCTTCCAGATGCCCGGGGCGGCGAAGAAGCGGAACTCGCCCTCCGGGCTGGTGACCACCTCGGCGGTGAACTCGTCGGTGGCGTCGAGCAGCCGGACGTAGGCACCGGCCACCGCCGCGCCGTCGTGCCACACCTGGCCCTGGATCACCGTCTGGGTGGCCAGGTCGATCCCGGCGAGGGCACCGCCCTGCCTCGGGGCGCCGCACACGCTCAGGCCCCCTTCTCGATCGGGACACCGACCAGCGAGCCGTACTCGGTCCAGGAGCCGTCGTAGTTCTTGACGTTCTGGTGGCCGAGCAGCTCGCGCAGCACGAACCAGGTGTGGCTCGAGCGCTCACCGATCCGGCAGTAGGCGATGGTGTCCTTGGACTCGTCGAGGCCGGCGTCGGCGTAGAGCTTGCGCAGCTCGTCGTCGCTCTTGAAGGTGCCGTCCTCGTTGGCCGCCTTGCTCCACGGCACGTTCACCGCGGTCGGGATGTGGCCGGGACGCTGCGCGCCCTCCTGCGGGAGGTGGGCGGGGGCGACCAGCTTGCCGGCGAACTCGTCGGGCGAGCGGACGTCGACCAGGTTCTGCTGGCCGATCGCGGCGACGACCTCGTCGCGGAAGGCGCGGATGGAGGTGTCGGGCTCCTGCGCCCGGTACTGGGTGGCCGGGCGCTCGACGGCGTCGGAGGACAGCGGGCGGCTGTCGAGCTCCCACTTCTTGCGGCCGCCGTCGAGGAGCTTGACCTGGTCGTGGCCGTAGAGCTTGAAGTACCAGTAGGCGTAGGCGGCGAACCAGTTGTTGTTGCCGCCGTAGAGGACGACGGTGTCGTCGTTGCCGATGCCCTTGGCGGACAGCAGCTCCTCGAACTGCTCCTTGCCCACGAAGTCGCGGCGCAGCGGGTCCTGGAGGTCGGTCTTCCAGTCCAGCTTGACCGCGCCCTCGATGTGGCCCTTGTCGTAGGCGCTGGTGTCCTCGTCGACCTCGACGAAGACGATGCCGGGGGCGCCGATGTTCTCCTGCGCCCAGTCGGCGGTGACGAGCACGTCGTTGCGGCTCATGGGGGGTCTTCCTCCCTGTGGTGGGTGTGCGGACGGTCAGGCGGTGGGGGCGGGACGGGCCCGCCGGACGGTCGGGTACGGCTCGCGGCCGGGGCAGGACGCGGTGGCCGCGCCGAGCAGGGCCGCGACGAGGACGAACCCGGTGGCGACGACGCCGAGCACCGGCGCACCGAGCAGGTACCCCGCCGCGCCGACGGCGGAGACGAGGGCCAGGACGGCGCCGGTGACCCACGCGGTGGGACGGGGCCCGCGCACGTCGACCGTGCGGGCAGGACTCAGGGGCATGAAGAAGGGTCTCCGGACGGCGGTCAGGGCACGTCTGGGCGGGGTGGAACCGCCCTCAGGAGGCGCGACACAGGCAGCTGCCGACGCGGCACAGGTCCACTGTGCGGCGCGAGGTCAGCAGGGTGCCCACGCGGCGAGGGTAGCCGATCACGACCGGGCGCCCGTGTGCGCGTCCACCAGGGCGGTGAGCTCCCCCGGGCGCGGGGCGCCGCTGCTGCGGCCCAGCAGCCTGCCCGACCGGTCCAGGTAGAACAGCGTCGGCGTGCGCCGGACGTCGAGCTCGCGCACGGCGTCGAGGTGGCTCTCGGCGTCGACGTGCACGTACGCCAGGCCCGGCCGGGTCGCCTCCAGGCGCTGCAGCCGGGCGCGGGTGGTGCGGCACGGCCCGCAGAACGCGGTGGAGAACTGGACGACGGTCAGGTCCGCCTCGCCCGGCCGCACGCCGAGCTCCTCGAGGACCGCGGTCGGTCCGCCCACGGGCTCCTCCTCCGTCCTGGGCCGGCCGTCGCGGGTGCGCAGCCACCGGGCCGCCGCGGCGGTCGGCACGAGCGCCCCGGCGAGCACCGCCGGGGCGGTCCCGCTCGTCCCCCGCACCAACCCGACCGCCTCGGTGCGCATTCCCGGGCGGCTCAGGGCGCGCGCAGCACCGTGTCGGTGGCCGCGGCGGTGACCTCGACGCCGGCGTCGGCCGGGCGCAGGCCGGTCAGCTCCAGTCCGAACGGCAGCTCGACCGGGTAGCGCAGGTCGAGCAGGTCGCTCGCCCGGTCGACGACGACGTCGGGCACGTCGACACCGGCCGCGTCGGCCTCCTCGACGTCGACCACGAGGTCCTGGCCGTCCAGCGACACCGTGCCCGCGGCGGTGAGCGGGACGGTGTGGCCGAGCACCTCCACGGTCCGGGTGACCCGCAGCCCGTCGCCCTCGCGGGCCACGGTGGTGTCGCCGCCGAGCTGCTGCGCGAGCAGCGCGTAGGACAGCGTCGCCGTGCCGTCGACCCGGTCCACCGGCACCTCGCGCACCGACCCCGACAGCGCCTCGGACAGCGGCACGTGCGCCCCGCGCAGCCGGACATCGGCGGTGGTCCCCTCCGGCTGCCGGAGCTCGGCGGCGGTCAGCGAGATGCGGACGTCCTCGTAGGTCCCCGACACCGCCTGGGTGAGGAACGGCCAGCCCCGGACGTCGACGTCAGGCGTCGCGGCCAGCCCGCCGGCGTCCCGCAGCGCCTCGGCGACCCGGTCCTCGGCGACGCCCTCGGCGACCGGGTCGGCCACCAGCGCGAGGACCACCAGCGCGAGGACGACGAGCAGGGCGCGCACGGCTGCGGATCAGACGGCGGCCAGGGCCAGCAGCACCGGCGCGCAGACGGCCAGCGGAAGCACGGCCTCGACCGCGACCCCGGCGACGGCGGCACCGCGGCGCCGCTCCCCGGCACCGCCCACCGCGAACGAGGCGGCGGTCCCGGCGAGCCCCGCGACCAGGCCCAGCACCAGGCCGGTCGCGACCCCGCCGACGACGTCGGCCGTCCCGCCGGTGCCGTCCGCCACGAGCGTGACCACGACCCCGGTCGCCACGGCGAGCAGCAGCCCCGTCACGCCGCGGTCGGCGCCCGGGGCCACCGCGGGGCGGGGCAGCACGGCGTCGGCGAGGTGCGCGACGACCAGCGCGGCGCCGGCGGCGAGCAGCGGCGCGGCGGCGACCTCGCCGTCGTCGCCGGCGACGTCGGGCAGCAGCAGGAGCGCCAGCGCGCAGACGGCGGTGACCAGCAGCGCCACGCTGCCCAGCGAGCCGACGACGTCGGTGCGCGGCGGCCGGCGCAGCATCTGGTGCAGCACCGCGACGATCAGCGCGGGCCCGGCGACGGCCAGCAGCGACCCGGGGCCGGGCCGGTCCGCGTCACCGGCGAGCAGGTCCACGGCGAGGTCGGCGCCGACGGCGGCCGCCGCCCCGACCACCGCGACACCCGCCGCCCCGGCCGGCGCCGTGGCGGCTCCCCAGCCCGCGACGAGGAGGGCCTGCAGCACGAGGACGGCGGCCAGGCGGCCGTGCTCCCCGAGCAGGTCCGGCGCGAGCAGCACCAGGGCGACGGCGGCGCTGGCGACGACGGCCGCGGCGGCGTGCCGCGCGCGGGCGGCGGGCGGGGAGTCCAGCGCCGTGGTCACGTCCCCTCCTGCCCGGGACCGCCCGGCGCCCCCGTCGGCGCCGGCACCTCCCGCTCGCCCCCGATCGTCGCAGACGCCCAGCGCCCGACGCGCTCGACGAGCGGAGCGGTGAGGGCGCTCTCGGCGTGTCCGAAGCCGGGGACCACCCACGCGGTCGCCGTCGGGCCGGCCGCCCGTGCCAGCGCGCGGGCGTGCTCGAGCGGGAAGTAGGCGTCCCGGTCGCCGTGCACGAGCAGCAGCGGCGTCGGGGCGATCCGGGCGACCGCCTCCAGCGGCGAGGACGGCACGGTCTCCCACGGCGGCGCCAGGCGGACGCCGAGCAGGCGCGCGCCGGCCCGCCGGCCGAGCGTCGTCTCCAGCAGCCAGTGCACGCGGCGCATGGGCGGGGTGTCGCGGACGTACCAGCGGCTGACCGCGCTGACGGCGACCACCGCGTCAGGGCGGTGCCGGCCGTGCGCCGCCTGCCGCAGCACCGCGCCCCCGCCCATGGACAGCCCGAGGGTCACCACCGCGCCCGCGCCGTCGGCCCGCGCGGCGGCCACCGCCGCGTCGACGTCGCGCAGCTCGTCGTCGCCGCCGGCCCCCGTGCCGCCGCCGGAGCGGCCGTGCCCGCGGAAGTCCAGGGCGCGCACCTCGCCGAACCGGGACAGCCAGCCGGCCATCCGCCGGAACGGCGGGTAGGCGGTGGAGTTGGTGAACCCGTGCGCCACGACGAAGACCGTGCCCGTCACCGGACCCGAGGCCGGGACGACGACGCCCTCGAGCCGCACGCCGTCCTCGGTGCGGACCGTCACCGGACGCGCTCGGGTGACCTCGGAGGGAACGGGACGCACGTCGGCTATCCTGCGGTCTCGGTTCGACAGCGCCGTCGATGCCCTCCCCGAGGAGACGACATGCGACTCGTGCTCATGACCGCGGCGCGTCAGGCGACCACCGAGGTGCTGCCCGCCCTGGGGCTGCTCGGCCACCAGGTCCGCGTGGTGGCCCCCGAGCTGTCGAGCCTGCTCGACGGCGACTCCGGCGACGTCGTGCTCGTCGACGCCCGCCACGACCTCATCCAGGCCCGCACGCTGTGCAGCCTGCTGTCCTCGACCGGCGTGGCCTCCGCCCTCGTCGCGGTCCTGTCCGAGGGCGGGCTGGTCGCGCTGTCGGCCGACTGGGGCGTCGACGACGTCCTGCTCGACACCGCCGGCCCGGCCGAGGTGGACGCCCGGCTGAAGTGGGCCACCGCCCGCCGGCTCGCCGCGACCACCCCGGCCGACGGTGCCGACGGCGGCGTCACCCAGGCCGGCGAGCTGGTCATCGACGAGCACAGCTACTCGGCGAAGCTGCGCGGCCGCCCGCTCGACCTCACCTACAAGGAGTTCGAGCTCCTCAAGTACCTCGCCCAGCACCCGGGCCGGGTGTTCTCCCGCGCCCAGCTGCTGCAGGAGATCTGGGGCTACGACTACTTCGGCGGCACCCGCACCGTCGACGTCCACGTGCGGCGGCTGCGTGCCAAGCTCGGCACCGAGCACGAGGCGCTGATCGGCACCGTCCGCAACGTCGGCTACAAGCTCGACCAGCAGGTGGCCGACGCGACCGCCACGGCCGCCCGCGCCGAGGCCGAGCGGTCGGCGACCACGGTGGCCGACGCCTCCCCCACCACCGCCCCGCTGCTCTGAGCGCCGCCGCCGTCTCCGACTCCGCCGGGCTCGACCCCGCGCGGACGGCCGCCGTCCTCGCGCTGCTGCGGGCGGCCGCGGCGGCCGACGGCGTGCGCCCGCTGTCGGAGGAGGCCGAGCTGCGGCTGCAGCACGGCGGCCCGCCCGGCGGCCGGGACGTCGTCGCCACCGAGCCGGACGGCCCGCTCACCGGCTACGCCCGGCTCGAGCTCGGTGACGGCACCGGGGACGCCGAGGCCGAGCTGGTCGTCGCGCCCACGGCCCGGGAGCGCGGGGTGGGCGGCGCGCTGCTGACCCGGCTGGAGGAGCTCGCCGACGGCCGTCCGCTCCGGGTCTGGGCGCACGGCGACCTGCCGGCCGCCACCGCGCTGGCCGGCGCCCGCGGCTACACCCGGGCCCGCGTGCTGCTGCAGATGCGCCGCCCGCTCACCGACGCCGACCTCGACGCCGCCGCCCCGCTCCCGCCGGACGTGTCCGTGGCCGCCTTCCGCCCCGGCCGGGACGAGGCCGCCTGGCTGCGGCTCAACGCGCGGGCCTTCGCCGCCCACCCCGAGCAGGGCGCCTGGACGCCGGAGGACCTGCGGCTGCGCGAGGCCGAGCCCTGGTTCGACCCGGCCGGCTTCCTGCTGGCCTGGCGCGGCGACCCCGACGCCGGCGGCGCGCTGCTCGGCGCGCACTGGACCAAGGTGCACCCGCCCGGCGACGCCGGCCCGGACGCCGTCGGCGAGGTGTACGTGCTGGGCATCGACCCCGACGCCCAGGGGCTCGGGCTCGGCCGGGCGCTGACGGTGCGCGGCCTGGCACACCTGCGCGGGCGCGGGCTGGACGAGGTGCTCCTCTACACCGAGGAGGACAACACCGCGGCGGTGACGCTCTACGGGCGCACCGGCTTCACGCGGTATGCCGTCGACGTCTCCTGGCGGCGCGTTCCCTGATCCCGGGCACGCGGCGCAAACGTCCCTTTGTGCCGCACCGGACGTGTCCACCGCCACCCGACTCGCACGCGTTCACCTGCCGGACGTGATGCCGTTCTCACCCGGTCGGGAAAGGCTCGACCGGCGTTCACCGGGCGTTCATCGAGCGACCCGGGACCGGCCACCTGGGCTGCCTACCGTCCCCTTCCGTTGGTCCTCCCTGCCCGGCATCGAGGTCCGGGCACCTCCGGAAAGGCACTGGCTTGAAGCTCAGCACCCGGTCGCGCGCCGTCGTCCTCAGCACGGCGCTGGCCAGCACCCTCACGCTCGCCGCGTGTGGCGCCGCCAACGAGTCCGACAGCGCCTCGGGCGGCGGCGACGGCGGCAGCGGCGCGAGCGCCGCCGAGCTCAGCGGCGACCTCGTCGGCGCCGGCGCCAGCAGCCAGCAGGCGGCCATGGAGGCCTGGCAGGCCGGCTTCGAGGGCGAGTACCCCGACGTCCAGTTCAGCTACGACCCGGCCGGCTCCGGCGCGGGCCGCGAGCAGTTCATCGAGGGCCGGGCCGACTTCGCCGGCTCCGACGCCGCTCTGGACGAGGAGGAGCTCACCGCCGCGCAGGAGCGCTGCGGCGGCGGCGAGGTCTTCGAGCTGCCGAACTACATCTCGCCGATCGCGGTGATCTTCAACCTCGAGGGCGTCGACCAGCTGAACCTCACGCCCGACGTGATCGCCCGCATCTTCACCGGCCAGATCACCACCTGGAACGACCCGGCGATCGCCGGGGCCAACCCGGACGTCCAGCTGCCCGACACGGCGATCACCCCCGTGCACCGCGCCGACGACTCCGGCACCACGGACAACTTCACCGACTACCTGTTCCAGACCGCCGGTGACGTGTGGACCTCGGAGCCCGACGGCGTGTGGCCGCTGCCCGGTGGCGAGGCCGCCAACGGCACGTCCGGCGTCGTGGGCGTCGTCGAGAGCACGGCCGGTGCCGTGACCTACGCCGACGCCAGCCGCGCCGGTGAGCTCGGTGTCGCCGACGTCGGCGTCGGCATGGAGTTCGTCGCCCCGTCGGCCGAGGCCGCCGCCGCCGTCGTCGAGAACTCCCCCGCGGTCGAGGGCCGTGGCCAGTACGACTTCGCCATCGAGGTCAACCGGCAGACCGAGGGCTCGGGCGAGTACCCGATCGTGCTGGTCAGCTACCACATCGGCTGCGTCGAGTACGACGAGCAGGCGACCGCCGACGCCGTCAAGGCCTTCATGTCCTACGTGATCAGCGAGGACGGCCAGCAGGCCGCCGCCGACAACGCCGGCAACGCGCCGATCTCCGACACCCTGCGCGACCAGGCCCAGCCCGCGGTGGACGCCATCACGGCCGCCGGCTGACCCAGCACCTCACCCGGTGGCCCGGGGCGTCGGCCGACGCCCCGGGCCACCGCCCGCCCCGAGACGGGCTCCCCGCACCGCCGATCGACCACCCGGAGCAACGGTGACCGCCACGAAGGCCCCGACCCCACCCCCGTCGCAGCAGCGCGTCGTGCGCCGGGCGGGGGACCGCATCTTCGCCGGCAGCGCCAAGGGCTCCGGCATCTTCATCCTGCTCGTGCTCGCGGGCGTGGCCGCCTTCCTCATCAGCGAGGCGATCCCCGCCCTCACCGCGCCGGCGGAGGACATCCCGGGCGGCGAGGGCCTGGCCGCCTACATCGGCCCGCTCATCCTCGGCACGCTCCTCGGCGCCGTCCTCGCCCTGATCGTGGCCACGCCGCTGGCAGTGGGCATCGCGCTCTTCGTCACCTACTACGCGCCCCGCCGCATCGCGGCCGGCCTCGGGTACGTGATCGACCTGCTCGCGGCCATCCCGAGCGTCGTCTACGGCTTCTGGGGGCTCGCGGTCCTCGCGCCGGCGCTGGTCCCGTTCCACGTCTGGGCCGCGGACGACCTGGGCTGGCTCCCGTTCTTCGCGGGCCCGGCCTCCACCAGCGGCCGCACGATGTTCACCGTCGGCCTGGTGCTCGCGGTCATGATCCTGCCGATCATCTCCGCCATCTCCCGCGAGGTGTTCAGCCAGGCCCCGGCCCTGCACCGCGAGGCCGCGCTCGCCCTCGGCGCCACGCGCTGGGAGATGATCAAGATGGCGGTGCTGCCCTACGGCAAGTCCGGCGTCATCGCCGGCGCGATGCTGGGCCTGGGCCGCGCGCTCGGCGAGACGATGGCGGTGGCCATCGTGCTGTCCGGCGGCGCCGGCGCCACGCTCAACCTGATCAGCAGCTCGAACCCCTCGACCATCGCGTCGAACATCGCCCTGCGCTTCCCCGAGGCCACCGGCCTGGGGATCAACACCCTGATCGCCAGCGGCCTGGTGCTGTTCGTCATCACCCTCGCGGTCAACATGCTCGCCCGCTGGATCGTCAACCGGCGCGCCGACTTCTCCGGAGCCAACTGATGAGCACCTCCACGCAGTCGACGCTGCAGGTCGCCCCGGAGCCGTCCGGCCCGGTCCCCCGCCGCTCCCGCCTCCCGCGGTTCGCCCCGCTGGGGCTCTACGCCGCCGGCATCGCGGTCGGGGCGCTGCTGTCGGCGCTCACCGGGTTCAGCGTCGCGCTCACCGTCGTCTACGGCGCCGTCCTGGGCACGCTGGCCGTGTACGTCGGGTCCCGGGTCGTCGAGGGGTCGCGCAAGGCCTCCGACCGGCTCGTCACCGCGCTGGTGACCACGGCCTTCGCGATCGCGATGATCCCGCTGGTGTCGCTGGTCTACACGGTGCTCGAGAAGGGCCTGGCGCGCTTCGACGCCGCCTTCTTCACCAACTCGATGTTCCGGGTCGTGGGCGAGGGCGGCGGCGCCTACCACGCCATCTTCGGCACGCTGGTCATCACCGCGGTGACCGCGGTGATCTCGGTGCCGATCGGCCTGCTGACCGCCGTCTACCTCGTCGAGTACGGCACCGGCCGGCTGAAGAAGGCGATCACCTTCTTCGTCGACGTCATGACCGGCATCCCGTCGATCGTCGCCGGCCTGTTCGCCTTCGCGCTGTTCACGCTGCTGTTCGGCAACGACGTCCGGCTCGGCCTCATGGGGTCCGCGGCCCTCTCGGTGCTCATGATCCCGGTCGTCGTCCGCTCCTGCGAGGAGGTCCTCAAGCTCGTCCCCAACGAGCTGCGGGAGGCCAGCTACGCCCTGGGCGTGCCCAAGTGGCGGACGATCGTCAAGGTCGTCCTGCCGACCGCCGTCGCCGGCCTCGGCACCGGTATCACCCTCGCCGTGGCGCGCGTGATCGGCGAGACCGCGCCGCTGCTCATCACCGTCGGCCTGATCACCGGCACGAACCTCAACCCGTTCGACGGGCGCATGGCGACGCTGCCGGTGTTCGCCTACTACCAGCTCACGCAGCCGGGTACCGACACCCAGGCGTTCCTCGACCGGGCCTGGACGGCGGCACTCGTCCTCATCATCCTGGTGATGGTCCTCAACGTCGTGGCCCGCCTGATCAGCCGCTTCTTCGCCCCCAAGACCGGTCGCTGACCGACCCCGACCCGGAGGATCCCCCCGTGGCCAAGCGCATCGAGGTCTCCGACCTCAACATCTACTACGGCAACTTCCTGGCCGTGGAGGGCGTGAACGTCTCCATCGAGCCGCGCAGCATCACCGCGCTGATCGGGCCGTCGGGCTGCGGGAAGTCGACCTTCCTGCGCTCGCTCAACCGCATGCACGAGGTCATCCCCGGTGCCCGCGTCGAGGGCAAGGTCGTCATGGACGGCCAGGACCTCTACGGCGCCGACACCGACCCGGTCGACGTCCGCCGGCAGATCGGCATGGTCTTCCAGCGGCCCAACCCGTTCCCGACGATGTCCATCTACGACAACGTCATCGCCGGCAACCGGCTCAACAACAAGCGGATGAAGAAGGCCGAGACCGACGAGCTGGTCGAGCGCTCGCTGCGCGGCGCCAACCTGTGGGACGAGGTCAAGGACCGGCTGGGCCGCCCCGGCTCGGGCCTGTCGGGCGGTCAGCAGCAGCGGCTGTGCATCGCCCGCGCGATCGCCGTCGAGCCCGACGTGCTGCTCATGGACGAGCCCTGCTCGGCCCTGGACCCGATCTCCACGCTGGCCATCGAGGACCTGATGACCGAGCTCAAGGAGCGGTTCACCATCGTCATCGTCACGCACAACATGCAGCAGGCGGCGCGGGTGAGCCAGTCCACCGGGTTCTTCAACCTCAACGGCGTGGGCCAGCCCGGCCGGCTCATCGAGTTCAACCCGACCGAGAAGATCTTCAGCAACCCCGACCAGAAGGCGACCGAGGACTACATCTCCGGCCGCTTCGGGTGAGGGAGGCCCCCTCGTCCCCCGCCGCTCGCGGCGGGACCCTGCGAGGGGGCCACGGACGGCCACGGGCCCGGTCAGCTGCTGACCGGGCCCGTG
>NZ_JBJGZD010000041.1:0-9913 GCF_054050335.1 Geodermatophilus sp. SYSU D00698
GCCGTCCGCGCGCGGACGGCGGGACCGGGCCGCTGTCGCGTCTAGAGGTACTGGCCGCCGCCGGGGCGGTGCTCGGGCGTGCCGCCGGGCAGCGCCCGCCCGCGCCGGATCTCCTCCAGCTGGGCCCGGGCGGCCATCTGCTGGGCGAACAGCGCCGTCTGGATGCCCTGGAAGACGCCCTCCAGCCAGCCGACGAGCTGGGCCTGGGCGATCCGCAGCTCGGCGTCCGACGGGGTCTCGCCCTCGCCGAAGGGCTGGGTGATCCGGCGCAGCTCCTCGGACAGCTCGGGCGCCAGGCCCTGCTCGAGCTCCTGGACCGACGAGGTGTGGATGTCCCGCAGCCGGGCCCGGCTGGCGTCGTCGAGGGGCGCGGCGCGGACCTCCTCGAGCAGCTGCTTGATCATCGTGCCGATCCGCATGACCTTGGCGGGCTGCTCGACCATCTCGCCGACGGTGGGCGGGCCGTCGCCGTCGCCGTCCGGGCCGCCGGTGGGCACGGGCATCGCGCCGACCGGACGCCCGTCGGGACCCACGACGACGACCTGCTGCGGACGCTCCATGCCGTTCCCCGGTGCCGTCATGCCTCCATCCTGCCCCTCGCCGTCACCGGCTGAACGCCGGGCGGCGGGGGCCGGGTGCGGCGGCGGTCCGGGTGCGGCGCCCAACTAGGGTCGCCCGCATGCACCCGGGGGAACCACGGCTGGACGTCGCGCGCGTCCGCGGCCTGTTCCCCGGCCTCTCCGACGGCTTCGTGCACACCGACGCCCCCGGCGGCACGCTGATGCCCGAGAGCGTCGTGCACGCCGTCTCCTCGGCGATGCGGGTGCCGGTGGCCAACCGCGGCGGGGTCTTCCCGTCCTCGGCGCGCACCGAGGGCCTGGTGGCCGCGGCGCGGTCCGCCGTCGCCGACCTGGTGGGCGGGGTGTCCACCGGCGTCGTCCTGGGCCCGAACACCACCTCGCTGGTCTACGCGGTCGCCCGCGCGCTGTCCCGCACCTGGCGCTACGGCGACGAGGTGGTGGTCAGCCGCCTCGACCACGACGCGAACATCCGGCCCTGGCTGCAGATGGCCGAGCAGGTCGGCGCCGTCGTCCGCTGGGCCGAGGTGGACATCGAGACCGGCGAGCTGCCGGCCTGGCAGTACGACGACCTCATCACCCCCCGCACCCGCCTGGTGGCGGTGACGGCGGCCAGCAACGCCATCGGCACGCGCCCCGACGTCGCCGCGATCGCCGCCCGCGCGCACGCCGTCGGGGCGCTGGTCTTCGTCGACGCCGTCCAGGCCGCGCCGCACGTGTACCTCGACAAGGCCGCCCTGGGCGCGGACTTCCTGGCCGTGTCGGCCTACACCTGGTGCGGTCCGCACGTGGGCGCGGTGGTGGCCGACCCGGCCCTGCTCGCCGAGCTCGCCCCCGACCGGCTGCTGCCCACGCCCGACCGCGTCCCCGACCGGTTCGAGACCGGCACGCCGCCGTTCGAGCTCTACGCCGGGGTCACCGCCGCCGTCGACCACCTCGCCGGCCTGTGCGACGACGCCACCGGCAGCCGCCGCGACCGGCTGCGCGCCTCCATGGCCGCCGTCGCCGCGTACGAGACCAGCCTGTTCGACTGGCTGGACCAGGCGCTGCGGGCCATGCGGCACGTCCAGGTGGTCGGCTTCCCCGAGCACACGACGCCGACGCTGTCGTTCACCGTGCCCGGCATGCGCCCGCGGCAGGTGGCCGCCGAGCTGTCCCGGCGCGGCATCTGCGCCTGGGACGGCGACTTCTACGCCCGCGAGCTGTTCGACGCGCTCGGCGTCAACGAGCTCGGCGGCGCCGTCCGGCTCGGGCTGGTGCACTACAACACCGCCGAGGAGGTCGGCTACGTGGTCGACTCGGTGGCGGCGCTGCGGGGCGCGCTGCTCTAGGCGCCGTCCCTACGCGTCGGGGAGCAGCAGCACCTTGCCGATGTGCTCGCTGGCCTCGACGACGCGGTGCGCCTCCGCCGCCCGCGACATCGGCAGCCGCCGGTCGACGATCGGCCGGACCACCCCGCGCTCGACGTCGGGCCACACCTCCGCCCGCACCGCGGCGACGATGTCGGCCTTGCCGCCGGGGCCGGTCGGCGGGCGCGAGCGCAGCGCGGTGGCCGCCACCGACGCCCGCTTGGCCAGCAGCTTCGCGATGTCCAGCTCCGCCCGCGTGCCGCCCTGCATGCCGATGACCACCAGCCGCCCGCCGACGGCGAGGGCGTCGACGTTGCGGGCCAGGTACTTCGCGCCCATGTTGTCCAGCACGACGTCGACGCCCGCGCCGTCGGTCTCCTCGCGCACCCGCTGGACGAAGTCCTCGGACCCGTAGTCGATCGTCACCTCGGCGCCGAGCTCGCGGCAGAACTCGAGCTTGGCCGCGCTGCCGGCGGTGGTGAACACCCGCGCGCCGGCCCGGACGGCGAGCTGGATCGCCATCGTGCCGATCCCGCTGGACCCGCCGTGCACCAGGAGGCTCTCGCCCCGGCGCAGGCCGGCGAGCCGGAAGACGTTGGACCAGACGGTGCAGGTGACCTCGGGCAGCGCGGCCGCGGTGGCCAGCTCCACGCCGGCGGGGCGGGGGAGCAGCTGCACCGCCGGGACGGCGACCCGCTCGGCGTACCCGCCGCCGGCCAGCAGCGCGCACACCTCGTCGCCCACCGACCAGCCGGTCACGCCCTCGCCGACCTCGCTGACGATCCCGCTGCACTCCAGGCCGAGGACCTCGCTGGCGCCCCTCGGCGGCGGGTAGTGGCCGGCCCGCTGCAGCAGGTCGGCCCGGTTGACGGCGGTGGCCGCGACGTCGACGACGACCTCGCCGGGACCGGCCACCGGGTCGGGCACCTCACCCCAGCCGAGGACCTCGGGGCCGCCCGGTCCACTCGCGATCACCGCACGCATGCCCCCGACCCTAGGAGGACCCTCCCGCGAGCCCGCTCCCAGGAGCTCGGTGCGGGCGCCACCGGCGCCGTGGCGCCGGAGACGGTGAGGCAGCGCCCGCCCCCGGGCTCGCCCACCAGGTCGGCGAGCACCCCGCCCAGTGCCCGCCGCGAGACGTGCATCCCCTCGGTGTCCCCGGCCGGCGAGGTCGCGGCCGGCTCGTCGCCGTCGGTGAGGTACACCGGCTGCACGATCGTCCAGTCCAGGCCGCTGTCCCGGACGACCCGCTCCTGCCGCTCGTGGTCGGCGATCTGCGGTCGCAGCAGGAGGGCGAACACCAGCCGGGCCGACAGCGGCAGCCGCCCCCGCGTCTCCCCGACGCCGTAGGAGGACTGGACGACCAGCCGCGCGACGCCGTGCTCCCGCATCGCGGCGACCACCGCGGCCGTCCCTCACGAGCGGACGTCGAGCGGGGTGCCGCGGCTGCCCAGCAGGCGCACCCGCAGCGGGTGCTCGCTGATGCCGAGGGCCACCACCACGGCGTCCTGCCCGCGGACCGCCCGCGCCACGTCCCCGGGTGCCGTGGCGTCGCCGTCCACGGCCCGGACGCCGGGTCGCCCCGCGTACGCGGCCGACGCCCGCCGGGCGAACGCGGTCACCTCCCGTCCCTGCCCGGCCAGCGCCTCCACGGCCGCCCGTCCGGATCCACCCGTCGCACCCACCACCAGAACGCGCACGTCCCTGCTCCTCCCGGTCCCGCCGGCGCCCGTCGCCGGTCGCCGTCGACACTGGCGGCCGGGGCGGCCGGAGCCCATGACCGCGCGTCCGCGGACGGTGCCCGTTCGTCCGGTGGACCTGGACGCCCGGTGCGCACGTCAGCAGGCTGGGACCGTGCACGCGGACGCCGTGAACGACGGGGACCACGCCCGCCCCTGGGCGCCGGTCGACCCCCTCGGCGGCGTGCTGGCCGACCTCCGCATCCGCGGCACCTTCCACTGCCGGGCGGAGGCGACCGCGCCGTGGGGCCTGGAGATGCCCGCTCTCGCCGGGTGCATGAGCTTCCACGTCGTCACCCGGGGCAGCTGCCTGCTCGAGGTCGACGGCGAACGGCACGAGCTCGGCGTCGGGGACCTGGCCCTGGTCCCGCACGGGCGCGGGCACCTGCTGCGCAGCGGCCCCGGGGCGCCGGTCGCCGGGCGCGCCGACCTGCTGCCGCAGCGGTACCTGGGCGACCACTGCTCCGTCCTGCGGCTCGACGGCGGTGGCCCACCGGCGGCGACGGTGTGCGGGGTGGTCGAGCCCGACCGGCCCGGCGCCGCCCACCTGCTCGGCCTGCTCCCGCCGGTCCTGCTGGTCGACGCGTCGGACCCGGCCCGGACCGGCTGGCTGCCGCTGCTGCTCCGGGTCCTCGCCGACGAGGCCGCGGTCGACCGGCCCGGCGCCGAGGCCGTGATCACCCGGCTGGCCGACGTCGTGGTCGTCCAGGCCGTCCGGGCGTGGCTGGACACCGCGGCCACGGGCCCGGGGTGGCTCCGGGCCCTCCGCGACCCCCAGGTGGGGCGGGCCGTGGCGTCGCTGCACCGCGAGCCCGGCTCGGCCTGGACCCTGACCCGGCTGGCGCGGGAGGCCCGCATGTCGCGCTCGTCGTTCGCCGCCCGGTTCACCCAGCTGGCCGGCGAGCCGGCGATGCGATACCTGGCCCGCTGGCGGATGCACCTGGCCACGGTCGCGCTGGGACAGGGGGCGCGGGTGGGCGAGCTGGCCGGGAGCCTGGGCTACGAGTCGGAGGCGGCGTTCTCGCGCGCGTACAAGCGGATCGTCGGCGTCCCGCCGACCGCGGCCGGTGCGGCCGCGCGACGCTCCTGAGGTCGGTCCCGGCGCCGTCCAAGCTGGCCACAAGCCCGTTGCAGGGGCCGGGCGGCACCGTCCCCACCGTGACCACGACGAGCACCCCTCCGACGAGCACCCCCACGACGACGTCCCGCGCCCCCGGCCGCCGCGCGCCCGCGCGCCGCGGCCCGGTCCGCTCCCTGGGCGACCACGCGCTGCTGCACCGGGCGCTGCGCTCGGGCACCCGGGTGGTCGCCGAGGCCCTGACCGGCATCGCCTTCGACGAGTCCTGCTGCCCCGAGCGGCAGCGCGAGCTGGTCCGCTGGACGAGCGGCGTGCTGGCCGAGGTCCGGGCGCACGCGGTGCTGCGCCGGCGGCTGGAGGCCACGGTGTCGCGCGTCGTGCTGCCCGGCGGGGGCCCGGACGTGCGCCGCCCCGGTGGTGACGCCGCCCTCGACGAGGCGCTCACGCGGGCCGTCCTGGCGCTGCCGCTGTTCGCCCGCGACGTGAGCGCCGGCGCTCCCGCCCTGGCCCTCGCGCTGACCGACCTCGCCGACCTGGTCGCCGCCCGGCTGGACGCCGAGGAGGCCGTCGTGCTGCCGCTGGTCGACGAGCACGTGTCGGCCGCCGAGCGCGGCCGCGCCGAGCGGGCCGCCCGCCGGGGCCTGCCCGCCGGTCAGGCGCTGTTCACGCTGCCGTGGCTGCTGGACGCCTGCCACCCCGCCGAGCGGGTCACGGTGCTGGGGACGGCCTCCCGCCCGGCCCGGCTGGTCCTGCGGTTCGCCGGCGCACGCCACGGGCGCACCCGCGACGCCGTCCTCGGCACGCCCTGGTGACGCCGGGGACGGCAGCGGGCCGGCTCCCCGGGAGGGGAGCCGGCCCGCTGTGGACGACCGCTAGGCGCGGGCCTTGAGGTCCTTGCGCAGGATCTTGCCGGCCGCGGACTTGGGCACCTGGTCGATGAACTCCACCGCGCGGATCTTCTTGTGCGGGGCGAGCCGGCTGCCGGCGAAGTCCATGACGTCCTGCTCGGAGATCTCCGCGCCGGGTGCCTTGACGACGAACGCCTTGGGCAGCTCCTCGCCGCTCTCCTCGTCCTTGACGCCGATGACGGCGGCGTCGGCGATGGCCGGGTTGCTCAGCAGCACGGCCTCGAGCTCGGCCGGGGCCACCTGGTAGCCCTTGTACTTGATCAGCTCCTTGACCCGGTCGACGACGGTGTAGCAGCCGTTCTCGTCGACGACCGCGACGTCGCCGGTGTGCAGCCAGCCCTCGTCGTCGAGGGTCTGGGCGGTCGCCGTCGGGTTGTTGAGGTAGCCCTTCATGACCTGCGGGCCGCGGACCCACAGCTCCCCGCGCTCGCCGGGGGCGGCGTCCGTGCCGGTCTCCGGGTCGACCAGGCGGCACTCGGTGTTGGGCAGCGCCAGGCCGACCGAGCCCTTGGGCACCTCGGTGACGCCCTCGGGCAGCCGGGTGGCGTCCGGGGTGGTGTGCGAGACCGGCGACAGCTCGGTCATGCCGTAGCCCTGCGCGACGACGACGCCGTCGGCGGCGCCCTTGCGCAGCCGGTCCTGGGCGGCCTGGGCCAGCGCCTCGTCCAGCGGCGCGGCGCCGGAGGTGATGCTGCGCAGCGAGGACAGGTCGAACTGGTCGACCATCGGGTGCTTGGCCAGCGCCAGCACGATGGGCGGCGCCACGAACGCGCGGGTGATCTTCTGGTCCTGGATCGTGCGCAGGAACTGCTCGAGGTCGAACCGCGGCAGGGTGACCACGGTGCCGCCCCACTGCAGGCCCTGGTTCATGAGCACGGTCAGGCCGTAGATGTGGAAGAACGGCAGGACGGCGATGATCCGCTCGTCGCCCTCGACCAGCTCCACCAGCGGACGGGACTGGCTGACGTTGGCCACCAGGTTGCGGTGGGTGAGCATGACGCCCTTGGGCAGGCCCGTGGTGCCGCTGGAGTAGGGCAGTGTGACCAGGTCGTTCGCGGGGTCGATGTCGACCTCGACCGACGGGGCGTCGCTGGTGATGAGGTCCAGCAGCGAGGCGTGGCCCTCGGCGCCGTCCATGACGATGACCTCGTCGACCGGCGTCTGCTCGGTGGCCTCGAGCGCGCGGTCGAGGAACGGCGAGACGGTGACGAGCACCTTGGCGCCGGAGTCCTTGAGCTGGTAGGCGACCTCGTGGGCGGTGTAGAGCGAGTTGATCGGGCTCATCACCAGGCCGGCGCGGGCGATGCCGTGGAAGACGACCGGGTACCACATGGTGTTGGGGCACAGCACCGCGACGACGTCGCCCTTGCGCAGCCCGCGGGCGGCGAGGGCGGCCGCGACCCGGTCGACGTAGGTGGCCAGCTGGCCGTGGCTGATCGAGTCGCCGGTCAGACCGTCGACGAGCGCGGGCGCGTCGGGGCGCGAGGCCCCGCCGGCGAGGACGAACTCGGGTACCGACTGGTCGGGGATCTCGACGTCGGGGTAACGACTGGCCAGAGCCACGGTGCTCCTCCTCAAGGCGTGCGTAGTGGCGTCAGTCTCACACCCCCGGTGTGTCGCGCGACACGCGGGTTACTCGCCGGTCACCTCGGCCAGAGCACCGACTGGGTGCACCGGAACAGCGCGAGGGTCCTCCCGGCGTCGGAGGCGACGACGGCGTCCCACACCTGCGTCGTCCGGCCGGCGTGCACGTTCGTCGCCACCGTCCGCAGCCGGCCCTCGCGGAGGGTGCCGAGGAAGTTGCTCTTCAGCTCGATGGTCGTGAACCCGGCCGACCCGTCCGGCAGCAGCGCGCGGGTGGCCAGGCCGCAGGCGGTGTCGGCCAGCGCGACGACGGTGGCCGCGTGCAGGTAGCCGTTGGGCGCGAGCAGCTCCGGGCGCACGTCGAGGGCGGCCTCGAGCCGGCCCGGCTCGTGCGCGGTGACCGTCAGCCCGATCAGCCCGGGCAGGGTGCCCGGCAGCAGCGCGTTGAGCTCGTCGGCGGTGAGGAACCCGGGAGCGGCCATGGCCGCGACCGTAGCGCCGCCCGAGCGGGGGCCCCTGAGCGTCAGGGGGCGGCGGAGTCGGCCCGCGTCCGGCGGAAGCGGCGACGGTGGGTGCGGACCCGCTCGCCGTCGGTGCGGCGGCGCAGGTGCAGCCGCTCGCGGTGCGCCTCGGCCGAGTGGACGACGGTGACCGGGCACGGCGCGTGCAGCACGCACTGCAGGCCCGTCGAGCCGAGCAGCACGCTGGAGAACCCGCCGTGCCCCCGGCTGCCGACCACCAGCAGGTCCGCGCCCTCCGACTCCCGGACCAGCCCCTCGGCGGCCGAGCCGAGGACGGCCGTCACGTGGATCACCGGGTGCGGCTCCGGGACCTCGCGGAGCACCTCCTCGACGAACGCCTCGGCCCGCTCCACCGCCGCCGCCTCGGCCCGGTCGTAGTGGACGTCGCCGACCACGTCGAAGTCCATCCACGCCTCGGGCGGGCGGTACACGGTGACCGCCTCGACGGGCACGCCCCGGCGGACGGCGTCGTCGAGGGCGAACCGCAGCGCGGCCCGCGCCCCCGCCGACCCGTCGACGCCCACCACCACCCGCGGCCCGTGGGCCCGGGACTCCTCGACGCCTGCGGCCTGCTCGGTCATGACGGCCTCCCCGGCACCGTCCCCGCGGGACCCGGCGCCCCGGCGGGCGACCCGAGCATGATCCCTCCGGCCGCCCGGCGGAAGGGCCCTCCGCCGCGCCCGGTCGGCTCAGGCCAGGCCGCGGGTGGTCCGCGCCGGCGGACGGTCGCCGCGGATGGCGGCGACCATGTCCAGCGTCTGGCGGGTCGCGGCGACGTCGTGGGCGCGGAACACGCGGGCGCCCAGCCACGCGCTGACCGCCGTCGCGGCGAGCGTGCCGGTCAGCCGCTGCTCCAGCGGGACGTCGAGGGTCTCCCCGACGAAGTCCTTGTTGGACAGCGCCACCAGCACCGGCCAGCCGGTGGCCACGAGCTCGCCGAGCCGGCGGGTGGCCTCCAGCGAGTGCCGGGTGTTCTTGCCGAAGTCGTGGCCGGGGTCGACCAGCACCCGATCGCGGTCCACGCCGGCGGCGACCGCGGCCTCGGCCAGCGCCGTCGTCCGCGCCACGACGTCGGCCACCACGTCGTCGTACCGGACCCGGTGCGGCCGGGTCCGCGGCGGCAACCCGCCGGCGTGCGTGCAGACGATGCCCGCGCCCGCCTCGGCCGCGACCTGCGCGAGCTCGGGGTCGACCCCGCCCCACGCGTCGTTGACGACGTCCGCCCCCGCGGCGAGCACCTCCCGGGCCACCTCGGCCCGCCAGGTGTCGATCGAGATCGGCAGGTCCGGGTGGGCGGCGCGGATGGCGGCGACCAGGTCCACGGTGCGGCGGATCTCCTCGGCGGGGGAGACCTCCGCGCCCGGGGCGGCCTTCACCCCGCCGACGTCGACCACGTCCGCGCCCTCGGCCACCACCCGGTCCACCCGCTCCACCGCGGCGGCGAGCTCGTAGGTGGCCCCGCGGTCGTAGAAGGAGTCCGGCGTGCGGTTGACGATCGCCATGACCACCAGCCCGCCGTCGGGCACGTCCCGCCGGCCCAGTCGCAGCACCCCGTCGCCTCCGTCCCGGCCGATGTGGTGGAGTCAGCCAACCAGACCACCGGCGGTCCGGACCGAGCGACACAGGAGGACAGGCGATGGCGCAGACCACCGTGGACGGCGTCGAGGGCGTGCAGGGGCTCGTGGGGCGGCACCTGGGCCACAGCGACTGGGCCGAGGTCACCCAGGAGCAGGTGCAGCAGTTCGCCGACGCGACCGGCGACCACCAGTGGATCCACGTCGACGTCGAGCGCGCGAAGAAGGAGAGCCCGTTCGGCGGGCCGGTGGCGCACGGCTACCTGACGCTGTCGCTGGTCCCGTCGCTGCTGCCGCAGATCGTCGAGATCACCGGCTTCCGGATGGGCGTCAACTACGGCACCGAGAAGGTGCGCTTCCCCTCGCCGGTGCCGGTGGGCAGCCGCGTCCGCGCCGGCGCGACGCTGGCGTCCGCGACGCCCTTCGACGGCGGGGTCGCGATGAACATGGACGTCACCGTCGAGGTCGAGGGCCAGACCAAGCCCGCGATGGTCGCCACCGTCGTCTACCGCCGCTACCTGTAGGCCGGGCGGTGCGCTCCCGCGGACGCGCGCGGGTCGGCCTGGGTGCCCTCGGCGTGCT
>NZ_JBJGZD010000042.1:0-7784 GCF_054050335.1 Geodermatophilus sp. SYSU D00698
GCGGCCGTGGTGCCGGCGCGGGGGGGCCCGGCGCTGCGGGGCCCGGCGCGCCCCGCCGCGGCCGCCCCCCCGGCCCGCGAGGCGATGGGCGAGGCGGTCGGGGAGGCCCTCTACGGCGGCGTTCCCTCCGAGTACTACGACTACGGGACCGGGGGCGGGCCGGGCGAGGTCGAGCAGTCCGAGCCGGTGCCGCCCGGCGTCCTCGGGTCCGACCCCCTCCTCGACGCCCACGCCCAGGGCTGCTTCGACGGCGACCTGCAGGCCTGCGACGACCTGTTCGCCGAGTCGCCGCCGCTGTCGGAGTACGAGGAGTACGCGCTCACCTGCGGCGGCCGCGTGAAGGCGTGGTCGGTGCCGCTGTGCACCGACCTCGACTGACGGCCCGTCCGTGACCTGCCGGTGCTGGTCGCCGCCACCCGGCCCACCTAGCCTGACCAGCGCATCTACCTGAACCGAGGAGTCCGCACCATGTCCCAGCCGCCGTACCCGCCGCCGGGCGGCAACGACCCCCAGGGCGAGCAGCCCGGCCGGCAGGGGTGGGGGCAGTCCGACGACCCGACGAGGCAGTTCGGCCAGCCGGCGCCCCCCACCTCCCAGTTCCAGCCGGGCCGGTACGGCCAGCCGGGCGAGCGCGACCAGACCTCGCCCTTCCCCCAGCCCGGTCAGCAGCCCCACGGCCACCCAGGCCAGGACCCGACGCAGCAGTACGGCCAGCAGCCCTACGGCCAGCAGCCGTACGGGCAGCCCGGCTACGACCCGACGCAGCAGTACGGGCAGCAGGCCTACGACCCGAACCAGCAGTACGGCCAGCCCTACGGCCAGTACGGGCAGCCCGGCTACGGCCAGCAGCCCTACGGCCAGCCGCCCTACGGCCAGCAGTCCTACGGGCAGCCGGGCCACGGCCAGCCGCAGCAGAGGGGCGACAGGAAGAACGTCGTCATCGCCTCGGTGGTCGCCGGGGCGCTGCTGGTCGCCGCCGCGGCCGTCGGGCTGTTCTTCCTCCTCCGCGACGACGACGGCTCGACCGTCGCCGACCCGACGCGGACCAGCACCTCCTCGTCCGCCTCCAGCTCGTCGTCCTCGGGCCCGTCCTCGTCGTCGTCCTCGTCGAGCAGCTCCTCGTCGTCCTCGTCCTCGTCGTCGTCCGGCGGGGGCGGTGGTGCGGGGTCGACCTCGACGCCGGTGCCCCCGCAGGGGCTCGGCTCGGACCCGGACGGCGAGTTCCAGCCGCTGGCCGAGGCCTGCTTCGCCGGTCACTTCTCCGCCTGCGACGAGCTGTGGGCCTCGACGCCGATCGACTCGGCGTACGAGCAGTACGGGGGCACCTGCGCCGGCCGGGTGAGCTACGAGGTCAACGGCTGTGTGTCGCGGCTCGGGGAGGGCGTGCCGGAGCCGCAGAGCGACCCGGTCCCGCCGCAGGGCCTCGGGGAGGACCCGGGCGGCGAGTTCCAGCCGCTGGCCGACCGCTGCTTCGCCGGCGACTGGGCGGCCTGCGACGACCTGTGGGGCTCCTCCCCGTCGGACTCGCCGTGGGAGCAGTACGCCGGCACCTGCGCCGGCCGGGTGAGCTACGAGGTCGCCAACTGCGAGGGCCGGCTCGGCTGACGCCGGTCCCGCAGACGCACCACGGCCCCGGGGCGAGCGCCCCGGGGCCGTGGTGCGGTGCTGCAACGGCCCGCCTGCGGGGGACCGCTGCGAGCGTGCGAGCGGTGGGGGGCAGGCGGGTCCTTCACTCGTCGTCGGAGCGGTCGAAGGGCACCGCGGAGTAGGCGCGCAGCTTCTCCAGCGAGTGCAGGCTGTCGATCGAGCGGATGGTGCCCGAGCGCGAGCGCATGACCAGCGACTGCGTGGTGCAGCCGCCGGCGCGGTACTGGACGCCGCGCAGCAGCTCGCCGTCGGTGATGCCGGTGGCGACGAAGAACACGTCGCCGCGCACCAGGTCGTCGATGGTGAGCACGCGGTCGAGGTCGTGGCCGGCGTCGACCGCCTTCTGCCGCTCCTCATCGTCCTTGGGCCACAGCCGGCCCTGCAGCGCACCGCCCATGCACTTGAGCGCGCAGGCGGCGATGATCCCCTCCGGCGTGCCGCCGATGCCCATGAGCAGGTCGACCCCGGTGCCCTCCCGCGCCGCGGCGATCGCGCCGGCGACGTCGCCGTCGGTGATGAACCGGATCCGCGCGCCGGCCTCGCGGACCTCGTGCACGAGCTGGTCGTGCCGCGGCCGGTCGAGGATGCAGACGGTGACGTCCTCCACCCGGCCGTGCTTGGCCTTGGCGACCCTCCGGATGTTCTCGGCGACCGGCGCGGTGATGTCGACGACGTCGGCGGCGGCGGGGCCGGTGGCGATCTTCTCCATGTAGAAGACCGCCGACGGGTCGTACATCGCGCCGCGGTCGGCCACCGCCATGACGGCGATGGCGTTCGGCATGCCCTTGGCCATCAGGGTGGTGCCGTCGATGGGGTCGACGGCGACGTCGCACTCGGGGCCGTAGCCGTCGCCGACCTGCTCGCCGTTGTAGAGCATCGGCGCCTGGTCCTTCTCGCCCTCGCCGATCACGACGACGCCGCGCATGCTCACCGTGCCGATCAGCGCCCGCATGGCGTCGACGGCGGCGCCGTCGCCGCCGTTCTTGTCGCCGCGGCCGACCCAGCGGCCCGCGGCCATCGCGGCGGCCTCGGTGACGCGCACCAGCTCGAGGGCGAGGTTGCGGTCGGGCGCCGGGCGGTCGGTGCGGAAGGTGCTCCGGCGGGGCGTGGGTGGCACGGGGCCGTCGGGTACGGGCAGGGTCACGTGACCTCCTGAGTCCGGCACCGTTGCCGGTGCCCGCCGCCCGCGACCCGTCCCCGGGGCCGGTCGGGCGCGCGGGGCAGTCCGGGAGCGGGGCGGCGGGGTCGTGGATCGGTGCTGCGATCCTAGGGGCATGACCAGTTCCGGCCCGTCGGGCCAGCAGGCCCCCGAGGAGCAGCCGCCGCCGGCGCCGACCGCGGCGGAGCGCGCGAACCGGATGAGCGCGGCCAACATGCTCCGGTCGCTGCTGCCGCTGGTGGTCATCGTCCTGCTCGTCGCCGGCTGGGTCGCCTTCCGGCAGAGCGGCATCGACCCCGTCCGCCCGATCGACCCGACCAGCAGCGTCCGGCTCGCCGCCGAGCGGGCGTCCTACACCGTGGAGGTGCCCGCCGGGTTGCCCGACGGCTACCGGCCGACCAGCGCGCGCACCGACGCCGCGGACGCCGGCGAGGGGGAGCCGGTGACCCTGGAGATCGGCTACGTGACGCCCTCGGACGAGTACGCGGGCTTCCTCACCACCGACGACCCCGACGCCGACCGGCTGCGCGCCGTCCTCGACGGCGCGCAGGACGACGGCAGCGTCGACCTGGCCGGGCGCACCTGGACCCGGCAGACCAACGGCCGCGGGGAGACCGTGCTGTCGCTGGAGACCGGGGACGTGACCACCGTGGTCACCGGCTCGGCCGACGACGACGAGCTGCAGACCGTCGCCACCGCCGTCGCGCCGGTCAGCGTCCCCAGCTGAGGCTCAACCCTCCTGCTCGCCGGGCGCCGCGGCGGCCAGCCGCTCGCGGGCGCGGTCGAGCCAGTGCTGGCACAGCTGCGCGAGCTGCTCGCCGCGCTCCCACAGGCCGAGGGACTCCTCGAGGGTGAGCCCCCCGGCCTCGAGCCGGCGGACCACCTCGGCCAGCTCCTCGCGGGCCTGCTCGTAGGTCTGCGTCGGCTGCTCGGTCGTCGGCTCGCTCACCGTGTCCCCGGTCCGCTCCCGCGGAACGCTCCGCTCCTCGCTCGTTCCTCGCTGCGGTGCCCGCGTTCCTGTCCGCTCACGGCTCCCCATCCTGCCCGTCCACCCGGACGGCCAGCCGCCCACCCGCGACCCGCACCGACAGCCGCTCGCCGTCGGCCACCTCGGCCGGGTCGCGGACCAGGGCGCCGTCGGCCCGCTGCACCAGCGCGTAGCCGCGCTGCAGCGTCGCCTGCGGGGACAGCGCGGCCACCCGCGCGCGGGCGTGGTCGAGGTCGCGCTCGGCGGACTCGACGCGGTGGGTGAGCGTGCGGCGGGCCCGGTCGCGCAGCGCCGCCACGTCGTCGGCCCGGCCGTGCAGCAGCCGCTGGGGGTCGGCGAGCACCGGCCGGCTGCGGACGCTCTCCAGCCACCGCTCGGACTGCTCGAGGCGCACGGTGAGCAGGTGCCGGGCGCGGGCACGCAGCCCGTCGACCAGCCGCCGCTGCTCGCCGATCTCGGGGACGACCCGGTGCGCGGCGTCGGTGGGGGTGGCCGCGCGGACGTCGGCGACGTGGTCGACCAGCGTGGTGTCGGTCTCGTGCCCGACGGCGGTGACCACCGGCGTGCGGCAGGCGGCGATCGCGCGGACCAGGCCCTCGTCCGAGAAGGGCAGCAGGTCCTCGACCGAGCCGCCGCCGCGGGCGATGACGATCACCTCGACCTCGGGGTCGCGGTCCAGCCGCTGCAGCCCGTCGATCACCGAGGCGGCGGCGTTCACGCCCTGCACCAGGCTGTGGTGGACGGCGAAGCGCACCGCGGGCCAGCGGCGGCGGGCGGTGACCAGCACGTCCCGCTCGGCGGCGGAGTCCTTGCCGGTGACCAGCCCGACCACGGCGGGGGCGAAGGGCAGCGGGCGCTTGCGGGCGGGGTCGAACAGGCCCTCGGCGGTCAGCAGCCGGCGGATCCGCTCGATGCGGGCGAGCAGCTCACCGAGGCCGACGGCGCGGATCTCGGTGGCGCGCAGGGAGAAGGAGCCGCGGGCGACGTAGTAGTCCGGCCGCGCGCGGACGATGACACGGGCGCCCTCGGTGAGCTCCAGGCCGGGCCGGTCGGCGACGTCGCGGGCGCAGGTGACCGGCACCGAGAGGTCGGCGGCGGGGTCGCGCAGGGTGAGGAACACGGTCGCGGCGCCGCTGCGCCGGTTGAGCTGGGCGACCTGCCCCTCGACCCAGACCTCGCCGAGCCGGCCGATCCACTCGGCGACCTTGCGGGCCACCGTCCGCACCGGCCAGGGCGACTCGGGGGACGAGGGCGCACTCACGGCCCCGAGGGTGCCAGGCGGGACCGACGGCCCCGCCCGGCACCCTCGGGTGGGTCCCCCTCCGCTAGCCGCGGGGCTGCAGGGGGCTGGTCTCGACGGCCTGCTGCTCGAGCTTCTCCAGCCGGTTGCGCAGCATCGTGAGGAACGGCGCCCGGGCGCGGGTGGCCTCCTCGTAGGCGAGCAGGTCCGACACCGTGGCCAGCTGGTAGCCGCGGAGCCGGCCGCGCAGCTGGGCGACGGTGAAGGAGTCGTAGCCCTCGACGGGGGCGGCCCCGGCGGCCTGGGAACCGGACAGCTCGCTGCCGCCCTGCGCGTCGTCGGTGGGGGCGGCGGAGTCCCCGCCGACGGCGCCGACGGCCGCGCCCTCGGCGATCGCCGCGTCCTCCTCGGCGGTGTCGGCCCCACCGACGTCGGTGCGCACCCCGGTGGCCGCGGCGACGGTCGTGCCGCCCTCGTCGGTGGCCTCGGCGACCGGCTCGGGCCCGGTCGTGTCGGTGGCGGCACCGCTGTCCTCGCCGGGGGCGGGCTCGGCGCCGAGCTCCTCGTCGACGCGGGCGTGCTCCCCGGTGACGACGTCGCTCGCCCCGCCGGCCGCCGTCCCCTGGGTGGCGGCACCCTCGTCCGTGGCGGCGGCCTGCTCGCCGCCGTCCTCGGGGGCGACGACGCCCTCGTCGGTGACGGTGCCCTCGACCGTGGTGACCTGCCCGTCGGGCGTGATGACGTCGACCTCGGTCGCGACGTCCTCGGCTGCGGCCGTGTCGGACTCCGCGTCCTCGCCCAGCACGCCGGCCTCGGGGGAGCCGGCGGCGTCGTCGGCGAGGCCGATGCCGGTGTCGGGCACGCCGGAGTCCGCGGCGTCGGGCACGACTGTGTCGTCGGTGCCCACGTCGGGGGCGCCGGCCAGCTCGCCGACCGGGGAGCCGCCCGGGTCGCTCGCGGCCGGGGTGTCCTCCGGGGCGGCCGCGGTGCCGGCGGGGGTCCCGGTGCCCTCGGCCTCGAGCAGCGCGCTCTCCAGGGCGTCCTCGGCGGTCAGCGCGGAGTCGGCGGCGTCGAGCGCGGACGCGGCCTCCTCGGCGCCCAGCACCTCGTCGTTGACGTCCTCGACGGCGGCGACGACCGCGGCGGGGGACGGCTCCGGGGGCAGCCCGGCGAGCTCGTCGTCGACCAGGCCGGCGGCGTCGGTGTCGACGTCGACCTCCATGACGTCGACCTCCATGACGTCGACCTCGGTGGCGTCACCGACGGTGTCGACGTCGGGGGCGCGGTCGAACGCGGAGTCGCGCAGCACGTCGATCGGCTGGGCGACGAGGGGAGCGCCGCCGGCGGCGGCCTCCTCGTCCTCGTCGAAGGTGGCCAGGCCGGGCTCGCGGTCGCCGCGCAGTCCGGTGAGCACCTCGTCACCGCGGGCGACCAGCCCCGACCACTGCTGCTGCAGCTTCATCGCCGCCTGCAGCGCGATGCCGACGATGCGCACCGGCAGGCCCGGCAGCGTCTGCGGGAGGCTGCGGACGTCGTCGAGGACGGTGGCGGCCAGACCGACGGTGGCGCGGATCGGCTCCGGGATCTCACGGGACATGCGCCCAGCCTGCCGCAGCGCGCGGCGAACGGCACAGCGGCCGGTCCCCGGCCCACCCGGTCGGGCGGCGTGCGGCTCGTCACGCTCCCTCGCGACGGCCGGGCCGGGAGCGCGGCGCCACCTACGATGGGGTCATGGCTGATCAGCGCGGACGGGTCCTGCTGGCCGATCCCCGGGGCTACTGCGCCGGTGTCGACCGGGCGGTGGTGGCCGTCGAGCGGGCCCTGGAGATCCACGGCGCCCCGGTGTACGTCCGCAAGCAGATCGTCCACAACAAGCACGTGGTGGCGACCCTCGAGCGGCGCGGCGCGGTGTTCGTCGACGAGACCGACGAGGTGCCCGAGGGCGCGGTCGTCGTCTTCAGCGCCCACGGCGTCTCGCCGGCCGTGCACGAGGAGGCGAGGGCGCGCTCGCTGCGCACCATCGACGCGACCTGCCCGCTGGTGAGCAAGGTGCACCAGGAGGCGAAGCGGTTCGCCAAGGAGGACTACGACATCCTCCTCATCGGCCACCGCGGGCACGAGGAGGTCGAGGGCACCTCCGGCGAGGCCCCCGAGCACATCCAGCTCGTCGACGGCCCCGACGACGTCGCGAACGTGGAGGTCCGCGACCCCGAGCGGGTCGTGTGGCTGTCGCAGACCACGCTGTCGGTCGACGAGACGCTCGCGACCGTCGACCAGCTCAGGACCCGGTTCCCCGGCCTGCAGTCCCCGCCGAGCGACGACATCTGCTACGCCACGCAGAACCGGCAGCAGGCGGTCAAGCAGATGGCCGGCGAGTGCGACCTGGTGATCGTCGTCGGCTCGACCAACTCGTCGAACTCGGTGCGGCTGGTGGAGGTGGCCCTGGAGGCCGGCGCCCGCGCCGCGCACCTGGTCGACTACGCCGCCGAGATCGACCCCGCGTGGCTGGAGGGCGTCGGCACCGTCGGCGTCACCAGCGGCGCGTCGGTGCCCGAGGTGCTGGTCAGCGAGGTGCTCGACCTCCTGGCCGGGAGCGGCTACCCCGACGTCGAGACGGTGAAGGCGGCCGAGGAGCGGCTGGTGTTCGCGCTGCCGCACGAGCTGCGGCCCAGGCGCGGCGGGACCGCCCGGCCCGTCCGCTAGGACCCCGGGACGCAGCGAGCCCCTCCCGGCCGGGAGGGGCTCGCTGC
>NZ_JBJGZD010000043.1:0-6970 GCF_054050335.1 Geodermatophilus sp. SYSU D00698
GAACACCGAAAGACAGGCGGGATCGCTGGGCCTTGGCCTTGTCGCCCGCGCCCAGAACCAGCAGGGCGCCCCCACCCCGCCCGGGGCCCCGCGCGGGACCCCGGCCGGGGGTGACGACTGCACTACGCTCGGTGGGCCATGCGGCCCGCCGACCTCGCCCTGCTGCGGACGCCGGGGACGCCGGCCGTCTCGCCGGACGGGCGCATGGCCGTGGTCGCGGTCAGCCGCCCCGACCTGGACGCCGACGAGTACCGCGCCCAGCTGTGGGCCGTCCCCACCGACGGCTCCGCGCCGGCCCGCCCGCTGACCTCCGGCGCCCGCGACTCCGCCCCGGCGTTCTCCCCGGACGGCCGCTGGCTGGCCTACCTGTCGGCCGCACCCGGCGGGCACCCCCAGCTGCACCTGCTGCCCACCGCGGGCGGCGCCCCGCGCCGGCTCACCGACGCGCCGCTGGGCGCCGGCGCCCCGGTGTGGTCACCGGACTCCCGCCGGCTGGCCTGGGTGGCCCGCGTGCCCGAGGAGGGCCGCTACGGCACCGCTGCCGACGTGCCGCCGGAGGCCGAGCCGCCGCGGCTGGTGACCCGGCTGCGCCACCGGGTCGACGACGTCGGGTACACCGCCGACCGCCCCAGCTGCGTGTTCGTCCTCGACCTGCCCGCCGACCCGCTCGACGACACCGGCGACCCGCCCAAGGCCCGGCAGCTCACCGACGGCCGCGGCGAGGACACCGACGTCGCCTGGTCGCCCGACGGCGGCACGCTCGCGTTCGTCTCCGCGCGGCACGCCCGAGCCGATCGCGACTGCGTCCGCGACGTCTGGCTGGTCCCGGTCGGCGGCGGCGAGCCGCGCCGGGTCACCCGCGGCCGCGGCGAGTGCCGGCTGCCGGCGTTCGACCCGGCCGGGACGTGGATCTACGTCACCGCCCGCCCGGACCTGGGCCCCGACGGGCTCGACGTCGCCGGGCGCGGGCTGACGCTGTGCCGGGTGCCGGCCGCCGGCGGCCCGCTGGAGGCCGTGCTCGACCCGCGGGACACCCACCGCGGCGACGAGACGCCGGCGACGGTGCTCAGCGGCGGAGCGGCGCTGGTCGGCGTCGAGCGGCGCGGCTCGGTGGCGCTGCTGCGGGTGCCCCTCGACGGCGGCGCGCCCGAGACGCTGGTCGAGGGGCCGTTCACCGTGCGCGGGGTCGCGGCCGGGGGCGGGGTCGTCGTCGCCACCGTGGCGCACGACCGGTCGGCGGGGGAGCTGGTGGCGATCACGCCCGGCCGGCGCCGGCTGCTCACCGGCTTCGGCGCCGCGCTCGGCGCCACCGGCCGGCTGCACCGCGGCACCGAGCGCACCGCCACGGCCCCCGACGGCGCCCCGGTGCACGGCTGGGTGACGACGCCGGAGGGCCCGGGCCCGCACCCGGTGCTGCTGCTGGTGCACGGCGGGCCGTTCACCCAGTACGGCTGGTCGCTGCTGGACGAGACGCAGGTGTACGTGTCGGCGGGCTACGCGGTCGTGCAGTGCAACCCGCGCGGCTCGTCCGGCTACGGGGAGGAGCACGCCCGCGCCGTCGTCGGGGCCTGGGGCGACCGGGACGCCGCCGACGTGCTGGCCTTCCTCGACGCCGCGCTGGCCGACCCGGCGCTGGACGCGGAGCGGGTCGGCGTCCACGGCGGCTCCTACGGCGGCTTCCTCGCCGCGCTGCTGCTCACCCGCACCGACCGGTTCGCCGCCGCCGTCGTGGAGCGGGCGGTGACCGACCCGGCGTCGTTCGCCGGCTCCAGCGACATCGGCTGGTGGTACGCCGACGCGTACATGGGCACCGACCCGGTGAGCCCGCTGGCGCAGGCGGCGTCGATCCGCACGCCGACCCTCGTCGTCCACTCCGAGCGGGACGAGCGCTGCCCGGTGGAGCAGGGCCGTCGGCTGTTCGTCGCGCTGCAGCGGCAGGGCGTGCCCAGCGCGCTGCTGCTGTTCCCCGGCGAGGGCCACGAGCTGTCCCGCTCCGGCCGGCCCCGGCACCGGCTGGCCCGCTTCGAGCACCTGCTCGCCTGGTGGGACCGCTGGCTGCCGGGAGGCGGTCAGGCCGGCGGCAGCCGTGCCCCCTCGTCGGACACCACCAGCCGGCCGCCCACCCGGGTCGCCGGGAACACCGCGACGTGCCCGGGGGCCGCCGGGACCGGCAGCCCGCCGTCGATCTCGTAGCGCGAGTTGGTGACCTTGCGGCGTGTGCCGGCCGGGTCGTCGGGGCCCACCGGCGGCGCGTCCGGCCGCAGCACGACGACCACCTCGGTGCAGCCCGGGGGCCAGTCCCAGCGCAGCCGGTCGCCCCGCAGCACGACGCCGGTGACCGGCGGCAGGGAGGCGGCGGGGGGCCGCGGCCGGGCGTCCCCGCCGTGCGCCTCGGGTGCCGCGACGCCCAGCCGGGAGGCGACGACGACGTAGCCGGCGACCTCGCCGTACCCGCCGTCCTCCAGGGTGGTGACCGTGGTCGTGCCCACCACCTGGCGGGTGCCGTCCGGGCGCACCCGCAGCACCCGGTACTCGACCGGCCCGGGGGAGGCCGACGCCGTCCAGCGCACCTCGCGGGCGCCGCCGGGGGCCGGGGCGACGACGACGTCCGTGGCCGGCGCGACGCCCAGCGCGGCGAGCTCGGCCCGGGCGGCGGGGTGGTCGGCGGCGGCGTCGAGGGCGGCCAGCAGCGCGTCCTCCCGGTCCCGGCCGGTGCAGGGCGGGGCGAGGACGGCGTCGGCCAGCGCCAGCGCCTCCCGCGACCGCCGGAGCAGCTCGGCGGCGTCCTCCCCGCCCGGACCGGGGACGTCGGCGGCCGTGGCGACCAGCTGCTCGAGCGCGGCGGCGGCCGCCGCGTGGCGCCGGGCGGCGACGGCCGGGCCCACGCCGCGCCAGGCGGCGCCGGCGCGGGCGGCGACCTCGGCCGCCTCGTCGCGCACGGCCCGGATCGGCGGGAGGAGCTCGCCGGCCGCGGACAGCGCTGCGTCGGCGTGCCGGCGGGCGGCGGCGGGCCGCCCGTCCCGCAGCGCGGCGCGGGCCGCGGAGACCTCCGCCTGCCAGTCGGCGCGGCCGGGCACGCGGGCCGGCGGCGGCGCGGGCACGCCCCCCACGGCGCCCGCCTCGCGGGCCAGCCCGGTGACGACGGCGGCCGCGCGCTGCGGGTCGAGGCCGGCGGCCTGCGCCTCCTGCAGGAGCAGGTACGCGTCGGCGGGGGTGAGCCGGTCCTCGACGAGCACGGCCGCCGTGACGCGGGGGCGCAGCGCGGCGCGGACGTCGTCGGCGAGGGCGTCGAGGTAGACGGCGGGGTCGCCGTCGACGAGCAGCGTGCCGGCGGCGGCGAGCAGGTCGTCGACGAGCGCCCGCCGCCGGTCGGGGCGGCGCTGCCGGTTGACCGCGAGCAGGGCGTCGCGGCGCCGGCGGACCGTCTCGCGGTCGGCGGTCGGGGGCAGCTCCAGCAGGGCGTGCAGGCTGGGCACGCGGGCGCCCTCGATCCGGCCGAGCTCCTCGAGGCCGTCGCGGACCTGCCGCAGCACCACCGCGGCGTCGGCCGGTCCGGCGGGCGCCGGCGGGGCCTCGGCGCCGAGCAAGGGGTGGCCGCGCAGCCGGGCCTCGAAGGCGGCGTCGTCGAGCCCGGCCGCGGCGGCCATCCCGCGCAGGCCGGCGACCTTGTCCGCCGGCACCCCGCCGAAGCGCTCGACCAGCCGCTCCAGCGCGGCGTCGAGCTCGGCGAAGCGGGCGGCCTCCCGCCGCTCCCGCTCGGCGCGGGTCTGCCCGGCCAGCCACTGCCGCCCGCCCGGGGTGCGCAGCTGCGCGGCGAGCGCGTCGTGGGACCGCAGCAGCGCGGTCACCAGCCCGCGGTACTTGGGGTGGTCGCGCTGCTTCTGCCAGAACGCCCAGACCTCGTCGACCCGGCGGGCGACCTCGTCGTCGGTCAGCGACCCCGCGGCCTCCAGCGGGAGGTCGTAGACCTCGAAGGGATCGGTCGCGTCGGGGCCGCCGCGGCGCTCGATGGCGGCGAGGACCCGCTTGCGGTAGCCGTCGCCGTCGAAGGGAGGCAGCACGGGAGGGGGCACGGGTCAGTCCTGCCGGCGGCGGACCCGGCCGACCTGCGCGCGCTCGCGGGCGACGTCGGCCTGGCTCAGCGCCGCGCCGGTCTCCACGCGCACGGTGAGCGGGCGGTCGGCCAGCCCCTCGTGCAGCGCGGTCAGCTCGAGGATGCCGTCGAAGCCCATCCGCAGCACGACCTGGATCTCGGTGCCGGCGGGGTACCCGGGCGGGATGTCCTCGATGGAGGCCTCGGCGAGCAGCTTGGCGTCCTCGGGCCGGGCGGACTCGGCGCCGCCGCCCTGCTCGACCACCCGGATGGTGACCACCCGCTGGTCGTCGTGGACGGTGCCGAACGAGCGGCGCACGGCCACCGGCAGCCGGTCGTCGCGGTGCACGAGGAAGACCGCCGACGGCTCGCCGAACCGGTCCAGCGCCAGGACGCCGAAGCCGCGGGAGACGGTGTTGAGGACCTGGATCTCCACCGTGCGCCGCACCTGTGCCGCGGACAGGCCCACGGCGTCGCCGAGGCGGGCGCAGGCGGCGTCGACGTCGGCGGGGGCGGCGTACTCCAGCGGCGTGCCGTCGCGCAGCTGCCCGCGGGTGACCAGGTCGGCGGTGAGCAGCCGCTCCAGCTGCTTCTTGCGGCCGTGGACGGCGGCGCCCCTGGCGACGGCGAGGTCGGGGTCGTGCACCTCGGCGGGCACGCCGAGCTCGGCGGTCAGCCGCCGCGCGACGGCGGGCATCCGGGTCGAGCCGCCGACCAGCAGCACCCGGTCGATCCGGTCGACGCCGCGGGCGCGGGCCGCCGCGACCGCCGCGCGGGTCAGCTCCACGGTGCGGTCGAGCAGGCCCGCGGTGAGCCGCTCGAACTCCGCGCGGGTCACCGGCACGTCCACCCGGCGGCCGTCGTGCTCGACCGGCACGACGACGGACTCGTGGACGCTGAGCTCGCGCTTGGCCCGCTCGGCGGCGAGCACCAGCGCCTGGCCGCCGGCGCCGTCGTCGAGCGGGTCCTCGGCGTCGGGGTGGGCGGCGAGGAAGGCGTGCGACAGGTGGACGGCGAGCTTCTCGTCCCAGTCGGCGCCGCCGAGCTCGTGGTCGCCGTCGGTGGCGACGACGGCCAGCCGCCGGTCGGCCAGCTCCACGACCGCGACGTCGACGGTGCCGCCGCCGAGGTCGTAGACGAGCGCGACCTCCTCGAGGTGCCCGGCCGGCCGGCCGCCGTCGAGGCGGGCGAAGCCGTAGGCCAGCGCGGCCGCCGTCGGCTCGTTGATGACGTCGAGGACGGTGAGGCCCGCGTACTCGCCGGCCAGCCGGGTGGCCCGCCGCTCCTCGTCGCCGAAGTAGGCGGGCACGGTGATGACGACGTCCTGCACCGGACCCCGCGTGGAGAAGCTCGTCTCGCTGACCAGCGCCTTGAGCACCAGGCTGCTGACCGCGGGCGCCGACCAGGACCGGCCGTGGCTGACGAACCGCCACGTGCTGTCGCCCATGCGCCGCTTGACCAGCGTGCAGACGTCGTCGGGCCGGGCGCGGGCCAGGACGCGGGCGCGCTCGCCGGTGACGTAGTCGTCGGGGCCGACGAACAGCACGACGCTGGGCAGCGTCGGCGCGCCGTCGAGGAGGGGGACGACCCGCGCGGCGCCGTCGTCGTCGACCTGCGCCAGGCAGCTGTACGTGGTGCCCAGGTCGATCCCGTACACGGCAGGGGAGGGCGAGGGGACACCGCGCGGCATGGGCCGGAGGGTAGCGGCGCCGCATAGGGTCAGGAGGACGTGTCCGCCGCTCAGAGCGCAGGTCGGCCCGGTCGGGCGAACCTGCGGGGAGGCCTCCCTTGGTCGACTACACGAAGCGCCCGAAGTCCCCGCCGCCGCAGCCGGAGACCCCTCCGGCGCCGCCGCAGCCGCCGCCGTACCAGCCCCCGCAGCCGCCGCCGGGGCAGCCCTACGGCCAGCCGCCGCACCAGGGGCAGCCGCCCTACCCGCCGCCGGGCCAGTACCCGCCGCCCGGGCAGCCGCCGTACCCGCCGCCGGGCCAGCCGTACGGGCAGCCGCCGTACCAGGGGCAGCCCCCGTACCCGCCGCAGGGCCAGCCGCCGTACCCGCCCCCGGGTCAGCCCCCGTACGGCCAGCCGCCGGCCCCGCCGCAGCAGGGCGGGGTCGACATGAACAAGGTGTCGCTGACCAAGTCGGCGCCGTCGGTCTCGCTGACGAAGACGGCCGGCACCACCGGCGTCCTGCGGGTCAACCTGAACTGGAACTCCCGGCCCGGGGGCGGCGGCGGGGGCGGCGGCTTCCTCAAGCGGCTGGCCTCGGCCGCCGGCGGCGGGGCGATCGACCTGGACCTCGGCTGCCTCTACGAGTACGCCGACGGCTCGAAGGGCGTCATCCAGGCCCTGGGCAACGCCTTCCGCGGGCAACACACGCTGGGCAACGGCGGGTCGATCGTGTGGCTGGACGGCGACGACCGGTCGGGCGCCAGCAGCGGCGGCGAGAACCTGATGATCGACCTGCAGCACACGCAGCTGATCCGCCGGATCCTCGTGTTCGCGCTCATCTACGAGGGCGTGCCGAACTGGGGGCAGGCCGACGCCGTCGTCACGATGTTCCCGGCGAACGGGCCGCAGATCGAGGTGCGCCTGGACGAGCACGACCCGCGCGCCCGCATCTGCGCGATCGCGATGATCGAGAACAAGGGCGGCCAGCTCGTCGTCAACCGCGAGGTGCGCTACGTGCACGGCGGCCAGGACGTGCTCGACCGCACCTACGGCTGGGGCATGGACTGGACGCCCGGCCGCAAGTGAGCCGCCGGTCCCGCCCGTAGCCCCGCTCCTGGGGTGGGCCGCGGGCGCCCGGGGGGCGGGCCGTCCCCCCGCCGCCCCGCCGGGGGCCGGGGGCGCGGCGCCCCGCGGGGGGGGGCCCGC
>NZ_JBJGZD010000044.1:0-6425 GCF_054050335.1 Geodermatophilus sp. SYSU D00698
CCGCGGCATAGCGTGGACCACGAAGACCTCCGGTTGAGCGGGCGACGTCAGACATCCCCACTCCGCCGGAGGTCTTCCTGCCGATCAAGCCCTCAACGGCGTGTCAACAAGGTCCGTGGGCACTACACCTAGCGGCGCGTCAGCCCATCGCGTCGGAGTCGCTCAGCGTGGCGGGGTCCAGCCGGCCCTCGACGATGTCGTCGGCGAGGTCGTCGACCACCCGCCCGGTGGCGAAGGCGTGCGCGCGCAGCACGGCGAGGGTGTCCACGACGTCGAGGCCGAGCGCCACCGTGGCGAGGCCGGTGGCCTGCCACACACGGCTGCGCCGGCGGGCGTCGGGGGCGTCCCACCACCGGGCCCCGCCCTCGTCGGCCACCCCGCCGGCGGCCCGCACCAGCTCCTCGGTCAGGCACACGACGACCGCCTCGACGTCGTCGCGCGGGACGCCGGTGAGCGTGGCCAGCTCCCGCGCGTAGAGGTCGACGATCACCGTGGGCCCCAGCGGCGGGGCCAGCGGCACCGAGAACACCGCGCGGTAGGGCGTCTCGCCGAGCAGCGCCTCGTGCAGCTCGGGCCAGTTGCGCTGGATGTCCCCGATGTCGAAGACGATGGCGCTGCCGGTGTCGTGGGCGCGCAGGCACGGGCCGTCGCCGGCGGTGAACTGCAGCTGCTCGGCCCGCGAGGTGGTGCGGTCGCTCGCGCCGATCGGCGTCCGCAGCCCGGCGCCCTCGTGGATGCTCAGCGCCGCGCCGTCCACCCGGACCGCCTGCGCCGCCGCCCGGGCCAGCCGGGAGGGCACCATCTCCGGGCCGTCCTCCCCGGTCCCGGGCGGGTCCTGCAGTGCGTCCAGGAACCGCGTCGCCGCGTCACTCGCCGTCACCCGTCCACTCCCGTCGTCCCGGTCACCGGTCCTGCCGGTGGCTGCGTCCCGGACCTGCGCGTCCCCCGACCCGTGGTCACCTTGGTCCAGCGGCCGCGCGCGCACCACACCGGGGGACCTCAGCCGTAGGCCTGCACGGCGAGGACGACGGCCAGGCCCAGCCCGGCCAGCGCGATCAGCCGCCGCAGGAGGGCCTGCGGCACGCGCCGCACGACGCGCGGCCCGAGCCGTCCCCCCGCCAGGCAGCCCAGCGCCAGCGGCAGCGCGGCGCTCCAGGCCACCGGCGCGAGCACCACGAACCCGACGGCGGCCACCCCGTTCACCGCACCCAGGACGACGTTCTTCAGCGCGTTGCCGCGCGGCAGGCCCTCGCCGGTGCCCAGCAGCACCAGCGCGAGCAGCAGCACCCCGGCGGCGGCGCCGAAGTAGCCGCCGTAGACCGCGACGACGCCGGTGCCGGCGACCAGCCACCACGGGTCCCGCGCGCCGTGCAGCCGGCGGCCCTCCGCGGCCAGCTCGCCCGGCGGCCGCTGCAGCAGGATGGCCAGCGCCGCGCCGCCGATGAGCAGCGGGACCAGCCGCTCGAACGCCTCCGCCGGGGTGAGCAGCAGCAGCGCGGCCCCCGCCGTCCCGCCGACGACCCCCGCGACGGCCAGCGGCACCAGCCGGCGGCCCTGCCCGGCCAGCTCCGGCCGGGACGCGCTCACCGACCCCACGCTGGTGAGCACCAGCGCGACGGTGTTGGTGACGTTGGCGGTCACCGGCGGCAGCCCGGTGGCCAGCAGCGCCGGGTAGCTCACCAGCGAGGCCAGTCCGGCGATGCTGCCCGCCAGCCCGGCGCCGACCCCGGCGAGGACCAGCAGCAGCCACTCCAGCGCGTTCACCGGGCCACCAGCACCCCGATGGCCACGCAGCCGAGGACGACGATCGCCGTCCGCAGGACCGCCGCGGGCAGCCGGCGGCCGTACCGGGCGCCGAGCGCGCCGCCCACCACCGAGCCGCCGGCGACCAGCCCGGCGGCGGCCCAGTCGACCCGGTCGGTGGCGACGACGACGTAGGCCGTCGCGGCGACGGCGTTCACCGCGGCGCTGAGCACGTTCTTGAGCGCGTTGAGGCGCTGCAGCGGCTCGGCCAGCAGCAGCCCGAACACGCCCATCTGCAGCACGCCCTGGCTGGCGGCGAAGTAGCCGCCGTAGCTGCCGGTCGCGTACGCGCCGGCGACCAGGCCGGCCAGCCGCCACCCGCGGGGCGGCGCGCCGTCGTCGGTGCGGCGGGCGGCCAGCCGGCGGGTCAGCAGCGGCTGGACGGCGACCAGCACCACGGCCAGCCCGACCAGGACCGGCACCACCGCCTCGAACGCCGCCGCCGGCAGGTGCAGCAGCAGCACCGCGCCGGTCAGCGCGCCCAGCGCCGACGCCGGCAGCAGCCGCAGCACCAGCCCGCGCTGCCCGGCGAGTTCCCGTCGGTAGCCGACCGCGCCGCTGACGTTGCCCGGCACGAGCCCCAGCGTGTTGGACACGCTCGCGGTGACCGGCGGCAGCCCGGTGGCCAGCAGCACCGGGAAGGTCACCAGCGTCCCGGACCCGACGACGGCGTTGATCGCGCCCGCCGCACCCCCGGCGGCGAGCACGGCGAGCACCTCGGCGGGGGTCACGCGTCCTTGCGGCCGGCGTCGACGACGCGCAGCACCAGCTCGCCGGCCTCGTCGGAGGCGGCCAGGTCGACCTCGGCGTCGATGCCCCAGTCGTGGTCGCCGGCCGGGTCGTCGACGATCTGCCGCACCCGCCAGACACCGGGCTCGCTCCGGTCCCACACCAGCAGCGCCGGCCCGCGGGCGTCGGCGCCGGTGCCCACCTCGGCGTGCTCGGCGAAGTAGCCGCGGACCACCTCGCCCCACCGCTCGGCGTCCCAGCCGGAGCCGGCGTCGAGCTCGCCGAGGTCGTACCAGCGGCGCCGCGCCCACAGCTGCACCCGCGCGAACAGCGCGTTGCGGACCATCGCGGTGAACGCCCGCTCGTTGCCGGTCAGCGGCCGGGCCCGCGCCGGGACGGCGACCGGCTCGTCCAGCGGCTGGTCCGGGCTGGTCAGCTGCTCCCACTCGTCGAGCAGCGAGGAGTCCACCTGCCGCACCAGCTCACCCAGCCACTCGACGACGTCGGTGACCTCCTCGGTGCGCGCGGCCGCGGGCACGCCGGACCGCAGCGCCTTCACCGCGTCGGAGAGGTAGCGCAGCACCGCGCCCTCGGAGCGGGTCAGCCCGTAGGTGGACACCAGCTCCTTGAACGTCATCGCCCGCTCCCACGTCTCGCGGACGACGGACTTCGGTGAGGGGTGCGCGTCGGCGGCCCACGGGTTGCTGCGCACGTAGACGGCGAAGGCGTGCTCGAGCAGCTCCTCGAGCGGCTTCGGGTAGGTGACGTCCTCGAGCAGCTCGATCCGCTCGTCGTACTCGATGCCCTCGGCCTTCATCTGCGCGACGGCCTCGCCGCGCGCCTTGTTCAGCTGCGCGGCCAGGATCTGCCGCGGGTCGTCGAGGGTGGCCTCGACGACGCTGACGACGTCGAGGGCGAAGGTGTCCGAGGCGGGGTCGAGCAGCTCGATCGCGGCGAGGGCGAACGTCGACAGCGGCTGGTTGAGCGCGAAGTCCGGCGGCAGGTCGACCGTCAGCCGGTAGCGGCGGCCGTCGGGCTCCGGCTCGGGCAGCCGCTCCAGCACGCCGGCCTGCAGCAGCGAGCGGGCGATGCCGACCGCCTCGCGGATGAGCCGCAGCTGCCGCTTGCGCGGCTCGTGGTTGTCGGTGAGCAGCCGGCGCACCGCCGCGACCGGGTCGCCGGGCCGGTCGGCGACGTCGAGCAGCATCGCCGTCGTCACCCGCATGTGGCTGGTCAGCGGCTCGGGCTCGGCGGCGACCAGGCGCTCCATGGTCGCCTTCGACCACGGCACCATCCCCTCGGGCGCCTTCTTGCGGACCAGCTTGCGGCGCTTCTTCGGGTCGTCGGCGACCTTGGCGAACTGCCGCAGGTTCTCCACCTCGTGCTCCGGCGCCTGGACGACGACGGTGCCCGCCGTGTCGTAGCCGGCGCGCCCGGCCCGCCCCGCGATCTGGTGGAACTCGCGGGCGTTGAGCAGCCGGGTGCGGCTGCCGTCGTACTTGCTCAGCGCGGAGAACACGACGGTGCGGATCGGCACGTTGATGCCGACGCCGAGGGTGTCGGTGCCGCAGATGACCTTGAGCAGCCCGGCCTGGGCCAGCTGCTCCACCAGCCGCCGGTACTTGGGCAGCATCCCGGCGTGGTGGACGCCGATGCCGTGGCGCACCAGCCGCGACAGCGTCGTCCCGAAGGCCGAGGTGAACCGGAAGCCGCCGATCGCGTCGGCGATCGCGGCCTTCTCCTCCTTGGTGCACACGTTGACGCTCATCAGCGCCTGCGCCCGCTCGAGCGCCTGCGCCTGGGTGAAGTGCACGACGTAGACCGGCGCCTGCCTGGTGTCCAGGAGCTCCTGGATGGTCTCGTGCGCCGGCGTCGTCGCGTACCAGTGGTGCAGCGGCACCGGGCGCTCGGCGCCGGCGACCAGCGCGGTGGGCCGGCCGGTGCGGCGGGTGAGGTCCTCGCGCAGCGCGTCGGTGTTGCCGAGCGTGGCGCTCATGAGGAGGAACTGCGCGTCGGTGAGCTCCAGCAGCGGCACCTGCCAGGCCCACCCGCGGTCGGGGTCGCCGTAGAAGTGGAACTCGTCCATGACGACGAGGCCGATGTCGGCGCCGGCGCCCTCGCGCAGCGCCACGTTGGCCAGCACCTCGGCCGTGCAGGCGATGACCGGCGCGCCGGCGTTGACGCTCGCGTCGCCGGTGAGCATGCCGACGTTGGCCGCGCCGAACACCCCGCACAGCGCGAAGAACTTCTCGCTGACCAGGGCCTTGATCGGCGCGGTGTAGAAGCTGCGCCGCCCGGCCGCCATCGCCGCGTACTGCGCGCCGGTGGCCACCAGGGACTTGCCCGACCCGGTCGGCGTCGCGAGGACGACGTTCGCGCCGCTGACCAGTTCGATCAGCGCCTCCTCCTGGTGCGGGTACAGCGGCGTGCCGCCGTCCTCGGCCCAGGCGGCGAAGGAGGTGAACAGCTCGTCGGGGTCGCTGCCGCGCGCCCGGAGGGCGGTGAGGTCGCCGGGGTCGTCGAGCAGGGGGAGGGGCGCGGTCGCGGTCATCGTGAGGAACAGCGTGCCCGACGGTCCCGGCCTTCCCGGACGCCGGGGCGACGTCACGAAACGGTCACGACCCGCCCGGTGGGGTGTGGCGCGGATCGCCTCCGTCCGTCAAAGTGAACAGCAGGTGAACGGAAGGTGGATGAGGCGCGTGCTGGAGAAGGACTGCCCGGAGTGCCACTGGGTGACGGTGACCGACGCCGACGGGCGTCGCCGGATCGAGATGCGGTGGGGGTCGCCGCAGCCGGCCGCGCAGGCGAAGCCGCGGCGCGCGGCCTGAGGCCGTCCGGGTTCCGCACGGGATCGCACGGGTAGGCGCTCGCCGAGGGCGGGACGGGGAGCAGACCCGGCCCGCCGGTCCCGCGAGCAGGAGGAGCCCCCCGTGTCGTCACCCCGCCCCGAGTCCCAGCCCGAGCAGCAGCAGACCCCGCCGGGGACCCTCGGCGAGATGGACCCCAAGCCCGACCACGGTGAGGAGACCTACCGGGGGTCGGGCCGGCTGACCGGCAAGGCCGCGGTCATCACCGGCGGCGACAGCGGCATCGGTCGCGCCGTCGCGATCGCCTTCGCCCGCGAGGGCGCCGACGTGCTCATCTCCTACCTCTCCGAGCACGAGGACGCCGAGGACACCAAGAAGTACGTCGAGGAGGCCGGGCGCCGGTGCGTGCTGGTCGCCGGTGACCTCTCCGACCGCGCGCACGCCAAGACGATCATCCCGAAGGCCGTCGAGGAGTTCGGCAAGGTCGACGTCCTGGTCAACAACGCCGCCTTCCAGATGTCGCACGACAGCCTGGAGGAGGTCTCCGACGAGGAGTGGGACCACACGGTGGCCACCAACCTCACGGCGATGTTCACCCTCTGCAAGGACGCCATCCCGCACATGCCGTCGGGCGGGTCGATCATCAACTCGTCGTCGGTGAACTCCGACATGCCGAGCCCGAGCCTCGCGCCGTACGCGATGACCAAGGCCGGCATCGCGAACTTCACCGCGAGCCTCGCGCAGATGTACGCGGAGAAGGGCATCCGGGCGAACAGCGTCGCGCCCGGGCCGGTCTGGACGCCGCTGATCCCCGCCACCATGCCCGAGGAGAAGGTGGCCAGCTTCGGTCAGCAGGTGCCGATGGGCCGCGCCGGCCAGCCGGCCGAGCTCGCGCCGGTGTACGTGCTGCTGGCCAGCGACGAGGCGTCCTACGTGTCGGGCGCGCGCGTCGCGGTGACCGGCGGCAACCCCATCCTGTAACGCCGTCCGCGGATGATCAGCTGAGCTCACGCTGCCGCGTCCAGGGGGACCCCCGGCGGGGGGGCCGGACCCCGCCCCCTCCGCCCACCCGGTCGGGGGGGGGGG
>NZ_JBJGZD010000045.1:0-6071 GCF_054050335.1 Geodermatophilus sp. SYSU D00698
GGGCCGGGGACCCCGAGGGGTCCCCGGCCCGTCGCCGGGTGGAGCGGAGGGTCAGGCGACCGCGGGCTGCCGCAGGTCGGTGTCGACGCCGCCGGTCTCCGCGGCGACCGGGGCGGACGCCCGGCCGGTGCGGAACCGCTCGAGGTCGAGGATGCCCTCGCGCCGGGCGACGATCGTCGGGACCAGCGCCTGGCCGGCGACGTTCACCGCGGTGCGGCCCATGTCGAGGATCGGGTCGATCGCCAGCAGCAGGCCGACGCCGGCCAGCGGCAGGCCCAGGGTGGACAGCGTCAGGGTCAGCATGACCACCGCGCCGGTGACGCCGGCCGTGGCGGCCGAGCCGACCACCGACACCAGCGCGATGAGCAGGTAGTCGGTGAGCGACAGGTCCACGCCGAAGAACTGCGCCACGAAGATCGCCGCCAGCGCCGGGTAGATCGCGGCGCAGCCGTCCATCTTCGTCGTCGCGCCCAGCGGGACGGCGAAGGAGGCGTAGGACCGCGGCACGCCCAGGTCCTGCTCGGTGACCCGCTCGGTCACCGGCAGGGTGCCGATCGAGGACCGGGAGACGAAGGCGAGCTGGATGGCCGGCCAGGCGCCGGCGAACCACCGCAGCGGCGAGAGGCCGTGCAGGCGCAGGAGCACCGGGTAGACGACGAACAACACCAGCGCGAGGCCCGCGTAGACCGAGCCCGCGAAGACGCCGAGGGAGCCGAGCGAGTCCCACCCGTAGGTGGCCACGGCGTTGCCGATGAGGCCGACGGTGCCGACCGGGGCCAGCAGGATGACCCACCACAGCAGCTTCTGGACGACGGCCAGGGCGGAGCGGACCAGGCCGAGGAACGGCTCGGCCGGCTCGCCGACCTTGAGGATCGCGACACCGATCGCGACCGACAGCACGATCAGCTGCAGGACGTTGAACGACAGGCCGACCGAGCCGTCGTCGCCCGCCGAGGCCTGCAGGCCGAGGACGTTGCCCGGCACCAGGCCGGTGAGGAAGTCCCACCAGGAGCCGGTGGTCTCGGGCGCGGCCTGGGCGGCGGCGTCGACGCTGCTGTTGCGGCCGGGCTGGGTGAGCAGGCCCAGGCCGATGCCGATGGTGACGGCGACCAGCGCGGTGATCGCGAACCACAGCAGGGTCTGGCCGGCCAGCCGGGCGGCGTTGGAGACCTGGCGGAGGTTGGCGATGCTGACGATGACCGCGGTGACGACGAGCGGCGGGACCAGGACCTTGAGCAGCGTGACGAAGGTCTGGCCGACGGTCTGGAGGGTGCTGGCGAGCCAGTTCGGCGTCCCGTCGGCGACGGGGCCGAGGTCGCGGGCCACGAGGCCGAGCGCGACGCCCACCACGAGGGCGAGGAGGACCTGCACCGCGAACGGGACGCGGCGGAGACGTGCGAGCACTGAGGTGCCTTTCGGGGGTTCTTCGGGAGGGGACGGCGGCGCGCACGGCGTCAACAGCCGGCGGTCGTCACCCGGCCGAAGTCGAGCTCACGGCGGCGCGTGAGTCCCCAGACGTTCTGCACGCCAGGGAGCAATGCGGATGCGGCACCGCGGCATCCCGGATGTGCGCGGACTCACCCGACGGCGTGGACCTCGGCCCCCCCGGAACCGGGCCGCTGACGCCTCAGGCGGCGTCGTCGACGGCGGGCTCGTCCTCCAGCGCCACCATGACCTCGTTGGTCTGCAGGGTGACCAGCCAGGCCAGCGCGTGGTCCTCGACCGGTCGGCCGGACACGTGGGCGATGGCGTCGAGCTGGGCGGCGACGAGCCCGCGGGCGGCCTGGTAGACGTCGGCGGCGGAGACGGCCATCTCCAGCTCGTCGAGCCACAGCCGCCCGTCGGGCAGCACGCGGACGTCGGGCTGGCTGCCGACGCCGAGGTCGGCGGCCGCGCTGCCGAGGACCGACATCCCGGCACGCAGCTCGGTGAGCCGGCGGGAGCGACGGCCGGACGGAGCGGGCTGCGACGGAACGGGCTGCGACTCGGACATGCGGGTGCCTCCTGTCGGACCGGCCCCGCGGTCGTGGGACCCGTCCCCAGGGTCGGCAACCGGAGTGCGGCACCGGACCACGCCTGGGACGGGGCGGGCGGCTGGGACGCGAGGGGCGAGACGTTGCAGGCCCGACCCGTGCAGCAACCCCTTCCCCGGTCCGGCGCCGGCCTGCACGATGCCCCGCCGTGACCAGCCGCCCGGGGTGCACCCGCCGTCGTCGCCGCCGCTCCGCCCGCTCCTCCCGCAACTCCTGCGACGGCTGGGACGGCTGCTCGGAGGGCTGTGACGCGATCGGCCTGTTCACCCTGCTCTGGCTGGCCCTGCCCGCGGCACTGGTCACCCCGGCACCGGCCGGGACGCCGTGGGCGGCGCGCTGGCCGGTCCGGCTCGTCGTCGCCTACCGGGAGCGGGTCAGCCCCACCCGCCCGCCGGTGTGCCCGTTCACGCCGACCTGCTCGACCTACGGGCTCGAGGCGCTGCGGCGCCACGGCGCGCTGCGCGGGCTGTGGCTGACCCTCGACCGGCTGCGCCGCTGCCGCCCCGGCGCCGGCGGCAGCGATCCGGTGCCCCGGGCCCGGGCCCGGGCTCAGGCGTAGCCCCAGACCTCCTGGGCGACCTCGACCACGAGCGCCAGCTTGGCCACCTGCTCGTCGCGGGTCAGCGCGTTGCCCTCGACGGTCGAGGAGAAGCCGCACTGCGGCGAGATCGCCAGCTGCTCCAGCGGCACGTACCGCGCGGCCTCGTCGATGCGCCGCTTGAGCGCGTCCTTCGACTCCAGCTCCGGCCGCTTCGTCGTCACCAGGCCCAGGACGACCCGCTTGCCCGGCGGGACGAACCGCAGCGGCTCGAAGCCGCCGGAGCGGGCGTCGTCGTACTCGAGGAAGAAGCCGTCGACCTCCAGGCCGCCGAACAGCGCCTCGGCGACGAAGTCGTAGCCGCCCTCGGCCACCCAGGAGGAGCGGAAGTTGCCGCGGCACATGTGGGTGGTGACCGTCAGCCCCTCCGGGCGGCCGGCCAGCGCGGCGTTGATCTGCCGGATGTAGCGCTCGTGCTGGTGCTCGGCGTCGCGGCCCTGGGCGGCGAGCTCGGCGCGCTGGGCGGGGTCGTTGAGGTAGGCCAGGCTGGTGTCGTCGAGCTGCAGGTACCGGCAGCCCAGCGCGGCGACGCCGCGCACCTGCTGCGCGTACGCCGCCGACAGGGCGTCCCAGAACGCGTCCTCGTCGGGGTAGACGGCCGGGTCGATCGCGGCCGCGCCGCCGCGGTAGTGGACCATCGACGGCGAGGGGATCGTCAGCTTCGCCGTCTGCCCCTCCCCCACCTGCGACTGCAGGTAGGCGAGGTCCGCGCCGAAGACCGGCTCGCCGATCGACAGCGGGCCGTCGACGTGCAGCCCCGCAGGGGTGAAGTCGATCGTGCCGTCGGCGTTGCGGAAGTGGACGACGATGTCCTCGCCGGTCACCTTGCTGATGCCGTCGATGGCGTAGATGAAGTCCATGTGCCACGAGGCGCGGCGGAACTCGCCGTCGGTGGCGGTGCGCAGGCCGACGTCGCCCTGCAGCCGGACGACGTCGGCGATCGCCTCGTCCTCGATCCCGCGCAGCTCGGCGTCGTCGATCTCCCCGGCGGCGTGCCGGGCGCGGGCCTCGAGCAGCGACGCAGGGCGCAGCAGGCTGCCGACGTGGTCGGCGCGGAAGGGCGGGCCGGAGGTGTCGGTCATGCCGCGAGCCTGGCGCAGGACGGCCCCGGACGCGCGCCGGCGGCCGATCAGGTCCGCGGCCGCGACCAGGGGCGGACCCCGGCCTCCCCCGACACCAGCCGCTCCGCGGCGGCGTAGACGAGCAGGGCCGGCACGGCCAGCAGCGACGGCGGCAGCACCAGCGGCGCCGCCAGCGCCGTGATCGCCAGCACGCCCGGCGCGCTGAGCAGCCAGCCGCGCCGCCGCCGCGGATCGGTCAGCGCGCCCCACCGCACGCCGGTCCACATGAGCCAGCGCAGCAGCACCGGCACCCCGGCCTCCCGCATCGCCCGGCGGAAGACCCCGTCGGCCTCTCGCGCGGTGACCACGCCGGTGACGATGCCCTCCTGGCACAGCCAGTCGTGCAGCACCGCGGCCAGCGTGTACCGCCCGGACTCCGGGACCAGCCACCGCACCGGCCGCGGCACGGACGCGAGGTCCGTGCGGAAGCCCGCCAGGACGACGAAGGTGTCGCGCTTCCCGTGGTAGGTGAGCGGCTCGACGAGCGTCCAGCCGCCGGCGCCGGCGGTGCTGAGCACGCCGGCGGGCGGGTCGAAGGGCACGTCCGTACCCTCCTCCCCGCCCGCCGCGTCCGCTCGGGGGAGCGGTCGGTACCCGGGGTCGTCGGTACCGCGGCCGGGCCCACCCCTCCGCGCGGGTGCCCACGGATGTGCGACATCCCATCGTGCGCGGTGCATCGAAGTCCGCGGCGCTGGGCATGGGCCGGACCATGCGCCTGCCTCACGCCCGGGGCCCCCTGTCCGCGGCCCTCCGCGACGCCCTGCTCGCCGGGTCGGTCTCCCCCGCCACCGTCGACCTCGCCCGCACCACCGCCGGGGCCGCGACCGACCCCCTGCACGACGACGACCTGCAGCTGGCGCTGGCGCTGTGCTACGAGCTGCACTACCGGGGCCTCGACGACGTCGACGACGCCCTCGAGTGGGACCCCGGCCTGATCACGCTGCGCGCGCACCTCGAGCGCCGGCACCTGGCCGCCCTGTGCGAGCTCACCGGCCCGCCCTCCCCCACCGGCGAGCCGGTCGACCGGCAGCTGACCGCGCTGATCGCCGCCGACGACGGCCCGTCGCTGTCGTCGTTCATGGCCAAGCGCGGCACCGCCGAGCAGTGGCGCGAGTACCTGACCCTGCGGTCGGTCTACCACCTCAAGGAGGCCGACCCGCACACCTTCGCCGTCCCCCGGCTGTCGGGCCGGGCCAAGGCCGCGATGGTCGAGATCCAGGCCGACGAGTACGGCGGCGGCGCGCCCGAGCGCATGCACAGCGAGCTCTTCGCCGGGATGATGCGCGACCTGGGCCTGGACGCCGGGTACGGCGCCCTGTGGGACGACGCCCCCGCCGTCGCCTTCACCTCGGTCAACACCATGTCGCTGTTCGGCCTGCACCGCCGCTGGCGCGGGGCGGCGCTGGGCCACCTGGCCTGCGTGGAGATGACCTCCTCCGAGCCCAGCCGCCGCTACTCCGCGGGGCTGCGCCGGATCGGCCACGACGGGACGACGACCGTCTTCTACGACGAGCACGTCGAGGCCGACGCCGTCCACGAGCAGATCGCCTCGGTGGACATGTGCGGCTCCCTGGTGGCCGAGGACCCCTCGCTCCTGGGTGACGTGCTCTTCGGCGCGGCCTGCTCCCTCGCCCTCGACGGGCTGGCCGCCCGGCACCTGCTCGGCGCCTGGGAGGCCGGGCGCTCGGCGCTGTACACCCGGACCGCGCTCGCCGCCTGAGTCGCGATCCGGTCTCGGGGCCGGGTTGCGGCGCCCGATCGGCTGCAGTCCGCGGCGGCGCTGCCGAACCTCTCGGTGCAGGACCCTCCGGACCCGGGGTCCCCGACCCCGGAGGACGACCATGTGGCGGCGCACCGACCCGGACCCGTCCGGCACGCCGGAGACCACGGCGACGCCGCGGGACGTCGAGGTCCTCGAGAGGGTGGTCGAGGCCCTCACCGAGGCGTCGGCGTCGACCGGCGAGGTCGTCCGGATCACCTCCGGCATCGCCGACCGGACCGGCCTGCTCGCCCTCGACGCCACCACCGCGGCGGCGTGCGCCGGCGAGCTCGGCCGCGGCTCCGCCGTCGTCACCGGCGAGGTCGAGGACCTGGCCCGGGAGACCGCGGCCGCCACGCAGCGGGTGCCGGACCGGATCGCCGGCACCCGGACCAGCAGCGACCAGGTCACCGCCGGCATCCACGCGACCAGTGAGGTCGTCGGCCTGCTCGACGCGGTGCAGGCGCGGATCACCGGCGTGCTCGAGGAGCAGGTCCGGATGGGCCGCGCGGTCGAGTCGGCCGCCTGAGCCGGGGTGCGGGCCGGGCACGGGGGCCGGC
>NZ_JBJGZD010000046.1:0-6002 GCF_054050335.1 Geodermatophilus sp. SYSU D00698
CCCCCGGCCCCCCCCCCCCCCCCCCCCCCCCCCCCCCCCCCCGCCCCCGCCCCCCCCCCCCCGCCCCGGGGGCTAGACGGCGGCGGCGGAGAGACGGCGGGCGCCCGCGGCGGCGGCCTCGACGACGGCCGGGTCGGGCGCCAGGCCGCACGCGGCCAGCCACGTGGCCAGCATCCGGTGGCCGCCCTCGGTGAGCACCGACTCGGGGTGGAACTGCACGCCCTCGACGGGCAGCTCCCGGTGCCGCAGCGCCATGACGATGCCCGACGCCGTCGCGCCGGTCACCTCGAGCTCGTCGGGCACGGTGGCCCGGTCCACGGCCAGCGAGTGGTAGCGCGTGGCGGTGAAGGGCGAGGGGAGCCCGGCCAGCACGCCGACGCCGTCGTGCACGACCTCGCTGGTCTTGCCGTGCAGCAGCTCCGGCGCGCGGACGACCTCGGCGCCGAAGGCCTCGGCGATCGCCTGGTGACCCAGGCACACGCCCAGCACCGGCGTCCCGGCCTCGGCGGCGGCCCGCACCATCGGGACGGTCACGCCGGCGCCGGCGGGCGTGCCCGGACCGGGGGACAGCAGCACGCCGGCGACGTCGAGGTCGGGCAGCTCGTCGACGGTGACGGCGTCGTTGCGCCGGACGACGCACTGCACGCCGAGCTGGCCCAGGTACTGGACCAGGTTGTAGACGAAGCTGTCGAAGTTGTCGACGACGAGGACGGGCCTGCTCACGCTCCCTGTGTACAGCAGCGCCCGGTCAGCCGTCAGCGGCTGTGGCGTGTGCCATGTCCAGCGGGCCGGTGTAGGCCGGCACCGTGACCTCCGGCCGGTCGCGCACGGCGAAGGTGAGCCCGAAGTCCTCGACCGCCTGCTCGAACACCGCCACCTGCGGGGAGGCGTCCAGCTGCGCGCGGATGGCGGCGGGGTCGCCGATCGCGGTGACGACGAACGGCGGTGACCAGGTCCGCCCGTGGAGCAGCAGGACGTTGCCGACGCAGCGGACGGCGCTGGTGGCGATCAGCCGCTGGTCCATGATCGCCACGCCGTCGGCGCCGGCGGCCCAGACGGCGTTGACGACCGCCTGCACGTCGGACTGGTGGATGACGACGTCGTCGGGGCGGGCGCCCGTCGGCAGGCTGCCGTCGGGCCGGCGCGGGGCGTCGTCGAGGGTGATCTCCACACCGCGGCCGCGGAGGGCGACCAGGCCCGCCGACAGGGCGCCGGCGTCGCCCGCCGCCTGGGCCGAGGCGACGGCGCCGTCGCGGGAGGCCGCCTGGTCGGTGAGCGCCTCGGTCCGGCGCTGCAGCGCGGTCAGCTGCTCCTGCTGGCCGGCGATGACCTCGTTGCGCTGGGCGATGAGCTCGGACAGCTCGGTGACGTCGCCGGCGCGCAGGTCCGAGCCCTCGGCGGTCTGGCCGGAGGTGGCGAACAGCAGCCCTGCCGCGAGCGCCACCACGGGCACCAGGGCGCCCCAGGCCGACCGGCGCCGGGAGGGGCCCACCGGCGGCTCGGAGGCGGTCACGCGGGCTCCTGGGGGACGGGAGGGGGAGGCACGCCGTCGGACGCGGCCGTGCTGGTCCCCTCGGAGCTTAGGCTGGGGAGCGATCGTGCCGGTCGCGACGGACCGGCACCCCAGCGAGTCAGCAGGAGACGGTCGGAGTGCCCAAGTCCAAGGTCCGCAAGAAGTCGGTCTACACGCCGCCCGAGGGCGTGCTGCAGTCGCGCGCGGCCAACGCACGGGCCGTCCAGCCGAGCCCGCGCTGGTACGCGCCGCTCATGGTCGCGCTCATGCTGCTCGGTCTGCTGTGGATCGTCGTCTACTACGTGGCCGGCGACCAGATCCCGTTCATGGTGTCGCTGGGGGCGTGGAACTTCGCCATCGGCTTCGGCGCCATGGTGGTCGGCCTCGTCATGTCGATGCGCTGGCGGTAGCCGCCACACCTCTCCCGAGAGGCCCTCGTCCCGCACCCGGGACGGGGGCCTCTCGTGTACACGGGGGCCGTCCGGCGGTGGACACCGGGGGTGTGGACCGCTGTGCACACACCACCGGTGGATCCACAGGTCGACATGACGCCCTACCCCCAGGGTTGTCCACCGCATGTGGAGAACGCCTGTTCGACTACACGTCGCTGACCTGCGCTTTCGCAACTGGTGAGGCACGTGTGACGAGAAGGGCACCCGAGTAACTACAGGTCTGTGCTTTGTCCCCAGCTGTGTACCCAGCTGTGGATGTGTCGACATGACCGCAGCACCGGGACGGTCACCGAGCGCGAGCACGGCACTGCGGTCGAGGAGTCGACACGCGGGCCGAGCTGGGCAGATCCCCGCCTGCGGTCGGGCGTCCCCACCTCTGCCGGCCTGTGGACAGAGTCGCCGTGGACGTCCTGGGAGGCTGGGGACGTGCGGTGGTCGGCGCGGACGGCGGAGACGGTCACGCTCGGGCTCGGCGGGGTGCTGCTGACGCTGGCCGCCCTGGGGCTCGACACGGCGGGGCGGGTGCTGGTCGGCGCCGCCGGCGTGCTCCTGGTGGGTGCGGCGCTGCGCGACCTCGTCCTGCGGCCGCGGCTGGCGGTGGACGACGCCGGCGTCGTCGTGCGGACGCTGACCGGGCGCACCCGGCTGCCGTGGCCGGGCCTGCGGGTGCGGCTGCGGACGACGCGGCGGCTGGGCGTGCGCTCGCGGCTGCTGGAGCTCGACACCGCCGCGCACCCCGACGACGAGGGCACCCTCGTGCTGCTGGGCCGCCGGGACCTGGGCACCGACCCGGCGTCGGTCGCCCAGGCCCTCGAGGCGTGGCGGCCCGCCTGAGGCGCGGGACGGGCCCTCAGAGGCCGAGGACGACCAGGGGTACCGGTACGGCGAGGGTGAGGGTCACCAGGACTGCGGCGAGCACCACGAGCGACAGTGCCTGCGCCGCCGTCCGCCGGCGGGTGAGGACGAGCAGCCCGGTGGCGAGGGCGCCGGCGACCAGGCCGCCGAGGTGGCCCAGCAGCGAGACGCCGGGCAGGAAGCTGATGACCACGTTGATGGCCAGCAGGGTGAGCAGGCCGCGCAGGTCCTGGTGGGCGACCAGCAGGAGCACGCCGAGGGAGCCCAGGAGGCCGTAGAGGGCCGCGGACGCCCCGGCCACGGGCCGGGCGGGCTCGCCGAACAGCTGGATGGCCACGGCGCCGCCCAGGGCGGACACCAGGTAGACGGCGAGGTAGCGCCACCGGCCCAGGCGCCCCTCGAGCTCGGGGCCGAACACCAGCAGGCTGAGCATGTTCAGCAGCAGGTGGGTGATCCCGATGTGCAGGAACGCCCCGGTGAGCAACCGCCAGTCCTGGCCGAAGACGTCGACGAGGACGGGGACCTGCGAGAACTCCTCGAACACCGGCGAGCGCCAGTTGTCCAGCGGGCTCCGGCCGACCGACACCGCCGACACCGCCGTGACGACGAAGACGACGACGTTGACCGCGACCAGCGAGACGGTGACCGGGCCGAACCGGCGGCGGGCGCCGGACCAGCGGGACACCGGCCGGGGACGGCGGACCCCGGCGGAACCGGCCCGGACGTCGTCGGGGCACTGGAACCCGACGGCGGCCGGCGTCATGCACTCCGGGCAGATCGGCCGGTCACAGCGCGCGCACCGGACGCCGGTCGGCCGGTCCGGGTGGCGGTAGCAGGTGGCCGACGGGGGCGCCGGCGGCCGGCCGGCGCCCCCGTCGTCGGGACCGGTGGTCAGCTGCGCTGCACCTCGACCGACTGGATGACGACGTCCTCGACGGGGCGGTCGTTGCGGCCGGTGCGGACCTTGGCGATGCGGTCCACGACCTCGCGGCTGCTCTGGTCGGCGACCTCGCCGAAGATCGTGTGCTTGCGGTTGAGGTGCGGCGTCGGGCTCACGGTGATGAAGAACTGCGAGCCGTTGGTGCCCGGCCCGGCGTTGGCCATGGCCAGCAGGTACGGGCGGTTGAAGGTGAGCTCGGGGTGGAACTCGTCGCCGAACTGGTAGCCCGGGCCGCCGAAGCCCTGACCGAGCGGGTCGCCGCCCTGGATCATGAAGCCGTCGATGATCCGGTGGAAGACCGTCCCGTCGTACAGCGGGTCGGTGGTCTTCTGCCGGGTCGCCGGGTGCGTCCACTCGCGGCGGCCCTCGGCCAGGTCCGCGAAGTTCGCGACCGTCTTCGGCGCGTGGTCGGGGAACAGGTCGACGGTGATGTCGCCGTGGTTGGTGTGCAGCACGGCACGGCGTGCGGGGGTCGATTCGGTCACGCCGCCCACTCTCCCACTGCTCCGCTGACCCCGAGCACGGGGAGCGGGCCACCCCACGGGGACGATGCACCGGGCGTGTAGGCAGGACGTGCCGGCGGACCTGCACGGCGCTGGGCCGGGCGCCCCGGCCGTCGAGGCCGTGCGGAGGTGGGGGTCACCGGCTGCGGGAGGCCGGCGCCCACCGCCGGGCCGAGCGGCAGGACGCACCGGCGTCCTGCGGTGGAGACGAGGGGAATCGAACCCCTAACCCCCGCCTTGCAAAGGCGGTGCTCTGCCAATTGAGCTACGTCCCCGGGGGCGCTGTCCCCGGGAGCTCCGCGCGGGAGCCCGGGTTCAGCGGGTGGTCGGGCGGCTGACCGACTGGGGGCCGCTGGTGGCCTCGTGCCAGAGGTCGGCCTCGGTCTTGCCGCCGCCGGACGAGCGCCGGCGGACGGCGGCGACGGCACCGGCCGCGACGGCGGCCAGGGCCAGCTTCTTCAGCACGCGGTACCTCCTGGGTACGACGGCGGCCACGGACGGGGCCTCGCTGTCGCGGTGCCGGGGCACCGGTTCACGGGTGGGCCTGGGAGGACTTGAACCTCCGGCCTCATCCTTATCAGGGATGCGCTCTAACCGCCTGAGCTACAGGCCCGTGGACCTCGACCAGCTTACCTGGCCGCCCCCGGGCCCGGACGGGGGGGTCCGGGGGCGGCCCCCCTGCAGGGTCCCGCCGCGCGCCTGCGAGCGGTGGGAGGCAGAGGGGTCCTCCGTCTAGTCCCGCTCGGCGAGCGTGACCTCGAGGCCGCCGACCAGGTCGGCGCAGAGGTTGTAGATGAACGCCGCGACGGTGCACAGCGCGGTCATCAGCACGATGTTGATCGCGCCGATGACGGCCGCGCCGCCGAAGACGACGCCCGGGGTGATGACGTCGCCGCCGCCCTCGCCGCTCGACGACGTGCCCAGCTGGCCGAACAGGTCGTTGAGGGTGTCGAAGACGCCGAGCCCGGACAGGACCCCGTACAGGATCCCGATCGCGACCATCCAGATGAAGAACATCGCGATCGACAGGACCAGCGAGATCTTCAGCGCCGACCAGGTGTCGACGTGCCGCAGCTGCAGCCGCGCCCGCCGCGGACCGCGGTTGCCGCGGTTCCTGGCCTGCTTGCCGGCCTGCTGCTGCGCAGCCGGCGGCTGCTGTGCGGCCGGCGGCTGCTGGGGAGCCCGGGCCGCCGCCGGTGGGGCGGCCACCGCGGCCGGCGGGACCGCCTGGGTGGCGCTCACCGGCCCCGGCATGGTCGCGTCGGCCGGACGGGGAGCCTGCTGGGGCGCCTGCGGCGGGGCCACGGGCGGCACCTGCTGGGCGGACGCCTGGCCGGTGACCGGCTTGGCCAGCGACGGACCCGCGCCCGCCGGCGTGGCCCCGGCCGGGGTCGCCCCGGACGGAGCGGGCGTCTGGCCGGTGGCGGGCGCCGAGCCCGTCGCCGGGGCTCCGTCCGCTCCGGCTGCGCCGTCCGGGCGGACCCCGGTGCGCACCGCCTGCGGCCGGTCGCTCATGCCGTTCTCCCGTTCGCCTGCGGCCCTCGCCGCGCTCTCGCGCCCGGGCGGTCCGGCGTGGTGCCGGAGGCGCCCGGGCGCCGGTCGTGTCCGTCAGCGGGAGCCGGGGGGGGGGGGGGGGGGGGGGGGGGGGGGGGGGGGGGGGGGGGGGGGGGGGGGGGGGGGGGGGGGGGGGGGGGGGGGGGGGGGGGGGGGGGGGGGGGGGGGGGCGGGGGCGGGAGGTG
>NZ_JBJGZD010000047.1:0-3421 GCF_054050335.1 Geodermatophilus sp. SYSU D00698
GTAATCCCGAGACGCGTCCAGTCTGCGGGCCCCCGCACACGCCGGGGGCCCCGCCCCCGCGCCCGGGGGGCCCCGGGGCCCTCGTCGTGTCGGACGCCGGTCAGGCGCGGGCGGCGCCCAGCGCCTCGGCGGCCATCCGGTCCAGCCGCTCGGCCACCTGCAGCGCGGTCACCGGGCGCTGCCCCACCGGGGCCAGGCACTCGGAGACGAGCGCGGCCTCCTCGTCGGTCAGGCCGGGAGCGATCGCCGGCTCGGCGCTCATCACCCGGCGGATGGCGAGCAGCGGCTCGCCGTCGGGCAGCTCGCCGTACAGGCCGGTGCCGGTGAGCGCCCGGTTGAGGGTGGCGCCCAGGGCGAACACCTCGGTGGCCCGCGAGGGCCGGTCACCGCGCAGCAGCGCCGGGTCCAGGAACTCGACCGAGGCGGCGCTGGCCATGCCGGTCAGCGTGACGCCCGGCGCGAGGTAGCGGGCCAGGCCCAGGTCGGAGAGCTTGCCACCCTCCTCGGTGAGCAGGACGTTGGCCGGCTTGACGTCACCGTGGGTCAGGCCCGCCTCGTGCAGCGCGTGCGCGGCGTGCGCGGCGTGCGCCACCGCGCGCAGCACCTCGCCGCGGCTCAGCGGCCGCGCCGGGGCAGCCAGGGAACCGAGGGGGCAGTACTCCATCGCGTACAGGAAGCTGTCCTGCAGCACGGCGTCGTAGACCTTGACCAGGTACGGCGAGGCCACCTGGGCGAAGGCGCGCAGCTCCCGCACGCCCCGCTCGTAGGCCTGCTCGCTGTGGGTGCCGGTGAAGACCTTCACCGCGACGTACTCGTCGGGCAGGCCGAGCCGCGCCGGGGGGCGGGCGAGGTAGAAGCGGCCGTTGTTGCCCTCACCGAGCACGCGGACCACCTGGTAGTCCGCGATGTTGGCAGGCGCCGCGCCCACCAGGCCGACGGCATCCATGCATGTCCTCCTGAAACGCTGTATCCCCGGCCGCGCCGGACGCCGCGGTGCGCGGCAGCGGCACAGTGTGCCGGGGGACCCGCCGTCCGGGAACCGGTTCGCGCCCGCCGAGATGCCGCGCGCGCGGGACCCCTGCGACCGGACCGCCGCGGCTAGCATCCGCGCCCGGCGTGGCCCCGGGTGCCCGGTCCCCGCCGTCCCAACCGACTCCCGCGCGGTCCCACGCGGCGCGGACAGCCATGCCCGGAGAACACGTGGAAGCGCGCCCCGTCGCAGAGATCATCGCCTACGTCTTCGTCGACCTCGCGGTGATCATGGTCATCGCCCGGCTGATGGGACGGCTGGCCGTCAAGGTCGGTCAGCCGGCCGTCGTCGGCGAGATCGTCGCCGGCATCCTCCTGGGCCCGACGCTGCTCGGCGCCCTGCCGGGCGACCTCGACCTGCTGCTGTTCCCGACCGACATCCGGCCGTTCCTCAACGTGCTGGCACAGCTCGGCCTGGTGCTGTTCATGTTCCTGGTCGGCCTCGAGGTGGACCTGTCGTTCATGCGCGGCAGGGAGAAGGTGGCCGTCTCGGTGTCGCTGGCGTCGATCCTGCTGCCGTTCGCGCTCGGCGTGCTGCTGGCGACCTACCTGCACACCCAGCACGACGTCTTCACCGCGACCGACGGGTCGACCTCGGTGATCCCCTTCCTCGGGTTCGCCCTGTTCATGGGCGTGGCCATGTCCATCACCGCGTTCCCCGTGCTCGCGCGGATCCTCGCCGAGCGGCAGATGCACCGCGTCCCCACGGGCGTGCTCGCGCTGGCCTGCGCCGCCGTCGACGACGTCCTGGCCTGGTGCCTGCTGGCCGTCGTCGTGGCGATCGTGGCCGCCTCGTCGTTCACCGGCGTGGTGCTGATCCTCGGCCTGTCGGTGGCCTTCGCCCTGGTGATGTTCCTGGTGGTCAAGCCGGTGCTGCGGGTCCTCGTCACCCGCTACGAGCGGCTCGGGCAGCTCACCCCGGAGATGCTCGCCGGCGTCCTCATCGGCATCCTCACCAGCGCCTGGGTGGCCGAGGAGATCGGCATCCACTTCATCTTCGGCGCCTTCCTCTTCGGCGTCGTCATGCCCCGCAAGGGCGCCGCCCGGCTCAACCACGAGATCATCGACCGGCTCGAGCAGGTCAGCGTGCTCCTGCTGCTGCCGGTGTTCTTCGTCATCACCGGCCTCAACGTCGACGTCGGCGCCATCGACCTGGCCGGCCTCGGCGAGCTCGGCCTGATCCTGCTGGTCGCCATCTCCGGCAAGTTCGTCGGCGCGTACGCCGCCGCGCGGGCCATGCGGGTCCCGCGGCGCCAGTCCACCGCCCTGGCCACGCTGATGAACACCCGCGGCCTCACCGAGCTGGTCATCCTCAACATCGGCGTCCAGCAGGGCGTGCTCGACGGCGAGATGTTCACGCTCATGGTGATCATGGCCCTGGTGACGACGGGCATGGCCACGCCGCTGCTCAACCTCGTCTACCCCAGGCGGATCCTCGACCGGGACATCGCCGCGGCCGAGCGGGCGGAGATGGGGCTCACCGAGGCCTACACCGTCGTGGTCGTCGTGGACGAGCCCGACCGGGACGCCGCGCTGGTCGAGCTGGCCTGCGACCTGGTCGGCCGCGAGTCGCCCGCGCAGGTCGTGCTGACCCGCGTGGTCCGCCGCTCCCGGCCCAGGCCCGAGGTGTCCAGCGGCCTGGGCGCCGACCTCGAGCTGATGGCCACCGTGGCCGACGAGCTGCGGTCCCTGGCCCGGCTGGTCGAGGCCCGGGGGCTGAAGGCGTCGGTCGCCTCGCGGTTCAGCGAGGACCCGTGGGCGGAGGTGGCCGACCTGGCCGGCAGCACCGCGGCCGACGTCGTCCTGGTCCGCAGCGGCTGGGGCATCGTCGAAGGCGCGCTCACCGCCGGCACTCCCTGGCCGCCGTCGCTGCGCGGCTCGGTCGTCACCGTCTCGGGCGAGCTCGGCGAGGCGGGCCTGCAGCCGGGCGGGCCGGTCGCGGTGCTGCAGGACGGCGACGCCTCCGGCCGGGCCGCCCTCCGGCTGGCCGCGCACGCCGCCGTGGGCCGCCGGGTGCCGCTGCAGCTGCGGCCCGCGGAGGGCCGGCGGGGCGTCCGGCGCAACGTGGCCGACTCACTGCGCAGGGCCGGCGTCCAGGTCGCCGCGGAGACCGAGACGCTGCCCGCCCTGCTGCTGGCCCCGGCCGGTGCCGGGCCCGTCCCGGCCGCCGACGACCTGACGCCGATCCTGCTGGTGCACGCCGGCACGGCCGACAGCGACCGGGACATGGACGAGACCCTGGCCGGCATCGCCGCCCGCCCCGGGGCCTCCTGAGCCCCGCTTCCCCGCAGGCCCGGAGCCCGCGTCCCGTTCGAGGGGACGCGGGCTCCGTCGCGTCCGGCTCCTGCTCCCCGACCGCCGCTCGTGCTCTGCCCCCGACCGGGGGCAGAGC
>NZ_JBJGZD010000048.1:0-3059 GCF_054050335.1 Geodermatophilus sp. SYSU D00698
GCGGGGTCGTGGGACCGATCGTGTCAGTTCTGCCGGACTGGCGGGGAGTGAGAAAGCGCTGTCGTTAGGGGAAGGCCTCTGGAAGGGGTCGCCGTAGAGGGTGAGAGCCCCGTACTCGAAAACGCTGCGCCTCCTTGTTGTCGTGTTCCCAAGTAGCACCGAGCCCGTGGAATTCGGTGTGAATCCGGCGGGACCACCCGCTAAGCCTGAATACTCCCTGGTGACCGATAGCGGACGAGTACCGTGAGGGAAAGGTGAAAAGTACCCCGGGAGGGGAGTGAAATAGTACCTGAAACCGTGTGCCTACAAGCCGTCAGAGCCGTGCGGCCGCGCCTCGTGCGCGGGCGGTGATGGCGTGCCTTTTGAAGAATGAGCCTGCGAGTTAGCGGTACGTGGCGAGGTTAACCCGTGAGGGGTAGCCGTAGCGAAAGCGAGTCCGAACAGGGCGTTCTCGAGTCGCGTGCTCTAGACCCGAAGCCGGGTGATCTACCCATGGCCAGGTTGAAGCGCGGGTAAGACCGCGTGGAGGACCGAACCCACCAGGGTTGAAAACCTGGGGGATGAGCTGTGGGTAGGGGTGAAAGGCCAATCAAACCCGGTGATAGCTGGTTCTCCCCGAAATGCATTTAGGTGCAGCGTCGCGTGTTTCTTGCCGGAGGTAGAGCACTGGATGGCCGATGGGCCCCACAAGGTTACTGACGTCAACCAAACTCCGAATGCCGGTAAGTGAGAGCGCGGCAGTGAGACTGCGGGCGATAAGGTTCGTAGTCGAGAGGGAAACAGCCCAGATCATCGGCTAAGGCCCCTAAGCGTGTGCTAAGTGGAAAAGGATGTGGGATCGCAGTGACAACCAGGAGGTTGGCTTAGAAGCAGCCATCCTTGAAAGAGTGCGTAATAGCTCACTGGTCAAGTGGTTCCGCGCCGACAATGTAGCGGGGCTCAAGCACACCGCCGAAGCCGTGGCACTTCGTCATGAACCCCGTCGGTTCCCTCGGGGGCCGGCCAGGGGACGGGGTGGGTAGGGGAGCGTCGTGTGGCGGGGGAAGCGGCGGCGGAAGCCAGCCGTGGACGCCACGCGAGTGAGAATGCAGGCATGAGTAGCGAGAGGGGAGTGAGAACCTCCCCCGCCGGAAGACCAAGGGTTCCTGGGCCAGGCTAATCCGCCCAGGGTGAGTCGGGACCTAAGGCGAGGCCGACAGGCGTAGTCGATGGACAACGGGTTGATATTCCCGTACCCGCGAAGGAGCGCCCATGCCCAGGCCAGTGATGCTGACCCACCGAGACCGCTCCGCCCCTTCGGGGTCGGGGTGGCAGTAGCTGGGGACCCGAGCTGGTAGTAGGCAAGCGATGGGGTGACGCAGGAAGGTAGTCGGGCCGGTGAGTGGTGGTACCGGTGCAAGGGTGTGGCCCGCGCCATAGGCAAATCCGTGGCGCACGAGGGTGAGGCCTGACGCGTAGCCGAATGAGGCGAATCCGATGATCCTATGCTGCCGAGAAAAGCCTCTAGCGAGTTCCGAGCGGCCCGTACCCCAAACCAACTCAGGTGGTCAGGTAGAGAATACCGAGGCGATCGAGCGAACTGTGGTTAAGGAACTCGGCAAAATGCCCCCGTAACTTCGGGAGAAGGGGGGCCCTCGTTCGTGAACCGCCGTGCGCGGGGCAGCGGAGGGGGGCCGCAGAGACCAGTGAGAAGCGACTGTTTACTAAAAACACAGGTCCGTGCGAAGTCGTAAGACGAGGTATACGGACTGACGCCTGCCCGGTGCTGGAACGTTAAGGGGACGGGTTAGTCCTTCGGGGCGAAGCTCAGAACTCAAGCGCCAGTAAACGGCGGTGGTAACTATAACCATCCTAAGGTAGCGAAATTCCTTGTCGGGTAAGTTCCGACCTGCACGAATGGCGTAACGACTTCTCAGCTGTCTCAACCACAGGCTCGGCGAAATTGCACTACGAGTAAAGATGCTCGTTACGCGCGGCAGGACGGAAAGACCCCGGGACCTTCACTACAGCTTGATATTGGTGTTCGGTTCGGCTTGTGTAGGATAGGTGGGAGACTGCGAAGCCGGCACGCCAGTGCCGGTGGAGTCGCCGTTGAAATACCACTCTGGTCGAATTGGATGTCTAACCTCGGTCCGTGAGCCGGATCAGGAACAGTGTCAGGTGGGTAGTTTAACTGGGGCGGTTGCCTCCCAAAATGTAACGGAGGCGCCCAAAGGTTCCCTCAGCCTGGTTGGCAATCAGGTGTCGAGTGCAAGTGCACAAGGGAGCTTGACTGTGAGACCGACGGGTCGAGCAGGAGCGAAAGCTGGGACTAGTGACCCGGCACCGGCATGTGGAAGCGGTGTCGCTCAACGGATAAAAGGTACCCCGGGGATAACAGGCTGATCTTCCCCAAGAGTCCATATCGACGGGATGGTTTGGCACCTCGATGTCGGCTCGTCGCATCCTGGGGCTGGAGTAGGTCCCAAGGGTTGGGCTGTTCGCCCATTAAAGCGGTACGCGAGCTGGGTTTAGAACGTCGTGAGACAGTTCGGTCCCTATCCGCCGTGCGCGTAAGAGACTTGCGAAGAGCTGTCCCTAGTACGAGAGGACCGGGACGGACGAACCTCTGGTGTGCCAGTTGTACCGCCAGGTGCACTGCTGGTTGGCTACGTTCGGCAGGGATAACCGCTGAAAGCATCTAAGCGGGAAGCTCGCTTCAAGATGAGGTCTCTCACCCAGTCAATGGGGTAAGGCCCCCGCCCAGACCAGCGGGTTGATAGGCCGGAAGTGGAAGCGCCGCAAGGCGTGGAGCTGACCGGTACTAACAGGCCGAGGGCTTGACCACACACTTCCGACATCTTCTCTGTCGTGTCTCGCGTCCACTGTGCGGTTCTGAACGCATCCAGCCCCCCATCCCTGTCCGGGGTGGGCCGGGGCGACGTTCACAGTGTTACGGCGGCCATGGCGAGAGGGAAACGCCCGGATCCATTCCGAACCCGGAAGCTAAGCCTCTCAGCGCCGATGGTACTGCCCCGGAGACGGGGTGGGAGAGTAGGACGCCGCCGGACAACTCTTCA
>NZ_JBJGZD010000049.1:0-2365 GCF_054050335.1 Geodermatophilus sp. SYSU D00698
CTGGTGCCCGGATGGGATTCCTTTGGTTGATGACATCGAGAGTGCTAGCTCTCGGTTCTCGGCCAGCGATTGAATGCATCTACGGAGAGTTTGATCCTGGCTCAGGACGAACGCTGGCGGCGTGCTTAACACATGCAAGTCGAACGCTGAACCCCGCTTGCGGGGGGATGAGTGGCGAACGGGTGAGTAACACGTGGGCAACCTGCCCCCGGCTTCGGGATAACTCCAAGAAATTGGGGCTAATACCGGATGTGACCGCTGGCCGCATGGTCTGGTGGTGGAAAGGATTTCCGGCTGGGGATGGGCCCGCGGCCTATCAGCTTGTTGGTGGGGTAGTGGCCTACCAAGGCGACGACGGGTAGCCGGCCTGAGAGGGTGACCGGCCACACTGGGACTGAGACACGGCCCAGACTCCTACGGGAGGCAGCAGTGGGGAATATTGCGCAATGGGCGGAAGCCTGACGCAGCGACGCCGCGTGGGGGATGACGGCCTTCGGGTTGTAAACCTCTTTCAGCAGGGACGAAGCCGCGAGGTGACGGTACCTGCAGAAGAAGCACCGGCCAACTACGTGCCAGCAGCCGCGGTAATACGTAGGGTGCAAGCGTTGTCCGGAATTATTGGGCGTAAAGAGCTCGTAGGCGGTTCGTCGCGTCGGCTGTGAAAACCCGGAGCTCAACTCCGGGCCTGCAGTCGATACGGGCGGACTCGAGTTCGGCAGGGGAGACTGGAATTCCTGGTGTAGCGGTGAAATGCGCAGATATCAGGAGGAACACCGGTGGCGAAGGCGGGTCTCTGGGCCGATACTGACGCTGAGGAGCGAAAGCGTGGGGAGCGAACAGGATTAGATACCCTGGTAGTCCACGCCGTAAACGTTGGGCGCTAGGTGTGGGGGCCATTCCACGGTCTCCGTGCCGCAGCTAACGCATTAAGCGCCCCGCCTGGGGAGTACGGCCGCAAGGCTAAAACTCAAAGGAATTGACGGGGGCCCGCACAAGCGGCGGAGCATGTTGCTTAATTCGATGCAACGCGAAGAACCTTACCTAGGCTTGACATGCACGGAAAAGCCGTAGAGATACGGTGTCCTTCGGGGTCGTGCACAGGTGGTGCATGGTTGTCGTCAGCTCGTGTCGTGAGATGTTGGGTTAAGTCCCGCAACGAGCGCAACCCTCGTTCCATGTTGCCAGCACGTGATGGTGGGGACTCATGGGAGACTGCCGGGGTCAACTCGGAGGAAGGTGGGGATGACGTCAAATCATCATGCCCCTTATGTCTAGGGCTGCAAACATGCTACAATGGCCGGTACAAAGGGCTGCGATACCGCGAGGTGGAGCGAATCCCAAAAAGCCGGTCTCAGTTCGGATTGGGGTCTGCAACTCGACCCCATGAAGTTGGAGTCGCTAGTAATCGCAGATCAGCAACGCTGCGGTGAATACGTTCCCGGGCCTTGTACACACCGCCCGTCACGTCACGAAAGTCGGTAACGCCCGAAGCCGGTGGCCCAACCCCTTGTGGGAGGGAGCCGTCGAAGGCGGGATCGGCGATTGGGACGAAGTCGTAACAAGGTAGCCGTACCGGAAGGTGCGGCTGGATCACCTCCTTTCTAAGGAGCACCGACCGGCCAGCCCTGCTGCGCCGGTCCAAGCCATGCCCGGACCGAGGACCCGGTGCCCAGCAGGGGCGCCGGGCGGGTGTTCGGGGTGGTGCTCGAGGGTGGAACGCTGACCAGTTCGGCCGCCGGCTGTGGCCGGCTCCCAGTACTGCCGGGTGTCCTTCGGGGCGCCGGCGTGGACCGGAGCCGGGGGCAGGTGGGGGGTCGTAGGCACGCTGTTGGGTCCTGAGGGAGCGGACCCCGCCGGCCGGTCGCGTGCCGGGGGTGGGGGTTGCTGTCTCTGTCCGGGCCTTCCCGATGCCACATCGCCGCGCGTGCGCGGGCCGGTGGCGTCGCTGGGGAGGGAGCGCGGGTTGGTCGTTGAGAACTGCACAGTGGACGCGAGCATCTTTGATCTCCGATCTTCGGGTCGGAGTTTCAGTTCGATGGTTTGTGGGTTTGTGTGTGGTCAAGATGTTGAGGGCACACGGTGGATGCCTGGGCACCAGGAGCCGATGAAGGACGTGGGAGGCTGCGATAAGCCTCGGGGAGCTGCCAACCGAGCGTTGATCCGAGGGTGTCCGAATGGGGGAACCCCGCACCAGTCATGTGGTGTGACCCGCGCCTGAACACATAGGGCGTGTGGAGGGAACGTGGGGAAGTGAAACATCTCAGTACCCACAGGAGAAGAAAACAACCGTGATTCCGTGAGTAGTGGCGAGCGAAAGCGGATGAGGCTAAACCGTTTCCATGTGAGACCCGGCAGGGGTTGTGGA
>NZ_JBJGZD010000050.1:0-775 GCF_054050335.1 Geodermatophilus sp. SYSU D00698
GCGGGCGATGCCGTGCGCGGCGAAGAAGGCTGCGGCCCGGCGCAGGAAGCCGGCGCAGGTGTCGGCGCGCTCGTCGGGGTGGATCTCGGCGTAGGCCAGCCGGGTGTGGTCATCGACGGCGCAGTGCACGTAGTCGTAGCCGATCCGGCGTCCGGCGCCGACCTCGGCGCGGCTGAAGCTGTTCTGCGCCGAGCCCCGCCCGTGGGCGCGCCAGCCGCCGCCTGGCCGGATGGCGCCGAGCTTCTTCACATCCACGTGCACCAGCTCGCCGGGGCGGGCCCGCTCATAGCGGCGCACCGGCTCTCCGCTGGGCCGGTCCAGCCAGGCCAGCCGCGGCATGCGGTGGCGGGTCAGGATCCGGTGCACCGTGGAGGCGGCCAGCCCCAGGAGCGCCGCGATCCGGACCGGACCCAGCCGCCGGTCCCGGCGCAGCGCCAGCACGGCCGCCTCCACATCCGGCGCGGTGCGTCCCGGCGAGGAGTACGGGCGGCAGGAGCGATCCAGCAGCCCGGGGATGCCCTCGGTGCGGTAGCGGGCCAGCCACTTGTAGGCGGTGGTGCGGGAGATGCCCATCTCCGCGGCCACGTGCGCGGCCGGGCGGCCGGCCAGCACCCGCCGCACGAGCTGCAGACGAGACCACGGCGACAGCCGCGGCATAGCGTGGACCACGAAGACCTCCGGTTGAGCGGGCGACGTCAGACATCCCCACTCCGCCGGAGGTCTTCCTGCCGATCAAGCCCTCAACGGCGTGTCAACAAGGTCCGTGGGCACTACA
>NZ_JBJGZD010000051.1:0-616 GCF_054050335.1 Geodermatophilus sp. SYSU D00698
CCGGCATGGCCTACGAGGTGAGGGGCGTCGTCGCCCGCGGCAAGGGAGAACCGGTCAGCGTCGAGACGGTCCTGGTGCCCGATCCGGGGCCGGGTGAGGCGGTGGTCGACGTCGCGGCCTGCGGCGTCTGCGCCACCGACCTGCACTACCGCCAGGGCAACATCAACGACGACTTCCCGTTCCTGCTCGGCCACGAGGCCGCCGGCACCGTGGCCGCGGTCGGCGAGGGCGTCACCGACGTGGCCGTCGGCGACTTCGTCGTCCTCAACTGGCGGGCGGTGTGCGGGCAGTGCCGCGCCTGCCGCAAGGGCCGGCTGCAGTACTGCTTCAACACCGCCAACGCCACCCAGCCGATGACCCTCACCGACGGCACCGCGCTGTCGGCGGCGCTGGGCATCGGCGCGTTCGTGGACAAGACGCTGGTCGCCGCCGGGCAGTGCACCAAGGTCGACCCGGCGGCGCCGGCCACCGCCGCCGGGCTGCTCGGCTGCGGCGTGATGGCCGGGGTGGGCGCGGCGATCAACACCGGCGGGGTGCAGCGGGGGGAGTCGGTGGCGGTGTTCGGCTGCGGCGGCGTCGGCAACGCCGCGATCGCCGGAGCGAGGCTGGTCGGCGC